>NZ_JAWCTQ010000016.1:0-134874 GCF_032423885.1 Streptomyces tamarix | reverse complement strand
TAGCCTATATTCACCACTTTTAGCTTCTTTAATGATAGTTCGATTAATGATATGTTCAAGTTCTTCTTTATCCATGATTATTTCCTCCTTAAGCAAGTGCTAATTCCAAGTCTTCTAATAGAAGTTTAGCTTCCATAGTGCTTGTGCCGTTTTCCTTAGCATCTTTAACTAAGTCCAATAGCTCAGTAGTTTCATCTGTTTCCTCAATCTTACCTTGAGTGATATTAAGCTTTAACATATCTGCCTTGTGCTCAATAGTGTTTGTAAGTTCTTGCTTTTCTACCTGTGTCATGATTATTTCCTCTTTCCTTTACTGTACCTAGATGATAACATACATTATCTGAAATGTCAATACTTTTTATCTTTTAGGGGATGAGCTACCAACTAATTTTAACGTAGTAGCCCTCTTTCAGTGATAGCTTATCAGGTACTTCTATCTTATACCCTTCACGCTTTAGTAGCTTTGAGCCACTTTCAGAGGTTGCCCATAAGTAGCCAATATCTAGTGGCGTTAATGTAACCTTCCTGCCTCCACTCTTTGCCTCATTAATTAACAACTCTTCAACGATTTCTTCTTGAGACCTTTGATACTCCTGTACTAATTCTAATGCACTAATCATATCTAGTACTCTCCTCCCTTAAGGGCTTGCATACCATCTTCATACCCACGTTGGTATTGTTCATTTGTGCATAGGAACTGGTCAAGTGGTAGGTCAGTCATTGCATCATCGTAGCCTTGTTCATATTTATCCATTTTTCTTCTCCTGTATAAGTGCCTCAATTTCAGCATCTGTTTCTTTCCATAGGTTTTCAATAATTCGCTTTTCCTCTGCATGAGTTAAGTAAGTGTATTGATGACCCTGTTCGTCATATCGTAGCATAATTGCTCCTCCTAAACTATACCTATATGGTAGCACATCCTCTAGTAGTTGTCAATACCTTTTACCTAAATTGCTTGTATTTATTTATTGGGCTGTATAAGCCTGTATGAGCCATTCTAAGCATATTAGGTGTATTTACCTTAAATGACACAGAAAAAGCCCACATCAGACGATATGAGCCAATTAGAGCTACTATGGGCTTATTTGAATGAATATGGGTAGATATGGATGAGATGGAGAGCAAATTCTGGCAATTTCGGGGATGATTAGCGCCATATTGGGCTATCGGAGATATTATAGTGAAATTATTGTAATATTTGTTGTAGTGTTGTAGGAGGAGCGCAAAGTATTTAGTTAGTCTAATGGAAAAACTAAATAAATGGCTATAATTGGGAGCATGTATCACACAGCCCAGGCAGTTCATTCATAGAGTAGTATAATTTATAGTTCATTCAATTCATAAGGTAGTTCCACTCATAAGGTAATAGGGCTTATAAGGTAATCCGTTTCTAAGCAATATAGAGTGCAGGGTCAAAGTCAGGGCTATTACCTATGCTACTATAATGGACTACTCTCCCCCCCCCATTAGACAAAGGGTATAAGGTACTATTAATAAGCTTCGTATCTCTAACCCCATGTTACGTAAAATGAGGCTACTTCTGCATTATAAATTAAGCCCATTTGTGTAGTCTTATAATCATCAACTAGTGTTGTAGTAGGATTAAGTTTATACCCTTTATCAGTTAGGTATTCTGGTCTAATATTCAATAGAGCATAAGCTTTAGGATAATTGTAACTATCTAGTATAGCTGTATTATCTATTACACCTACATTAGGTACATCAACAACCTGATTGAACCATGTGAGTAACTCGTCTTGAGCTTCTATTAACCATTGTGAGCTTTTAGTAGACTGTTGATTAAATTCTTTTACTGTTGGGACATGATTAAATTTATCCATGCTAATTCCTCCATTCAATTGGCTAAATTTATTATCTCTCTTCCTCTATGGATATACTCTCATTATATGCTTTATGCTTCCTTGCTATACTTTCTTGAATATAGGGAGCCATAACTCGCCATCTGGGCTTCCTGGTAAACAAATACTTATATCTATTATTGTTATACTCCTCTAATGAGGTAATAGGGTATATCCAGCTACTTGAATTAGTTGTTTCTTTTATTGCATCATCTAATGTGTACCAATGTACATTAACGTTGTACCTTTTACGATTGATTATAAACTCATCTAAGTCCCAAAACGTATCTTCATTATACCACTCATACTTAGCATACTTCTTACCTTTTCTGTTCTTATAATGTTTAGGTAGGTCATAGCTATATTTATGGTTAGGGTATGATACAGACTTTTTAGTGGGCTTATAGCTCTTCTTATGTGGCTTTTTATAATATTTACTCATTCTTCAATTGGCTCGATTGTTTCTGGGTGTAACCATGCTCGCATAGCTTCACTAGCTAATATATGCTCATCTTGTGCCCATTCAGCACAATTAGTCATATTCCACCCCGCTGTATGATACTTCCATAGTTTAAAACTATGGTACTGCTTTTTCGTCATCTTAACTGTTGGTGCATATTCTTGTTGTAATTTATCAATTATATCTGTAACAAAGGCTTCTGACATATCATCCCAAAATAGTCCGTCACGTTCTAGTGCTTTTATTGCTTCATCAAATGTTAGTCCCATTTATACTCTCCTCTTCATTGTCATACATGATAGAAAAATCCCCATATTTAACAATCTCCTTTTTATGTAGCTGATTACCAAGCCATTGCCTATTTTTACCAAGTAGTAAAGAAAGAGAGCTGCCACTGTCAAATGTGCCAATCTTTTTACCCTTAATTACTAATTTTACTGATTTATTGCTAGTTTTATGTCGAGGTACTAATCCATTATCATATGCATGTTTAACATTTTGCGAGCGACTAACATACTCTAAGTTAGACAGACTATTATTCCTTTTGTTTCCATCGATATGATTGACTTCTAATTCACTTTTCCCTAAGAATGTCTCTATAATTAATCTGTGCAGCTTTATTGTTTTTCCATCTATCGATACCCTAGCATAACTATGTGTAGTATTGTAGTTTATTTTTAGAAACTTATTAGACCTCTTTGAAAAAATATCTCCATTAGAATATACGATATAATTACCTATATCTTTTTCAACAAATGTCATTTCATACTCCTCTATGCATATACGGTTACTGTTAAGTCACTCTTGTAAAATCCCAACACACCGAATCCTACTCCAAGTTTATTCCAAGAGTCTACATCTCGATTAACGTACTTTTCATATTCTATAGGTGAGAAGTATTTACGCATTTGCAGTAGCTTTTTACCATATTCTGTACGCCAATATTCTGGGTCTACATAGGAGTATGAGAACTTTACATACTGTTCCTTACTATCAAGTTCATACTTCGTTAATGACACATCCAAATTATAACCATTTCCTACATCCAATCCTATAGAGTCTGAGACTCTTTTTATTTCTTGGTCACTCAGTCCTAATTGTGTATACTTTATCCACTTATTATGATTATACACGGTAATTAAGTCAAAAGTTCCTGCAGTTGATAAATGAATAGGGATAACGTTATCTACTGTTATGACCCACTCATATTTTCTACTTTCTGTTGAGTACCTCTTATCTTTGTTTATCTTATTAATTGCTTGATGCTTATCGTAAATAATTCCCTTATTTCTAAGGTGTCTTTCATAACTAAGAGGAATCTCTTCCATTAAATCAGTTATCCATGGAATTATTACCCAGCCAACAATACTAATTATAAGAATCATAAATACTAGGAAGTGTAAAATCCAAAGGGAATACCTAATAATATTTTGGTACAACTTAATATTGACACCAAGTTCTTTTTTATGACCCCTTGACATATACCAATAAGCATATTTAGCATGTTCATTCATTTGCTCGATTTTACTCATTACATACTCCTCTATATGTTTCACTAATAATGCTGATAATATTTATCCTCTGAATCCCACCAAATAATCCTATAAGCAGGAGTATAATAATCTTTAATGTATGTCGGTGTTGGGGTTAATTCTCGTATCGTTTCTACACGTTCATCAAATGACTTAATATGATACTTCTTACCCTCTACATATTTAATAACGCTTTTCTTTCCCAATTGATTGTACAATGACCTACTAAGAGGCGTATTAGTATTAAGGTCAGGAGTTGTTAAAACGATTTGAGTCGAATAGTTTGGTACTTTAAAGTTGTGGTTATAATATCTAATACTATTATCTCCTTGTTTAATAGCATTTTCGATATCTTTATATAGTTGGTCTTCTTCCTCTGGTGATAAAGGTGAACGTTCTGATAGACTCCTCTTGATATGTTTAGCTGATTTAAGACTTTTCATAGCTAACCTTTCGTATGACCTGTAAAAGTAACTGATTCATCAAGTACAATCTTCTCACCTGTTGATAAGGTTACTACATCACCAATAGCAACACGATGAGTCTCTTTCTCAGTTAACAACGCTACATCTGGGTCGCCAAGTAGGTAACGGAGTACTAAATGTTCTCCTTCTGACGATAAATCTTCCTGAATTAAGATACTATTAGTAATCAAACCCATATTTAGCAATCCATCCAAAGGGAATGCTTTGTTATCTGTACGGAACTCTTTTAATACATCAAAAGCAGCTCTACTTACTACTAATTTTTTCATTACTGTTCTCCTAATTCATTAATTCTCATAGTTATCATCATACTTTTCATAGATAGCTATATCCCAATAATCTTCCATACCATTACCATTCTCAATAACTAGGGACTTATTCCAGCTATTCAGAAAAGATTTTGCTGATGGGTATTTTTTAAATACTATATATTTCCAAAATCTATTATTCCCTTTTCTGAATAATGCATCTCGATATACAATAACCTTACCTTTTTTAGTATAACGAGCTTTCTGTTCTGAAAATCCCCATGGAAATATAGTGAATTCTGTACCTCTTGGTATAGAAACTACGGTATTAGTTGATGGACTTTTAATCTTTAGGCTTGGTGTCATTACTTATCTCCTACTCTCATAATATTTAGAAACATATTCCCTAACCTTTACGAAATCATCTGATTCTACAAAAGGATTTGCACTTTGTATTCTAACAACCGTATTATAATCTACATCTGTAGCTGTAACTACTTTCTGAGGAGTAAGACCATGGGCGACAGTTAACTCAAACATAATATTAGACAGTCCTTCTACTTCTCGTTTATCTATCATTTATATCTCCTTATAAATCAAATCCAAAAGCCGCATCCATGCAATATTCATCCTCATACTTATCTACACCAGCATTAAAGCCAAAACAGAAATCATCCCTATAATTATACGGTACATTCACTATTGCTTTGTCATAGAGATTCCATGCACTTTCAAATGTCAAATGAAAATGTCTCTGTGCCATATAACCAGCTTTATAGCCTAGCTTAGAGTAGTCCACTACTCCTTTACCATGCTCGCAATACCAACATTGAGTATATCCTTTATTTACTTTTCGCTTCAGACAAGATTGACACCATTGGCTATTACCAACTCGATTAGATGTATCCACAGTTCCCTACCTTTCTTAATCCCAAACTTTAGACCACTTAACCTCTGACATATTAAGTTGCACTAACTCACCACCATCAAAAGAAAATTCATATCTATTTCTAGGTTCATTCGGAAACACTAATGTAAATCTTTGAATATTTTCCTTTACATCATATCCAGAAACAGTCATACCATGGGCATTTATCATAACCTCATCCCAATCATTTAAAAGAATTTTCTTAAGTTCTTTTTTAGCTTTATTTACAACTTGCTCTTTGTTAGTAAAAAAATCTGGGTGACTTAGTTGGTACAATTCATGAGTCAGTTCATTCAGTAGCTTATCTGCTATTCTTAGTTCAACTGGTTGATTTTCATAATCATCAAATTTTCCTAGCTTGTAGTCATTGAGCCAGCCTTGAACTTTGACTGCTTTCTCACGTAGTTCATCAATTTCTTTTAGTTGTGTGTTATTCATGTCTATTTCCTTTTTCTTATACTATAATCATAGGATAACACACTATTTTATAAATGTCAAGTTAATTCGTTTTTTAATCACCTTGGTATATAGATACTAACTTAATTAAACTTCTCGGCTCGTTATTAACCATCAGAATCTTTGTAGTCTCATCGGGCTCATCAATATACCAATTATCTTCACCAAACCATCTATTAAATGTATAATCTTCTCCTGCATACCAATTATCAAAATAAGCAGTCGTCAACTGTAACGTTGGATATGCTACCTCTTCATCAATTAGTAATGCATTTACCGCTTCCTCATATGAATAAACAACTATCTTGTTTCCTTCTGATTTGTATTCCATAATCTAGACTACCTACTTCATATTGTGCTCGCTATAGTTAAGTTCAGATACTTAGAAATTCAAACCTCTCGTTTGTCAATGCCAATACCAGTAGGGAATGAATCCAAACTCTTAATGTTGTTAATTGCTTCTGAAAGGAAGTCAGCAAGTATATCAGCAACCAAGAAGACAAACTTATATTCTTCATTCTCATATGTGAAGTCACTCTTTTTTAGTGCTGCTGACTTAGGTGTATTCTTAGTATCATATTCAACTAATCCATGCTCAATAGCCCATTTAGCAAGTTCATCAAAGTCATTAATATGCACCTCAATACCTTTGGCATCATCATCCAAACTAAAACCACCATAGTCAAGGTCTGCCAATAATTCTGCTACATCTTTTGCTGACCAATTATCGCTACCATGTTCTTTAATTACTTGCTCTGGGGTGACTATTTCCTCGTCTTCAAAAGTTAATTCTGTTACATATACGTTTTTCATTTTTTATACTCTTTCCGTTTTCCTAATTATTAGTTAATAACTTGTTGTAAGTAGAATACACTTCCAATGCTTTATCCTTCTTATAAAAAGTCTCTTCACTATAAGACTGGGACAATGCCTTATTATCTTCAAATGTTTTTGAATATAACAAAGTTCCACCAAAAATAGATGTATGATATAGAGATAACGTTACCTCTGAATAAAACTCATCTAAATCTCTATTTACTATAACTTTATAAGCCATCAGTATATCTTTATACCTCCTTTAATCGTGTGCATTACTAGACTTATAGCCAACAGCATAATAATGTGACTCTTCATATGCATAAAATATACTTGGAATAGATGATAAACTAATAGCCGTCTTGTAATCCATAATTGCTTCATTAGGAAGAACACCATAATCAATGTCAATATCACCACTAGTGAAAATAACTAAATAAGTGTTATTATTAGATATTTTGCGAGTACCCTCTATCTTTGATGTAAAACCAACTTCTTTTAGGTGATACATTAATTCATAAAATTCTTGATAACTATTAATAGGTACATTAACGCAACTAAATTCTTTCACTGCCATTCTCCTTAAATGTAAATACTATCTTCATACCTATCTGGGTGAGCATTCATATCACCATCTAAAAGACCATAACCATAATCCTCTGCATATTCAGTAGGGATAGTTAACTCACCATCATCAATATCAAGTTTCCCATTGTGGTAACCTGTATAATACCAGTATAACTGCTCTTCTTTACTTTTCATATCCTACTCCTTAGTGTGGCTGATACACAGCATCAACGTGCGACCAATATCGCTCTTCTGCCTCTTTAACACGATTTTTATACTGAATACTATATAACTTGATATAAATCCGTTCTGTGTAAGACTCAAGTTCTTCTCTATTCATCATACTCATATCGTGATATAGGTTCTCTAAATCTAATTCCAAATGCTCTATAGCATCTTCATACATAGTTTTATTCCTCCGTCCAATCGTGAGTGTCATCTAAATCATATCTGTTATTCATATTTACTCTCCTTTACTATCTGTGTTTCTTATTTACTATAATTTACTATACCACTAATAACTAATTTTGTCAATAACTTAATCAAATAAAAAAAGCCCATAAGGGCAATGTTATACTTTTATTTGGAATTATCCAAATACGTATACGTTTTATACGTATCTATCCAAGATTGTTGATAGGCAATATCTTCTACTATCTCTATAGTCATATCATCAAGATTACTAAATGCATCATTAAAATCAAAATTTTTACCTGTGACAGCCCCATAATTAGCTAGTGATTCTGCTAGTGCTTGAAAATGGATAGTGTTGTCTGATTCCTCTCCTGTCAGAGCATAATGATATAAATCATTTGTGACAGCTAACTGTCCTTCTGCTTGTGCAATTGCTATTTTTAATTGGTAACTAGGCTCTGAAACCTCATTTAGCATATGAACTTTATCAGTATATAATTGCATATTTTCTTTTAATAAATCTTCGTCAATCATTGTTATTATCCTCTCTAACCAATGTTTGCATATAAGCGTTAAACCTTACTGTTGCACCTCCAACAGGTTTCCATCCCTTTTTAAGGTACTCATCTACTGATTCTTCTAATTCGTGAATATATTCTTCACGTACTACCTTATACTCAACTAATGCCATGATACTTCTCCTTAATATCCGATACCAATTCCTCAACATGACCAGAATATGACATTGCAGACTCCATTTCATTATTAGCGATAGATTCTCTTTCATTTGCCTCTTTAACCATTCTATTAACTATCTTACTTATCATATCTTCAATAGAATAGATATTAGAAAACATAGAATATCTCTCACTATAATAAGGACTATTAGAATCATTGCCTAGACCCTTTATATGGTTAAATTCAGATTTCATAAGAGTGCTAACTCCAGAGCCTTCTTTAAAAGTAATATATCTACTATCTTCCTTCACAATAGGATATGTATCCACAAAAACTTGTTCATCATCAATACTGTCATCTGAGCTAATTAGCACATAATTTACATTTTTACTCACCTCTTAACACCCTACCCGTCTTTTCATTAAACTCTTCAACATATTTAAGCTGGTCATTTCTAATTGATGCTCTACGTTTCCTACCACGCTTCTTTTTAACTCTATACTTGTGATGGTATTCAAAATCTTTAGTAGAATAAGCCTTATGCTTCTTATAGATATAGCTAACCTTGCTCTTAGATAAGTCATAGCCACTATTAAATATGTTACCATCATACATACTTTCATATTTAGATGCTATTAATGATAACTCTGATTCCCTGGTAAAAAAGTATATGATGTTATCGTGAGGGTCATCATCCCAAAGATAAGGTTTTCTGGGGTTATACTCAATATTAGCTAATCTACGCCATCTTAATTTATTCTTCATACCAAATTCTCCAACTAATACTTTTACTGCCTTACTCTCTCTTCCCATCTCCCAAATCCGTCAATATTATCTGGAAATGAATCCCTAACTCTAGAAAGTAAATCATAGTAATAAGTGTATTCAGATAACGTTTTATCCTTTCTAGACCATAACTTATCATCAATTAACTTAATATCAAAAGCAGGAAAATATCCATCTAATACAGCAATAGAAACTTCTACTTTTCCATCTGATTTATGAATATTTACGGTAGTATTCCCTTTACGTGAAAATAAAGATTTACTAGTTATTTTTGGTTCTCGTACCTCAACATAGTCATACATCATTTGTTTTCTGGGGCTCCTTTTTATCTCTTTCATCTCCGTGGAACAATTCATCAAATATCCTACGAGGAATAATATGAACTTCATCTTGACCTAATCTTTGAAAGTAGGATAATTGAATAATGCAGTCACCTGGGAAAACTGTATCATCTACTTGGTTTTCATCCCAAGTATAACTAAGAACTTTTGGCTGACCAATACCAAGTCGCCAAAATCCTGCTGTTAAGGTTCCATTATCAACTAATCTCTTAATAAAATCTGGTACACTATCTGATAGTGTAAAATCAGGTAAAACATCCTCTTCTTTAAATCTATAGTATTCACCCGAAAAATCTGCATAAAATTGATAGTTCAATTCACTACTCCTCCCTATTTGTTACTTGTCTTTGCATTTCCTCTAACATAAGTATCTGTTCATAATCATGCTTAGATATATCTATATAACTACCATCAAATGTTTGTATAATTATGTTATTTTTCAAAATCTTTTTCATATCCCATTAAAATCAAAAACTCCTCTAAGTCTTCTTTGGTTAGCATTTGATTTATTTGTTCTTCTGTATACACAGGTATTTTCATGGTCTCTAAGTTATTTGGATTTATCATATTTAGTATCTCTCATCCGTATTTAAGCTAAAATCATGTCTATAATAAACAGGCTCCCAAGAATGGTTTGGAATGTAAATATCTACATAGGCATCCTTAGAAACATCGCGTTTTAGCAGAGCATTAGCTATCATAATGATATGCTTGTGCTCTTTTTTATTAATTGTTCTGACAACAATATAAGCACTGTTGTATGATATCTCACTTTTCGGATTAACTGAAACTCTATCACTATTCAGCTTAAACTCACTCTTTACAGAACCTCTAATTGTTTTAGGTTTATCACTAACATCATTAGTAAAATGAATCCCAGAATCACCTGTGTTATTTAAAGACATCCCTTTAAGGTAAATGTCACCAGATTCTCATTTATCTAGGCTATAGATAGGAACAACCCCAAAATCACTAGAGATATTAAGACTATCTCCATTAGGAGTATAATCATTCTTAAATGCATTAGAATTAAGATAACTTTGAATTAGGGTAGTTTGACTATCGGAAAGATGACAATATATTGCACTTACCATAGATAGTATAATAAAAGGAATAGAGATAATAAGTTCAATTTTGGCTCTCTTTTTATGCAGATTTCTTTCTATCCTACTGTAGACAAATAAGGCAACACTAATCATGAATATAACAAATACAACCATTGCATATGCATAGGGACTAATGATATATAGCTTCTGAAGTGGATTCAATAGATTATAAATATTTTCTTCAGTCATGTAAATTACAAATCTTTCTGTTCTAAATATTTAGATTCCGACCATTTTCTATGGGGAAACTTGCGCTTACGATATGTTAATTTTTTGCTAATTTCTCTATATAGTCTAACTTGGTCATGATTCCATAAATATCCACCATCTTTTTTAAAATCTTTATGACTCTTTCTTATTGAGCTGTACATCTTCATATTAGTATCCTCTCTCTACTAGGTAGTCTTCCTCACCTACATCAAAACCTTCTCGATACCCATCAGAGCCTTCTGAATCAATTGAAAAGGTGTTACAATATGCCTTATTTAGATGACCATCTCGATATCCCTTATCAAAACCAATCATGTAATCATTATTGTTCATTTATTTGTCTCCTTTTCTATAAGCTTACTATACCATATAAAAAAGAGCCTGTCAAGCTCTTTTGTAATTACAATTTAATTTCTAATCTACGACTTATTTCTGAGATTGTCCTAGCTTGGTTTAACATGCTGTCAACAATATTTTCTCTAGGGTAGCTTACATCATTAAAAACAGAACTATTTAGCAGTTTAGCAAACGCATCTGGGATGCCTAAGTCTACAACAATATGACCGTCTTCGACTAAGCCTACATGGATAGAAAGTAACTTATGTCCGTCCCCATCATAGTTAGTTACAGGGAAAAGTTCATAGTTATTATCTAACTTTAGCAGTCTCAAGTAATAAATAAAATCATCTGCTTCAGCAGCCTCTCGAACGCTAAAGCTCGCTGCTATAAATCTGGCAAAAGTGTCTCCTTGTTGTGTTCCTGTATCAACCTTCACTCCAACAACTTCTTTTTCATGATATAAACCAAGCATATCAGGAACAATCACTGATATGTCATCTTTGCCCTTCTTAACAGTATCTTTATCATTAAATGAAACCTTATATAATGATTCAGAATCATGAATGGCATTTAGCAAAAACAAGTTTTTAGCTTGATTCGGAGACAAAAAATCTCCATCTTCATATCTAGAACAATGCTGAGCGGTTCCTCGTAACCAAGTTTGCTTATTATGTTCCTCAATAACTACATACTTATTTAATTCTTTATACACTATTTTTCTCCTCTATTATTGACCTTATTAATATACTCAGATTTTATGTCTTCTAGACTAACGGGTGTATTATTTCCCTCTACATAATTATCTTTCCAAACAGAATCCTCTTTAGTTCGTAAAACCAATGAAAAATCATCAACTGACTTGCCTTGCTTGAGAAAGTTATCTATGAACAATCGTATATTATGTTTCTGATTATCAGATAAAGTAGCATTGAATATGAGTTTTAATTTTGGTTTATCTTCTATTTTGTGACCTAAAAAGTAGGAATCAGTCATACCATACTTAGAGGCAACGTAATCGCTAGATATTAAGAAATCTGGATAATCTTCTAATGTCCCATATGTTCCTGCATAATAAGCAGAACATAAATAACTCATCTTAGATATTTTCATACTAGTAGGATTATCTAATTTTTCAGATAGCATATTTAAGAAAGCCTGTTTTGAAAAAACAAATAAATTATTATCTCTTCGTGAATTTGTGATATCCCACTCTTCCATAGCCCCTGCTAAGTCTAACTCTAATTCAGGTAAAGTTTCTCCTGTTGCTATTAGACCTGGCATTTCTTTAACAACAGCACTATAATAATAGCCATCATCAGTATTTCTAGATATATCTACAGTAACCGTTTTTCTTTCATGAGTTACAGCATCCGTTGTATTATATCTCCTTGTTAACATACATCAATTACCGACTCTAACCATGTATTCTCTAATAGATACATGACGTTTTTCACGGATAGCAAGTACCTCTTTAGCAGGGTTATAGTGACCTTCCTTATTTTGAATGACTTGTCTAAGCTTATGAACTGTAATAATACTTAAGTTCATTCGTTCAATATCTTTCATGGTCTTGCAACCCAATTCTTTGCAACATTCCAGATAAAGTTTTGTATCATTACTCCGTGTTGCCACGTTACGTGATAATACCTTTTCGACAAGTTCTTTAACTGTATTTAACTCAGTATTAATTTCTGGCATTAAAAGCCTCCCCTAATATCCATTTCATCTAAGATTAGCTTTGATTCCTTATAAACGTTTAGGTCTGATATTGTAAGTTCTTCATCATTCTTAAACCACACATCAAACGCATCACTTAGATTTTCACCGCCAATACGCCAAATATAACCTGTACTCAAGTTGAATAATTGGTATGCTTTTTTAGAAGAATCCTGTTGGTTAGTAAGACCTAAGACAAAAGTGTTATAGGTGTTAGTAGCCTTGATTGTTACCCTAACAATATCACCCCGTTTAGCTCTAAGGAATTTATTTTTTAGGTTGCAAATTGTACCTACATCTTTTTCAATCACTTGAATCATATATTTTCTCCTTATTTGTATAAACATAGTATAACATAAACTACATAATTTGTCAATAAAAAAGACCGAATGGTCTAATAATTAGGGTGAATTTGATTTTTTATCAAGTCTACTATCTCATCATACTCAGGGTATTTATCATAGGTCTTCTTAAATACGTCTGGTTTACAAGAATATATCTCGCCTTGTGCATCCTTAATGATATAATCGCCTTTTTCTGCAAACATTACATCCTTTGAATTTGTTATATACATTACAGGTTCATACTTACTAGTACCTTCTCTAATCCATGCTAATCCATTCTCGATAGCTTCAATAATCCACAAGGGGTCTTCTCCTTGGTCTCTATCACCCGTCCACTTAAATGCCTCTACAACTACTGGCTTTTTAATATATTTACTCATTACCTCTCCTTAATACTAATTGATAGTTCATCAGGGTTTTCTCCAAGTTCAATTACCTCGAATAGATTTTCTGTTTCTGACCTTTCTGACCACGGAACATAAATCATATCGGAATCCTTATCTTCATCTATGATAATAGCACTAATTCCTCTGTACTCCTTCAACATTTGCCATGCATCATACTCATCACTGTCTTTAGAAGTAACCCATCCATTATTATAAAATTCAGAATGAGGAGAAGTAAGGTTCATTCTAGATACTGATAGATAAATTTCTTTTGCAGATAAGGTAGTGAGTATACCATCTACAGGTCGTATAGTGTAACTTTTTGTTACATCACTAATGATAACAAAAGGTGTTATCATTACTTCATTACCTGTATTAAAAGAAATTGAGTCGGTGTTCTCAAAAACCAATGTAACTGTGTGATTACTTTTTTTCATAACTTCTCCTTATGCTATACTGCATATAACTTCTTAACTGCCTCTAATATTAGGCTGCTTGGTATTGATGAACGAATATTATAATTCCTAATCTGCTTCCGTTTAGAACTTTTTCTTTTATCCACGCCTATTGTTATTGGTGAAGGATGAATTGAGCTATTCAAATCAAGATTCATATCACTAAAGAATATAGTTGGTTTTTGTGGATAGCTTTCATCATAGTTATTATAACGGACTTTATTACGCAAATTGTGCCAATCACATACATCTTCATAGTAGTCAAAAATTTTAGAGGTCATAGGATTTTCTATGATATAATGTTCTGGATTATATCGTTTAATAATTTCCATCGTGTTGAATGCACACAGTTCACCATTTATCCTATTGCGAACAGTCTTAGCAAAATCAACCTTAAAGGGTGTGTGGTTCTTAGTGTCTATATGTTTGCTAGTTCTAATTGTAAACTTAGAGTTTTCAATATGCCCATCTTTAAACTCAGTACTACTGGAATACCAACAAGTATTGCCTCTCATCATAGCACTTGCATTAGACCAACTTTCGCAAGGAGGACTAGCTAAAATAATATCTGGTTTCGGCAACTTATCTAGTTCATCAAACAATGAATTGTCATTGAATAGGATACCGTTATTAGCCAAATCCAAATTTATAAAATTAGCTTTATTTTCATTTAGTTTATCTTTTCCAATAGCTATAACTTTATACTCCCCCCCCCCACTAAGGGCTTTAGCATAGGAGCCATCTCCACTATCAAATAGAGCCCATACAGTTTTCATTTACTTAATCTCCTTTATATCTACTAATCTTCCTTGCTTGAGCGGGTCAACTGCGCCGCCACGTGTTAGTTTTTTATAGCGTGTATCTAGATAAATATATCGAGCACCTTCCAACCAATAATAATTATCTTTCCAAATATCAGTGTTATTACTATGCCAAGTATAGCCTAAGTTAAAAAGTCTCTTTAATGACGAACGCCATTCTAGCCATGATTCTGTTTCTACCCTAAGAATATACTCTTCATTTTTAGGTTGTTTGTTTTTCATTATACTTCTCCTTTTATTTAATCAGATTTCCAAATGTCTTAGTGAAGATTCTGTTAGAAACGATAGAAAAATCATTCACTCCTGAACTGTAGGGTTCTCCAAACCTTACAATATAATCTCCTTCATCTCGGTATCTATAACAAGAATACCGCTTACCATTATCTTGCCTGGTTATAAATGCAGGGCTTGCGTTAGAATAGAACTCAATCTCAAGCTCTCCTTTTAGGTACAAGACTTTAACGAATATTGGAACTTTATCAGAAATTGTTCCATCTGGTAAAATATCATCTTCTGTGAATTGGTAGTACTCTCCAGGAAATTTATTAGTCATTTATTTTCACTCCTTTATTGATATTCTTTTGCTGGTATTCAGATAAAAATATTTCATAATATACTCCTACTAAGGTGGTAATGGGATTTGAACCCATGCTCATAGGGTTGCAACCTATTGCCTTACCAGACTTGGCTATACCACCATAAAGCCAAACGTCTTAGAATAATCCAATGGCATTAACAATATTAGCTAATAGTCGATAAACTTTATTATATGTTATTGCTAACTCAATCATTGTTGAACGATTTTCATAACCAATATCGTCAGAACTATATAACGTTTCTAACTGTTCATCGAGATATTTAACCATTAAGGCAATGCATCCTTCGCTCATATAATCGTATTCATTACCAGCATCAATAGCTTCTTCCATTAAATCAAGATAATCATTAAAATCTATGTCAAAATCATCTTCATTATACTGTGCCAAAAAATTAGATAGATTCTCTTTATACGTACTAAAATCAGCTAATAACTGATAGGGAGTATCTGAGGGAATAGCCTGAGCTTTGCTCATCAGATATCTTTCAGCTACAGGGTATAAGGGTTGATAAAATCCATCCCCACCATCTAAGTAAAATGTTGCACAGATTAGACTACCCGTAACCATTAAATAATGAGAATCATCTGATATGGTCAACCTCATTAGTTCTAGACCACTCTCACCTAAATGCATTGTTATTGTTCTTCCATTGATATCATAGTCCTTAATATATCTAAGACTATTATATTCATCGTGAGACTCGATTTGCTTTAAATATTCATTAGCATGCTTAATAGAAGTAGATATTTTTTCTTCTGATAGTTCGCCATTTCCTTCTCGTAGTAACTTCATACCGTAATCTTTCATGTTGTCCTCCTTATAAACTAATTTCTTTTTGTATTGGTGTATATAAACTAAATATTGGCAACTCTCTCAGTGCACGTATTTCCTCATCAGAGAACAAACCGTTTTCAATAGCGTAGTATGTGAATGCAGAATTTGCATTATATCCATTATGAACAACTGTTCTTTTAGAATCAAATGACCATAAATAGGATTCACCAAATCGTTTAATAGAATCAAATCTAGCATTTTTAACATCTAGGAAAAATGATACCCAACCACTTCTACTAATTCCTGCACTGCATGAGGATATGATATTTTTGTTCGGGTTGTCTAGTAAAAACCTAACTATCTGCTTAACATGTTGCTCAGAAGGCATAGAAGGATTATCTAAACTAGGAAGCATATCAACTGTATATGAAACAACTTCTTTTGGTAAATCATCTGCAAATATAACGAGACTATTCTTTGCTCCTAGTGCTACATTAAGTAACTTCCTTAAGTTATCTTTACCCCATCTAATGTCATCCATACTAACAAATAAGATAAGAGCATCATCATCTGTTACCTCAACACCATTCAATAGTTCTGAATGACTAAAGTTGTTGTATATGGTTGGAAACTTAAGTGAATCCATTTTCTTTTGCATATTTTCTCATCCTCTCAAGGTTTTCATATAATTCTGATGGGCTAGAGCCATGACAAATTAATCCCTTTATGTTTGGGTCTTTTGCTTCATAAAGTATTTCACCCTGTCTGTTTTTGGTATATTTAACGTTTATTACCACTTTTTTACCTCCGAGTAATTTTGAACATAACATCATATCCTACTGAAAAGACGACTTCTAATAGAAAGTCCCACAAGGAATTATATCCCACATAATGATATGTATCATCTACTTTACTTGGCGTGTAAGGCTGCCTATTCTTAAATGGGTCTTTATAGGTATATCTAGTAAAATGGGAACTCTTCAAATCATTAGCTTTAACAAAATTTCTTTTATACTTATTCATACAGAATATACCAGGTCTTCCATGATATCATTAACAAGTTTCTTATCTGGGTGATAAATCGTAAATTTATTCCGAAAACCATCTACACCTACCTTATCAACTAATTTTGAGAAGATTCCTGATACAAAGGATGATGTCACGATTGTAACATCTTTATCTAAAATAAACTTGATTGAGTCTCCATCCTTATAGCCATCATTTCTAAGATAGGGCTCAATTTGTAACTGATAGGAAAAATCACCATAATCAAACCCAGAAAGTCCTGTATTATGAAAGCTTAGATGAATTATATGGTCATATTTTTTGTCATCACTCATAGGATAAACGAGCGCTTCATAAAATCGTGTAGGGTCTACATTAATTGACTTTATAATGTTCTCTCTAACCTTATTTGGCAATTGCTCGAACTTCTTAGGTAGTTGTTCAATTGCTTTGTATGCTACTTCTTCTTTCATTATGGTATTCCTCTTTCTTAATATGCTTATATCATATCACATACAAAATAAAAAAGCAACCCTTAAGATTGGATTGCTTCACGAACAGTTGTGCTCATCTGCTTATTCAATGTTTTAAAGGTCGCTTCATGAATATCGTCAAAAGTATACTTTTTCATGATTTCTGATTCTGATTCATCTCGAATGTATTCCTTATAGACATCCTCAGCTAACTCCTTCACTAGGGCACCGAAGTTTTTAAATTCTAGGGTGATGCCGCCATGAGAAACCAGATTCATGACACGATTTACTGTGATGTATCGTTCAATGTCTGATACAAGTTCTGGGTTATTAACCTCATACTGAGACTTTTTAGGGGCTTTTACTTTCTTAACCTCTAAATATTTATCAGTTTTGTACTTGACTCCCAAATACGATTGCTTATTTTCGTAGTATACATGACGTTTGGCAGGTTTAAAAACAAAACCTTCATTAATTCCACCATAGAAAGATTCTTCATAGGGCTCATTTTCTAACCATTTAGATAATGTCTGTAGACCACTATCAATTAGATGAGGAAGCAACTCTTGTGGTACTACCATAAGTAAATCATGCAGATTCAAATGCAGATATTCATTAGCACCTTGATTGACCAAAATATCATACAAAACTACAGAGCGTTCATGGTTTTCACTGATGTTATAATTCTGCTTCTGAATCTTAAATCCATATAATTCTCCGTAGATATGCACAACATCGTTATCAAAACCAAGTTGCTTAAGTTTATCAATCATCTCATTAACGACTTCATCTGTTAAAATCTTAGGCAAATCTAAGTATAGTTTCTCTGAATCATTTTCATCTAAAAATCTATTCCTACCAGCAAAAATATACTTACCTGTATTAGTATCAATATTAACAGAGATGTTAGTTCCATCAACTTTTTCAGTAGCATAGAACAGAGTACTGCCTAAGGGAGTTCCCTCTTGAAGGAAGTTTCTAAGATATCGGTCTTTAGGTACTTTATAATGATTTGTTAGGGAAGGATATTTCTTAAATAGTCGCTTACCTAGCTTATCGTGCTTAATTTTATTAGCTAAATTATTGTTTTCTCTAGCTTCGTGGAAAGATTTGGCAAGTTCTTTTACCTTATTCTTATATTCCTCCGAAGTTGTATCTGGATTAATAATTGATAGAAACTTTTTATACTGCTTTGGTGTCAAATTCATGCTGTTACCTTTCTTTTACCTTAAATAGTATCCTACTGACTTAATTTTTTCCCATTCATCGTCAGAAAAAACTGTTGTTACTCTTGACAAACTTCCATAACAATTAACTGTTATATCTACCTTAACAAAGCCGTGGTCAAAATCTTTAGTCCAGTCTTCTGTTAAGATACGTTCTGAATGAATTTTTTTAATATAATGCTCTAATAAATTCATGGTATCCACCTAACCCTATCTGATTTTACATTTTCTACTAACCAATAAACTAATACATCAAGATTATCGATTGTATGTATACCTGTTTTTAAACGATTAAATCTCTTTTTGGAATATAAGACAACTCTATCACTATCAATTAATCTTCTATCAGCTAGAGTGGCTAAATACTCATTATCTGAGTTTTTATAGGACTCTTTCAACTCATCAACTAAATGGCGTGCTTCTGAAACTTCAATAAATTGTGTCATAGATAATCCTTTACTAAATTGTCAGGAATTTGATGAATATTACCAACAACTTCTGCATATAGGTGGTCATCGTCAAGGATATCATCCCACTCAACAGCTTCAGAATTTTTTAGATAAAACCTTCCTTGCCCATAAGAAATCTCTAAATAATTATAGTAGGGTCTTTCTGAATCAGAGCCATCAAGGACAGCCAAAATATCTCCTTTATACATCTTTTTGCCTTTTTTATCAAACAAACCTACACCTAATTCTATGGTGTAGTATTCACTATCTGAGTTAAAAGGTTCAAGTAGATTGTGCACGTAACTATAGTTCTCAGGCAAGTATTGATTCGTTGTTTTACTCCATATTCTAAAATCAAAGTCCTTCATAATGTATCCTCACTTATTTTTTAGTGATTATCAAAATCACCTTAAAGGTATCATAACACATATATCAAATAATGTCAAATAAAAAAAGTAGCCTTATAGACTACTAATTCTAGATTTAGCTTTATTCGATTCGTCCTCTGATAATTGACCAATACTTTGCAATTTATCAATTATCTCAGTAATAACTTTATTTCTTGATTCTTTATCATTTACGAAGTCGTCTTTATTACCATCAATAACATAAACAGGGGATAAGTCATATGTTGATATCCAAGCTTTATAATCATCTAACAATCCTTGCCAATATTCTTTTAGGCTATCATCTTGTTCGAATCCTCTACCACGATTATAGATTCTATCAAGTTCAGTATCAATGTCTAAATCAATAGAAATCATTAAATCTGGCTTCTTTTTATATGGAAGACCATCAATCTCCTCCATAATATTATTAAAAAGGTCTTCATATACTAACACTTCTTGCTCAGTAACTTTGCCATCTTTATAAAGTCTATGCAAAAATATGTCATCAGTATAAATTGAGCTATCTATAATAGCGTTTTTAGTCTCATATGCCTTTTTAATCTGAGAAAACCGTTTGTTAAGGAAGAATATTTGCTGAAGGAAACCATACTTTGACTGGTCTTTGTAATAAAGCTTCAGTATTGGATTATCTTTTTCACTTACTGGCTCATAATAAACTGGAGTTTCGAGTACTTTTCCTAAATATGATGCTATTGATGTCTTGCCTGAACCTACGGGTGCTGAAATTGTTATCACTGTCATTTTCCTACTTTCATGCCTTCATACTGTAATCAACGTAATTAGCTGTTAACGTTAAATATCCCAATAAGTCTGTATACGTATCAACAATAGACTCGTCTTCTACAAGACCTGAAGCAGTTCCTAACAGAGATTTAATTCGTGATAATTTATCAGAGATACGAATTCCGATGCCAGCTACTCCCCACTCATTAACATTTTTGTCAAATGAATTGCCATAATCAATGTTCTTTTTTGTCAAAATTTCTGGTAGTTCTTTAGGAATGTCTGACAGTGTTGTATCGTGCATAACTAAAATAATGGATTGAATGATTGATTTAGTTTCTGTTGAGATATTATCCCTATTAAACCCAACTTGACCCTTAATTCCATATAGGTAAGCATCACCTAATTGAATGACTTTTGTATATTTTTCTAAGGAAGGCTTTTCTTTCACATCAGAAGATGGGTTAGAGACTGAGCCCAAAATGTCAGATACATGTGCATAAAAATCCTGTACTTCTTGATTATAGTCTTTAATGTTAAAATTATCCATGAACATAAACCTCATATACAAAATCAAATGATTCTGCATCTTTTAGTAAAAACTTAGCAATGTGTTGTAGTCTTTTATTTTTTAATGTGGCAGTTGCATACAGATACTTAATCTGCTTGTTGTCTTTAATTTCCAACCTTGACTCATCATTATAACGAATAATCAGAATTTTATGTGGATTATCTGATTCAGATTCTTTCTTAACTTGATATTTAAAATCTTCTATCAGATTATTTTTGGATGTTTTTTCCATTGTTTTCTTGTGATTCTCCTTAATTATTATATATTAATCATACACTAATTATGATTAAAAGTCAATACCTGCTTCTTTCATTACTCGCTTTAATCTCCTACCTTCAGCACCTAATTCCATATTATCATAGAACTCTTGTTCTGCTTGACCCATCTTTTCCAAGACCTCTTCATGCTTTTCTTCAGGTATATATTGCATTAAAACTTCTGTATAAGCAGCCTCTAACGCTTGCTGTTGAAGCCTAATCATTTTAACACCATCAATTGTGATTCCACCAGATACATTACCTGTTAACTTTGTTTTAGCCTCGATAACCTTAAGTAACAACTGTGGGTCTAATTCTGTCATGGAATCAAGTGTCTGAACTCCAATTGATTCCATCTTATCTAGAACTTCTAGGTCTGATAGTATACGATTAGATTTTGGGTAATCAACATTATTATTAGTGTCTGTTGAAATTAACGAGCCTTCTTTGTCAGAATCTTCATATGCAGCTAACTCTAGAACATTACCTGTTCTCTTTCTTTTATCTAATAACTCACCTAAAGGAACATTTGTTGCAATTGATTCTTCCCTTTTAGACTTATAATTATCTACGGAGCTTCTTGATATGTTTATCCCTTGAGAGTTTATAAATTTTGTAATGAACTCTAATGTTTTACCATCATCTAAGAAGGTATTAACCTTTGAGCTAATAAGTTTGTTTTCATAAAGCTCTTGAAGGATTGTTTTACCTTTGTTAGCCAATTATATTTACCACCATTTCTAAACTAGGTAGATATTTTTCCACTTAGCCATTTTCATTGTTATATCAACATTCTTGCAAATGTAATATAATAAAACTGTGCACATCTTGAAACTGAAAAAGGAGGTCTAATTCCTTTAACACCAAGGGTTATACACATAATGGTCACTATCATCAGAATAAACAAACTACCTCTATAACACTATTTTATCATAAAAATCGTAGAAAATATAACAAACAGTTAGTATATATAAAATAAAAAAGACCTTTTGGTCTTATTACTTTCCAATATACATGATATAACTTTCTGGTGTTGCATTAGCATTTCTTTCTACATACTTGAACTGAGAAGTTGTATTGATTAACTCATCTGGAACGAATCCCTTTCTAGCAATAGGTAGATGCCAGTTATTATTACCATCTAGAACATTATCAGAAATACTAATTCCTGTCTGGGAAATCAGATTTGATACTTCTGACCTCTTATTGTAAAGCTCTTTCTGATAGATACCGAAAACAGGTACTTTTACATAACTGTCTTGACCATCACGCAAGTCCAACAGTGCTTGATTTAAGATTGCATTTAGTTCTTCACTAGCAATATCTCTAAAGTTTTTAATCTCTTCCATAGTTGTCAATTAAAGTTAATGATTAACTTATTCCTTTCTGACTTATCTGTTATAACCATAGAATACCCTCTCGGAGTATCATCTATAGGCTTTAGTATACCTACCATATTTTTAAGTGAGAATTTATAGAGACCAATTTCTGACTTTATAATTAGGTCATCCTCCAAAACAGATATATTTGAATACAACCTATCCTCTGGTAGAAAATCAAATGTTGCTTTAGGTGTTTCCATAATAACTTGATATGGAAACAGACCTAAATTATAAGAAAGCAATAAAGGCAGTATGTCTTTCAATGCCTTGGTACGTAATTCTGTGTTGCTAAATGCACCAAATCCATTTAATAATTTGCTATCTTCTACAAATATAATTTCTAGTGAATGGGTTATATCTTCAAGGTCTCCTATAGAGCTAGAAGATACCTTTAGCTTTTTCATTCTTATGCCTTGTACAAGCTTATCAGTATACTCATAAGAGGGCTCATTAAATTCAATTACTACTGGTTGTAATGTCTTTTCTTTTAGAACAGGCTTGTTTAATAAATTTCTGACACTCATATCAGGTAGTTCTTCACCTGCATGTACTTTATCTAACATTGATATTACTAAGTCTCTTATCGATGTCTGCAACTGAGAAACTGGAACTATTGACAGCTTTGCTAAAAACTGACTTTGATGACCTACGATAGGAACAATAAAAAATTCATTCGTTGGCATTATTGGTAAAATGCTATCACCATTATCAAAGGTATACCTAATACCTGCAACTTTATTATTCTTAAATAGGTCTTGTACTTCTGTTTCATTATACTTCTTTGTCGCCATACTTATCTCTTTCTGAACGCTTACGTCTTGCTATAGATTGATTCTTCTTTATATCTTTTTTATAGGGATTATAGGGTAATATTACTTTTTTACCGATTTCATAAGATTTGACCTTTGTTGGCTTTTTATAAACATAGTATAAGTCATATTTACCTTTAGCAGACTTTGGCTGAATTCTGATTGATAATCTACCAGCACCTTTACCTAAAAAATCGACATAGTAAACATCTGATTGCGATATAATTCCGTTATGGCTTGACTTGTGACGTACTCTTATAGCCTTCTTATCAATTCCTTCATAATTAGAAATCATACTCTTCGCATAATCTACTTTAAGATTAATTATCTCATCATCAACGTCTTTATATGACTTAACAAACTCTAACACATATTCTCTAGCAACCGTATTCTTCTTCGACTCTATGAACTCTGAGCCATCACTCAACACCTTCTTATTAAGAGTTGAGAAATTCATGGTAGATAAATTTGGCTTTGGTAATATGTTATTAAGACCTGTTGACTTATTGTTTTTTGCCATCTAAAACCTCATTCAAACTAATATCATCTCTGAACATATAGTACTTAAGCGCTTTTTCTGGGTCTTTAATATGTTCATAGAACATCATAGTTGCAATTTCATGAGCCTGATATTTTCCGATTCTAGTTATTATCTGATTTATAAGTGACTTTTTTGGCATTCTATTTGTAAAAACAGGAGGTACAGACATAGCAAACCTATTAAATGACTCTCCTAACTTACGTTTCATATCTATAATAGTTAGCTTCGTTGGACTAGATACAACATCAGCCAATGCCCTAACTTCACTTTTCCATAAAACGTCCAATATTGCTTCCGGTTTATATTCATCAGCAGGATAAGAATCTTTTACAATTCCTAACGCCTGCTCCCCTTCATAGGTAGAGTAAGCTACAATTCCTACTGATGTATGCTTATAACGCTCTAATACCCTCTCTACGGCTTCTAACTTATTGTCATGACACAATACATACACTTGGTCACAGACGACCTTATATGCGCTTAACTGGCGATTTAGCCTTGTAGTTGAATCATGGTCTGTTTTTATTTCTACTCCTATAATACCATAATTTTCAGAAAAAATAAGAGCATCGGCAATGACACTATGTGAAGCAATAGCTTTTTCAAAAACAACAGATGAACGACCGAGATTACCAAATATATGGGGCTTTGTCAGTAAGAGGGTTTTAACCGCTCGTTCATATAGCTGTGCTTCATCATCAATCTTTTTCATTTACCTACAACCTCAAATGGATTATCATCTGGATTTATCTTTATATTGCCATCATTAAGATGAGGAAGAACAGTTCCTGGAAACTTTTCTTTGGCTAATTTAGGTGAATCATCAATCCAGGTAATTACTTTTTCATCGTCTAGTAGGATAAAGACACCTGTTGGTTTAGATGGTTCAAATTTTCTTTCTAGTGGATTAAACTTTCTAGGTGTTTTTTCGTAGAATCCCTCTCCACTATATCCTGTAATTGTACTGACACCAACAACTATTGGTGAATAGAATATATAAGGATTCTCTTTAAATACTTTAGGCTTTTTATCAACTAGCTGTTGAATAGCATCAGCTATTGCACTACCGCCAATTCGTTTGGGAGAAACTTCAGAGTATGCTCGCTTGATTATCTTGCCTGCATCATAATCTGGTTTAGATATATCGTAGGCAAAAATCCAACTTTGACCCGCATTAGTATACTGTCTTATAATATACTGTGGTCTTTCCCTAAAGGTTACATAACCATCCCGATACATATAAAATTCTTGTAATTCCATAATTCCCTTTCTAGTAAAATAAGACTAGAACAATTAGCCCTAGTCTCGAAATTACTTCTTCATCTTTTTAATCTTTCGTTTATAAGACCAATACATTAATGGTGTAAATAGATACTTCGCAATTAATATAGCAGTATTGTTACGTATAATTAGTAGCAATAAGGTCACAAGAGACATTACCATAACATCAATATATTTCTCATAAGTAAACATTACAATCGATGGTATTAACATTATAAACATTTTCAACGCTATAATAACCCAATAGTACGTTGCATAATTTTTATCTAAGAGCTCATTTTTATATCTAGCAATCCTAAGTTGCTTCTTATAAGAGTAAGCTGCTGTTAAGAAATCATAGAGAGACACTATTAAAGCTAATGTAAATACAAATGTTTTTAACAGCATAACTTTCCTTTCTAAAGCATAACTGGAATATTTTTAACGGTATCACTACCATTTTCAAATACTAGAATTAGTTGACTTGCCTGTGTATCTGGCAAATTCAATTGACGACTATAAGAATTAAACCCCTGAAGGCTACCTACCATATAACTTGTTCTATACTTGTTCTCTTGTACTGACATACTATAGTGGTAATGACCAAAAACAACATAGTCAATAGGGTGGTCTTTTAATAGTAACGGGATTTTAGGCTTAGAAGTTGATGGTAGTGTATCTCCATGAATCAGCAATAATGTTTTACCAAATATAGAGAACTCTAACGTGTAAACATTATTTCTGTTATCTAATATCTTAACATTGTCTTGGAATGCATTTGCATCTTGTAACAGTAGTAGAGAGTCAATAATGTTGTAGGCTAAGTTATCATTATACACAGCAGACTTCTTATCTGAACTGAATCTATCATGATTTCCGCCAACAATCCCTACTTCAAGAGATTTCACGTAGGGTTGAATGCTGTTAATAACTTCAATCATAAGTCTAGTTGCCTTTGATACTTGTGTTGTGGCATCAAATTCAGCATCATAAGCTTGGTTGACTGTTCTCATGTCGATTCCTTCTACCAAATCTCCACCATGAAGAAGAATCACTCTTTCAGGCTTTTCATATTCAATTTGTTTTAAGGTCTCATCGATAAACTTACTGATTCTATCCTTGGCAATTTCGAAATTATAAGAATTTCCTTCCATCTCAGAAGCTTTTACTGTAGCACCAATATGCCAGTCTGATAAAACAACAACCATAGTTTTATCTTCTCTTAATTGCTTCTTTTTGCTAGGCTTTACTTGAGTGAATGTTGACTTAGAAATGGCATCCAATATGCCATCAGATACTGCTTGAGTAGCAATCTGAGCACCACTAATTTCTTTCTTGAACTTTCTAAGTTGAGACATTTGAATGGACTGACGTTGTTTATCAGTTTGCCATGTTGACAACACATTATCAAAGGATAACTCGCCATCAGTAGGGGCATATCCAGTCTCTTTAACAGTATCTTTCAAGGTCAATTCATTATCAAGCGCTCTATTATATATGTTAATCAGTTCTGGGTCATCTTTAATTTGTTCTACTATTGTATAGTCGAAGTCATCTTTAGACATGGGTTCATATCCTAATGATTTAATGACTTTATTAAAGCTACTACGCTTATATGCGCCTTCTTGCTGATAGATATTTGCTAATACTATCATAAAAGTTGACATTGGTTCTGGTCTATTACTCAATTTTTATTATCCTCTTCTTTATCATCTTCTGGTATATTACCAACTAACAACACGTCTTCTCTAGCAATTGAATATATCAAATCATTTCTTAGGGAATGTGTGATGGCTGAAATTAACATTATTAGCATAAACCACATAAAAGAATTAGTGATGTAATATGCATAAACGCCATATGCAAATAATGAACTGGAAATTACATCCAGAAGAGTTATTTTGACTGTAAAAATAACATTATTCCTATAATACAATTTGATACCTACTTTTTATAATTTACGATTAGATTTATTAAGGTCTCATAGTCAAATGTAGTAAAGTGAACAAATACAGTAGAAACTTTACTTTTCCCTTTTGCATTTTCATCAAATAGCTTAGCAACGTCTACTGCATCTATTGAACCATCTGTTCTTATTGAAACTCTACTGTTATTATTATCCAATACAACTAGTATAGCACAATTTACTCCAAGTGTCAACAGTTTATGTGCCTTTTCATTAATAAAACTATTATCTGTTACTAGAAGAATAGACATCTTTATGCCCATAAAATCAAATATTCTTGAGTGTGTCTTATAAACAGTATCAATAGCCTCTTTCATTTGCATATACAGTGATGCAGAATTTTCTATGATTAGGGCATATTTATTACCATTATTATCTGTATAACCATTATTAATAAAATTGATATATTTATCAAATAAGAATTCTTTGTGGAACTGATACATGGCATATGCCATTAAGGGCTTTAAATCAGAGATATTATATACTAGATATCTCTTAACAGCATCAATTATGTCAAATGATGCAGATGAAATATTAACAGATATTCCTAAAGGCATTGATGATAGTATTGAGTCTATTATGGATGAACCATCTGATGTTGTTTTTACAACTTTAATATCAGAATATTCACTCATATAATCAGATGCTACGATACTATTTTTATGGGCTGAGACATTACTACGAATTCCCTCAATATCCCTATCTGAGTAATTCATAAAGATATACAAATCATCATTAGGAGTACTTGATACTAAGTTTCTAACGTTAAAATTATGAATCCACTCAAACTTTTCTTGGGTATTGGTCTCCATTCCTTTAATAATAATAGCCATATAGACCTCTGTAAATGATGTTCCTTTAGTTATTAACTTAATCATTTTAATACCTCGTACTAATATCATATCACATTTTATAAAATAATGCAACAAAAAAAGACCTTGATTAGGTCTTTTATAATTAAGCTTCTGTAACAGTAATTGTTGCAACAGCTACCCTACTTCCGTCTTCTGTTGTAGCAGAGACATCAGAAGTACCTGCTTTAACACCTGTATACTTACCATTTGAATCAACAGTAACAACAGACTTATCTGATGAATCCCAAACTATATTTTTGTTTGTCGCATTATCAGGTGTAATAGTTGCAATAGCTGTAACTGAATCTCCGACCTTAATAGTGTTAGCTGTTTTGTCAAGAGATATACCTGATACTGAAATGCCTTCCGGTTCCGAAGAGCCTGAGAATTCTCCTGTATAATCAATAACTAAGCTATGAGCAGGGAAATAGTCCATCATCTCATTAACTGACTTAATGAATCCTAATAGCAATGCTTTATTAACATCCTGACCTGCACCAATTTCTTCAGCTACGGCAACAGGAATAACAGGCATTGTTGGGTCTGATACTGTCAAACGAATAATATCGTTACCTATATGTTGAATTATTGGAGATGCTGCTCTAGAGCCATCTTCCTTAACTTCATAAATAGCACCATCAACCACAGCATATGACTTTGATGGTTCTGCTACTTGATTACCAACACCGTTTTGATGAACAATTGCTTTCAATGATGTAGGTAGTTCTGATAGTGCTGCACTATCATAAATTACATCTAATAATTTCTTTTCTGTCATTTCTTTATATACCTATTACTTAATTTTGTCTTCAACTTGTTTTACAACATCTGCCTTTTTACGAGCGATTGCTGTAATGTCATTATTTCTCCATAGGCTCCATATAGATGTTCCAATAAGGAATAGGATTGAGCCTATCGTGTAAATACTGTCATCAGTTATGTTCAATGGTGTTTTACCAAACATAACAATAATAGCATTTACAAGTGCTACAACTGATGCAATAACTGCAATAACTGTTTTCTGAGAAATTTTAGCAGGAACATCTGGGATAACAACTGTTTCTTTGTTATCATCGTCAGTAGAGCTTGCTTCTTTTTCAGCCTCTTGAACGTTATCTACAACGTCTTTAGCTTTATCTATTACGTCTGATACTGAGTTTAAGTCAACAGCCTTAGAAGCTAATTCAGGGGCTTGTAAGGGTGCCTCTGATGAAACTACTTCTTGCGCTGAATCTGTTTGTGTGTTTTCTACGTCTGCCATGTTTTAAAATACCCTCATGTTTTTCTTAACTTCATAGTTAATATAACATAAGGGTATGACTTTATTTTTTCTTAATGTTTTGTTAAGTTTGTTTTTGCAAACTCTTTAAAATCATTTCTTAGTTCTTTAATCTCGTTAGAAATAGCATTCCTAGAAAATTTAGTTGATTTAGTTAGTTCGCCTACGATACGTGATATTTGCTCTCCTTGAGACAGTCTTTTTAAAACTTCCTCTCTTAAAGGGCTCTTATCATATCCCTGACTAGAAACAATGAACTCTGATACTAAATGAACGATTAAGTCCTGTTCTTCTAGTATAATATCATTCGAGTCTTCTTGTTGTAAATCAGATATAAAATTAACATTATCATCTCCAATTAGAGACTGTTTAATAGTTCTATTGACTTCCTTCTTTGCAAAAGAGTAATGAACCCTAAAAGGTAAAAGCTTAGCTATATATCCAGTAAAATCGATTGTTCCGCCAATATCATACTCAGCTACAAGACGAACAAACTGCTCATCGATATATGATTTAAGGATACCAGAATCTACTTGAACACCATTAACAACCCTATTGGAATAAAATACACGTTTCCTTAAAGGCTCAAACTTAGCATATTGTCTATCAACATCTCGTTCAAGAACAATACTATCATCATCCATTATAGGAGTCCACCTACTACCAACATTTGATGATTCTATTTCTTTAATGAGTTCTTTTTTCATAGTCTTGCATTACCTTATTAAATGAATCTTCATAGTCTGAGTCCATAATAGACACAAGACCAGCTACCCAATCCGTATAGCTAATTGTGATTGGTATTTCTACTGGATTCTCACCTTCCATGACATATGCTGGTGATAGATAATGACCTTTTGCAAATCGACCACCAACATAATCTATCACAACTACTGTTGTATCAGAATCCCCATCGAACTGGACTACTAATGATTCTTGACTAGCCAACTTACTCATAAAGTATCTCATCGCTTGTTCAAAGGGGTCTCCCATTGTAACAGTACTGCCTTGCTGTTTAGTATATTTACGTTTATCTTCCATACCTTTATAAATATTAAGATTAGCTCTACGAGTAAACTCTTCTTCATTTATCTCAATTAGAGTATCAACATTTGCAGGCAGACGAGTATCTTTATCAGTTGTTTTCACTAGTTATTCCTTTTCTTCTTCTGTAGCTCCCTTAGAATCATCTGATTCTACAGATTCTGCAAGCGCATCCGTATCTTCATACAACTTTTCGATTCCTTGCAATAAAGGAGCTGTAGTAACATCAATTGTCTTATTTTTAAGAGGTGGATACTCAATAGGGAAGTATGATTTTAGAACCTTTTGAAAGATTGGTCTCATAATATCAATGTATTCTTCTGGCTCCTCAGCTAACCCGTCTAAGAACTCCCATTTAGGAAATTCAACAATTTCACCATTCTCATCAGGAATAGCATAAGATTTTCCAGCACTTCCATGAGAGACTTCTTTAATAATGTTTAGGTCAACTGCATCAAATACTGTATTCATCAAATCATTAAATCCTTGAGCACCAAATAAGAATGCTTCAGATTTAGTGAATGGTGTAGATACTTTTGACTTCTTTAGAGTAAACTTAACCTTATGAGCAAAATACTGCTTATCTCGTTCAATAGATGTCCCCTTACCTAATTGGAAGAACACTGATAGAACGTGCATAAATTCTTTACCACCAGGGTAATTATAAGTCTTAACAAACGATTGACCACCAACATCATCACGTACTTGGTTAATTGCAAACAACGCTGACGATGAAGATGTAATAAGATTACTTAGCTTCTTCATAGCAAGTGTGATAGCTTTAGCTTGCAAACCAGGCTGTTTACTTTCATAACTACCATCTAACTCTGTCTTAGCAGGTGTCTGCCCAACAGAGTCCCAGATAATCAGAGCGGGCTTATTTTGTTTCTTAAAGTAGTTAATTACATCTTCGATAGATTGAGCGACTTCTTCCACACTCATGTTTTCGGGGTGGTCTTTATCTGGTTGCTTTACAAGCACTTTAGATGTATCAACACCCATTTCCAATAAATGTTCTGGCTCAGTTGTAGCTTCCACATCCATCCATACAACAGGTAGACCAATTTGTGTAGCTACTTTTGTTATCTGAACTGCTAGGTTACTCTTACCAACACCCGCAGGACTAGCTACTGAGAATACACGACCCATTGGAAAACCACCCTTAAGTTGTGCATCTAATTGAGGTATCATTGTTGGAATTCTATCATCAACAGAAGCCCAAGTTGAATCCTTCAGCAAAGAGAATCCATTCTGAATTAACTCATCTACATTAACATCATTTATAGATACACCATCTACTGCTTTTTTAGTTTTACTTCTTGCCATTGATTATTTATATTCCTTTACTGATAAAGACAAAAAACGCCAATTGGCGATTTACATTTATCAAGAGTTTGAGTTAGCGATACGAGCCAATTCATCCATATCAATCAAATCACTTCCATCACTTACGTCAGGCTTTGGTGCTGTTGGTGTTGGATTAGGGACAGTAGCTTGATTCTGGGTTGTATTTTGTGGCATGTTACTATTTAATACACCACTTGTTGATGTATTAGGGAAACTTCCATCTTGGAATGAATCAGAGGGTTGGCTTGATAATGGACGTTGCACACCATTAAATGATGGGCTTGTTGGCTGTTGGTTTTGAGAACCATAGGCAATATTCGGTGTAGGTGCTTGTGGCATATCAGTAACTGTTCGTTGCTGATTTACGCCAAAGGGGTCAGGTGTGTTAGCATCATTTCCACTTGGAACACCACTAAAGAATGACTGTGAAGGTTGAGTAATCTGAGATGGGTCAACTGCACTAGTAGAGTTAACTGAGTTATCAACCAACTTGATGAAGTGTTCTTCAAATCCACCTTTATATGATTCCGTTGGTTCTGCAAGATAATTTAGGTCTTCTGCATTGTTACGAACCCAATCAGCAGTTAGTGCAGGCATAACTACTTGTGGGTATACATCAAATTGATACTTGTTATCCTTCAAAGAAATATGTGCTAAAGCACCATTTTGCAAGTCAACGAAACTATACTGTGAACCAGCAGGGGCATTTAACTTATTGCCAAGCTTTTCTAAAATGTCTCGAACTACAGTACTTGGCACATCCATAACTTGTACAACTGGTTGACCTGTTTCTTGATTAACCTTGTATGAAAAGTTATTATTTGCTGACAGTACTGGAATAACATTCAAGTATGCACGTGTCCGAATAGATGGAGCACCATAACTTGAATTTTGAGCTACCATTGATTCTAGAGCACCGTTTTGTTCCCACCTAGAGATAGCTTGTTCAATTTTAGAGTTCTCGTTTGGTTCAGAACTAAGAACTGGATTGTAGTAAGAAGCTTTTTTATCTGAACTTGGGTCGGATGCCTTTAAGAAGATTGTCCTAAATGGTTTTGCAAAATCAGATAAGTTTTGCATGTCGTTATTTAGGATTCCGTTTCCAGGTAGGATTCGGAAGTACAAGTCTGTGATTTTTTTGCCTTTGTTACCAAACTGCAAAATGTCTAAACCACTTTTAGGCTTACGTGACTCTGATGAAGGGGACGCTTGTTTAGCTGCGCTATTAAATGCGTCAAAAATATTATTATCCATGAGTATATCTTTCTGCCAATCGGCTACATTTTGTTATTTGCCCTTTATAGACATGCCTAGGTCTTATATAAGTATATCACACTAATCTATAAATTGCAAGGTATTAATGTATCTTGCCATCACTTTGAATTCCAGAACGCATCTGAGCACCAAGTTGAGCTAATGCATTACTTCTTTGTTCGAAAGCCTTCACAATATACTGAATTTTAGATACTTGGGTCTCCCATCTAGTTAGTTCATTAATTGCACTTTGATATTCAGGAGAAACTGTAACATAATCATTAACAGCATTAACAGTTATCTTATCAAATGTTGCTCTTGCTTGATTTGACTTTTGGGCTTTAATCAAATCAACTGTTAATGCTAATTCTTTCTTCTTTTGGATTGCCATCGATAGTATACTAGCCCAATAATCATACAATGCAGGTTGTTCCTTTAAGTCTCGAACAAATTCTGATTCAGAAATTGATAATTGCTGAGATAAGTCAACGTCAAATGGTTGACCATCAACATCAACGAAACTCATAATGGCTACTCTATCTTTGTCTAAAACTTGTTTTACGTTTTCCATAATTACCTCTCTATGTACACCGTATATAGAATACGGCTTTACTTATATAAGTATAACACAATTATTTTAATGTGTCAACAGATTTTCCAGAAAGAATATCATTTTTATGAGAAATGACATATGCCTTTTCCTCTTCATAGTCCTCATCTGACATGATATGATGCTTCAACCTATTTTTCAAATCATTTAGTTTTCCATAATAGTTAACGTATGCTTTGGTTGATACAGCATTTTTAAAGTCATCTTCATTAAAATCATATTCATGCTGATAGGTATCTGTTACCCCTATTTCAGTCTCCATCTTAAACTGTATATTTTTACCATTGTGTTCAATCTTAAGGTAATCCATAGGAAGATTTTCCATAACATATTTCATTACTTTAACTACAGTTGGAACTAACTTTTTTTCAGTCGATACACCGATGGAATCATGAACAGTAATAAATATTTTGGCATTTAGACCAAATTTTCTAATTGCTTTATCTAAGTTAATCAGAGCAACTTGAGTGATATAACTAGCTCCACCCTGAATTTGAGAGTTCAGAGACTGTCTTAGAGCTTTACTACGTTCTGAGTACATACTTGAGTTAACCTCTTGCAGCTTTCTTCTGAATCCTGAGCCAGGTATAACAGCATACCCATTCTTCTCAACAAAAGTTTTGGCATCTTCGATTAATTGCTTTATCTTTGGCTTAGATGAGAAGTAGGAATCAAACAATTCTTTAGACTCTTCTAATGTCATTTCAGGGTCATGTTGTTTTGGTGCGAACGACTCAGGTGTTTCTCCATATAAAAGACCATAAGTAACAGCCTTAGCTTTTGTTCTAAGTTCTGGTGTAACATCTTCTTTCTTTACATGATACACCATAGAGGCAGTAGTTGTATGAACATCCTCTCCGTTAATAAAATCTTCAATCATGTTATCATCATGAGCTAAAACAGCAGCTAGATGGACTTCTTGACTTGAAAAATCAGCAAGAACAAGTGTATCATGATTATACTCTTTATAAGGTATCAGAGCTGATTTCACTTGGTAATTATACGTTATATCTTCTGGGTCAGCTACATACCTAGGTAATTGCTGCATATTAGGGTTAGCTGAGGACATACGAGTTGTCTCTGTACCAGTCAAATTATAACTTCCATGAACCTTATCGTTCTCATCTAACTTACTAAGTATACCACTAACAAAGGAACTATTTAGCTTAATATATTTCTTATAGTTGGAAATCATTTTAGCTTCTTTAAAATCTGGATAATTTTTAAGAATATATTCCATTGTTTTGGCACCAGTTGAGTAGTCTTCAACGGTCAGGTCTTCACGCTTTTTTTGCTTTGTCTTTATTGCTGTCTTAGCAGCAGCAGTAATATAATCATCTTCTGCAGGAAGTGTATACCCTGTAAGTGAAAATAATACCATCTTAGTATCTGAAGTAGAGCCTGGATTGAATTCTCTATCTTCTGGTTTTCGGTACTTCGTGTACAACTTGTAGAGTTCTTCATTACGCTCTGATTTTGGCTTAGGCTTTTCATCTAAACCTTTTTCATAAAGAGCTTCTTTATACTCATGGACTTTTTGTATCAAGGGCAACTTTTTTAAATCACTAAGTATTTTTTCTATTTGCTGAGAGTAAAAGACACCTATTTCTTCTAATCGCTTTCGGTCTACTTGAGTTCCTTCAGCTTCTAAATTAGATACAACTTCTTGAATTTCTGGGTAATGCCTTGTATACAAATCTACCCAATCAGGATTTGGGGCGATTAGCGTTGTATACAACTTATGGTTAATTCTATATGCTGCATCAACATCTCCAGAAGCATAAACACATAAGATATCAAGCGGAATCCATTCATAATTAAATGTTGATGAGTCATTAGAGTTTCTAACTGATGTTATTTTACCACCAAACTCTTCGTATAATTCTTCCGCAATCATCAAAGCGTAAGACTTATTCTCGTCAGTCAACCAACTTAAATAGTCATCATCACTTAATTCGTATTCACCATTCTTGTAAGAGAAATATTTACCCACAAAAGTGTTTTTACGAACCTTCTGTAATAAAAACCATTTCTTATATTCATCTAATGGGTGCTCATAACCACCCATATCTGTAAACTGATATGCTAATTCTTTTAGACCGAAGCTAACCTCTTGAGCTTGAGATGTGGTGATAAAATACCCTATTTTTGTATCTAATATATGCCTAGTATATAAGTTTTTATCGATATCAATCTTTGTTAGCTTGATATCAAATCCACCATTATGAGCGACTTTATAATTATCACTAGATAACATCTCCACAATTAAAGCGTATAAGACATTTAACTGTTCTTTAGTCCATGGTGCGCTCCGATGAGCAAGAGGTATAGTATAACCAGTTCTTTCTTTCCATGAAATTGAGATACTTAAGGGCTTAGCCGTTTTTGCTTCTGCACTCAACACATTAGACTCATAATCAAATGCGGGAGCTAATTCTGGAGATACGCCCTTAATAGCAGCAGTCTTAAGAACTTTCTTAGCCATTTCAAAATCAAGGACAGTAACATACTGAACGGGCTTTGCCACAAATGCAGATTCCCCATTAGCAATAAAATCAGCTAACAGTCTAAAGTCAGATAAAACAAGAGGCTCTCTAGATGGCTTGGTCAAATAATAGCTCATACTAAACATTGGCAAGAACCACCTCTTTTTCGTGTCTCCATCAAGCATCATCTTAATTGGAAGACCTCTACTTTTTGAGATAGAGCCTGTTTTAAATAATACACGAACAGCAGTTGTTCCTGTAGGTATAATAATGTCTGGGTCTGTTTCCTTGATATATTCATATAAGGATTCTTCATAAGGCTTAAATTCAGTCTGAGTCACAGGCTTATAAGAGTTATTCTCTGGAAATCGTGGGTTAGACCTAACAATTTTCGGGATAAGTGGATATGCATATTTAAGGTCTAAATCAAATTTTTCTACCCTATTACCATTATTTTGCTGTTCCTGTAATGCTTTACCTAAAAACTGTTTAAAAGTCTTACCTTCTTTTGTGTCAAAGTATATGTCTCTTACACCACCTGAAGCTGTCTTCTGAACATAATGAACTTTTAAAAAATCATTTACTACTAAAATTCTTGTCATATCTACCATCCTTTTATTTATACTATTATCATAACATAATAACATAAAAAAAGCAAAGATTTATTTCTTTGCTTCTAAGTCAGTTAGTCTTTTTAGCTTCTTTACAACAATTTTGTTTGCACTAGATAAAAAATATTTCTTATTAAGACCATCATATCGTTTTCTATTAGTCACTTTTTGATTCGATAACCTTACTAATGAGCCTATTTTAACATCATAACCTTTAGATAATGACTCTTCTAAAACATCCTCTAAAGCATATAAGACATCAAGTATGTCATACTTATTAATGTTATTACCCTTAAGAAGTAACTTTTTTTTGATGTCATCAGCCAGTCTATCTCGGTTTTTTAGCATATCTATCAAATGTTCCTGTTGGCTTTTCTTTATTATCAATTAGTTCTGACTTTTTTTGCAAAAAGTATTCCCTATTATAATCATCTAATACTATGTAAGCATTCATTTTCCATGTAGACATCGACTCGTTTAGTCTAGCAAACATCTCGTATTCTATATAATCTGGTATATTTGAATCAGTAAAATCAAAATATACTCTATCTAGCATATATCTCAGTTTGAACAACTCTTTTAGAATTGAGTATGTATTAAAGTCATCATAATCTTTTATGCTTATAAGTAGTGATGTTCTAGCACCTTTGCTAGTCCATTCAATACTAGACTGTAGACTTGGACTAATTGAATCTGAGTAAGTGAATACTATTTCTGAATTATGTCTATTCTTTATAGCCTCGAACATAACAACTTTTGATAAGGAATTCTTAGGAAAATATCTAGTGTAACTAGCTTTTGAAAAAAGTAACTTAATCAAGCTGAAATCAGCATTACTTTCATCAAGAGAGTATTTCCCATCTGTTCTTTCATCTAGCAGACTTCCTAATTTAGAATCTTCCTGATGATTGCTTTCAATTTTCTTTATCGTTTTTTTAATGTTTGATTTTGTTATTCTGTTTAGATAGAACTCATCTAAACTAATTAAGTTTAGATTAAATGCTCTATCTGTATTCTGTATATTTAATCGTCTTACCCTAGACATATTTTTTCTACTTTATGGAGATTTCCTGTTTTCTCTATGTCATAAGTATAACATATCAACTGCATAATATTTAACACTATAGACCTAATTCTTTTGCTAAATCAGAATCTAAATCAAACTTACTCTTTTTCGTTTCTTTATTGCCTGCTTTATTCTTGTGAATATCAACAGTCTTCTCATTATCATTGTTTAACCAATTAGAGTAGCATTCTAAACCAAGACTTACGAATTCAGGATAGCTATATAAAACCATGATATCATCAAGAGTAGTAACTATAGCCTTGTAACTTCTAACCTCATCGTCTATATCAGATGTGTAAACTAATCTTGTGACAAAATAATTATAAAGATTATCATCTAGTTTTTTAAATAATTCAGTAGAGTATGGTAGCACAAAATAATTTTTACTCCGATTTTTATGAAGTATCAGGGCAGGTATCTTGTGTGTCCTAATAGCATCTCCCATTACTTGATTGATAAATTGAGGTATTTCTCCTCCAGTTGTAAATAAATTTATTAGGCTGAATGACTCATGATTTTTAAGTTCTAATGAATAGGGAAAAATTTCATCACTTGGTGCAATTATATCTCCCGCCACTTCATCATGACCGCCTCCAGCCCAAGTAGAAGACCACGCACCAGACATCGGACTTCTCTTAAACTCTTTTCCAGAATACTTGCTAAACATTTTAGCTATTTTTAGCTCATAGCCTTTTCCTTTTCTATTTGCTCCTGCTCCATTTGATGCCATTATAATTCCTCTCTAAATAAAAAGCCACAAAAAATTGTGACTGACATATTATTTACGTTTATTCCCATGATTCTTTTTAGGACTTAGGGGCTTGACTTTAGAATCACTTACATTTGTTTTTGTTGACTTTTTAGATACTTCATCAACATCTTCATCAGTAATTCCTAGCTTTGCCAATAGTTCTCTATGAAGGGCAAGAGCTTCCACAACTTGTTTTAGTACTGATGATGCAACAGCACTTCGTTCGGAAGAGATAGCATCAGATACTAAAGTTGCTTGTTCCAAAGTTATTCTGTAGTCTTTTTTTGACTTTACTAGTTCAAGTTGTTCATCAGAAGGACTTTTTATCGTTCCTGTAATAACACCAATGATTGTTTTCAAATCATCTAAACTGATATCTTCTTTTGATAGTGCACTAACGCTAGTTACGGCTGAAGATAACGTTGTGTTGTTACTAAGAACCATATTTGTAACCGTTTTTAGCTCTGACTTTATTGCTTCGATATCATTTGTATTTTTTAATTCTTGTGCTTTATTTGACATTTTTTTTAGTTCCGTCATCTTTTTCCTCATTATCAACTACTGTCTTGTCAACATAATTATCAATCACTTCTTGACTAATGACACCCTCTTTTACTAACATCTCTATCATTAAAGATTGCTGCTCAAGGAATACTTGAGTAACATGGGAGTCATTATCAACTAACAATTTAGCGACCAGAGAACTTGCAGTAAATAGGTCTGATAGATTTACTGGCACATCTTCTAAACCTTTTAATATTTCTTCTTGTGCCTTGGCATCTGCCATAAGAAACATAGATAATTTTGTAATATTTTCTTTATTCATAACTTAAGTATATCACACTCCGAACATTGCAAGTAAGCTATTTTTATAACTATATTTTCTAGCTTCACTCACTAACCGTTGTGCTTCCTTTCTACCTATATCATTAGCATCCTTTTCTTTGTAGGGGTTAGATACAATATACACATTATCTGAAAAGTTAGATAGCTCTTTTCCTAACCTTTCTTTTTGTTCATATGCATCATTATCTAGAAATACAACAAATTTTGTATCATTGTTTTCTTCATATACATCTTTTAGCAAGTTTATTTGATGTTCTGTAACTTGTTTACCAAATGTTGCTACCCCAGATATTCCAACTGTTATCGCATTAAAAACACCTTCAGTTATAATTATAGAGCCTGTTTTCTTTGCGTTGTTAAGATTAAATATACTAGTGTCTTTTGAGTATTCATCTTTTCCTGCAGGAGCATTAAAACTCTTTATAAAGGCGTTTTTATCAATGCTTCTTGTATTCCAGTAAATCATCCTACCACTATCATCAAATGTAAAGAAGACGATTGAAGTATGAATCATTACATTTTTACCTTCTTTTGTTGTTACACTACTAAGAGGGGTATATCCAATATTATATCTATAAATTTCATCATCAGTTATACCTCTTTTGTGCAAATAATCTAAGTAAGGGAGCGCCTCTGGATTATTCATATTATGAGGTAAAAGCTTTACATTGTATGGTGGATTTATAGGATTAAGTTCGATAGCACTGTCTGATTCAGCATCAGATTTAGAATCATGACGATGTTTAATTGCTAAAATCATTTTCTCTGAATCAGTAAGCTCTGATGAAAATGAGTTATCAAAATTAGATGAGCTAATATTATCTACGTCATAGCCAAAATCTTTTAGTATTTCTTTCGCTTCATCAAAACCAACACTATTGTACTTCATAATGAATTTAATTGGATTACCGGATTGGTCACAGTGTTTACAATGCCATAAAAATGGCTCATCTGATTGAACATAGAACTTAGCTTTCTCTTCTCCACAAAAAGGACAATTGAATCTATACTCTCCCATTGCCTTCTTTTCATTTTCTAATATTTCTTCTAAGTATTCTATGAACATATTTTATCCTAATATAGTCTTCTGTATGCAGAAAGCAATACGTACATTTCTCCAATTGTATTGTACTGTTCGATATTCTTATCAATTATAGATAAGACCTTTTTTATAGCCAATTCAATGTTATCTCTTCTAAGCTGAGATTTATCGAACAAATCAATTATGTCTAGAGTTAGTAGTTTATTTGCAATCATAAGATTATGACGATAAATATTATTATCGATAATTCCTAATTTATACTGTGATTTTGTAACTACCTTTTCTTGATACATATATTTATCATTAGTGTCCGTTCCCCAATCAGGGAAATAGACTAGCTTTATGGAGTCTTCGTCTGAATCTACTCGCCATTCCCAATCACTAAGTGACGGATACCAGAAGATAGGGTCTAAAAATCCGACAGTTATCTCTGTTATGTTATCATTATAGTAACGATTACCTTTTCCTAGTTCAAGCGTAATACTACTAAGCTTTACATCTCTATTTCTTATTTTCATTAAGCGTTTATTCCAACCTTGATATTCCTTTTTCTTTAATAACTTTTATGGAGTTGGGGAATAGTGGTTTTAAACTCTCATTATGTGTTATAACAAATACACTATCTACTGTATCTAATCTATCTGATAATACTTCAACAACATTGTCTGAACCAACACTATCTAAAGATTCGAACAATTCATCATAGAACAAAACATTTGTCTTAAGGTCTGAACGTTCTGCAATTATATCTTGAAATGATAATGCAATTGCTATGTCAACACGCCTTTTTTCTCCTGCTGATAATGAACTATATGTTGCCTCTTCTCCGAGGTTGGTAACTTTTATATCTAGTTTATCACTTTCATCGCCACTAGCCTTTAAGGTTGTTGTTGTGAAATCAACCACAAGACTACCACTAGATAGCTTTGCTAAATAAGTATTTACCTTATCAGAAATAGTTGGTACAACCAAATCTAACACATTAGATTTAATACCTTTATCCGAAAAGGCTACTAATGCTTTTTCAGTTTTTGATATGTCACTAACTAATTTTTTCTCTTTATCACTTTCAGCACTTATCTTAGACTTTACGTCTTTATCATCAACATTTGCACTATTAATCAGTTCAAGCTGCTCTTTAGCATTAGTAATCTGAGTATTGATATTATCATATTTGTACTTCAAAGACATTTTTTCTGTCTTCAGATTACTCAACTCTTTTGCAGAATCAAGAGAATCTGACATCATATCTTGCTTTTGTTTTCCTAAATCAGATATGTTTGATTTAATTGTAGGTATATTTTTTTCGTTTTCTTCTAGATACTCATTACACTTAGCTATATCAGATTCAGTTTTCTTGTAGTCTGCTATAAGACCATTCAAATCACTGGCTAATCTATTTCTTTCCAATTTACGATGCTCTTCATCTATCGGATTTCCACAAACAAGACAGAACTCGCTCGTCTCTAATTGTTTGAACTGAGAGTTCTTTTCTTTAATATCATTTTGCAATTTTGATAGATTAGTAGCATACTGACTTTTATAATACTGATACTTTTGTAACTCAGAAGATAAATTATTGTACTCTGAAGTTAATGCAGATATTTGTAAGTCAATAGCAGATGTATCAACACCGTTAGACTTTTCAGTTAAGTCGTCAAACTTAGAGCTAGGGTACTTTTCATTAAAGCCTATGATATCTGATTCTGATATTTTTAACGCATCAGACAATGAAGAAATCTTAGACAACATTTGATTCTTCTTTTCATCATTTGACTTTTTCATATCAGATATTTGAGATAACATATTATTAAGAGATAGCTTTTTTTCTTGAACTACTTCTAATTTTTGCTTTAAGTCCTTATTCTTCTCCTTAACGTTATCATGTGCTCTTCTGTAAATACCAATATCAACTAAACTTTCAAGAAATTCTTTTTTCTCTTTATCAGTTAATTCAGAAAACGACCTTGAGTTATGACCATCAAAATATATAGCAAGCATAAACAGATTTTTTGATATATTGATAAGTTCTAGTATTCTTGCATTTGTCTCTTTTACTGTACCTTGAGTTAAATCAGTATCCCCCGACATTAATTTAACGTAATTCTTTTTTCTTCCACGAGAAATCGTGTACTCATTGCCACCTTGATTAAAATCAAGTGTGACAACCATATTCTTACCTTCTTTTCTATTGATAACTTTATCCGCAGAATCCCCATTTGGTAATTCTCCATATATAGCATAAAATACAGCAGATAATAATGATGATTTACCTGCTGCATTAACAGATAATGCAGAACCAGAGCTTCTATTATCCCCATCAACTAAAACTACACCTCTATTTGAGAGTTGTAGTTCTGCATGATTAAATGATAAAAAGTTATCTATAGTTACTTTTTTAAATTCCAATACACTTCACCGCCTTATACTATACATAAAGTATATCATACAAAAGTGTACATGTCAAGTGATTACAATGCTTCTTTTATCTCTTCCTCCAAGTACTTTTCCATCTCTGGCATATTAGCCTTAGCCCAGGCTTTTGTGAATGATAGTGGAGAAAAATCACTATCATCATCCATTTCTAATCTATTATTAGATGAGCTTTTTTTGATTGTTTCTAGTCTAATAGTATCTGGTATTCCAGTAGAAGATTTATCCAAAGATTTTGCTAAGTCTAAATCATCAGAATTACCTCTTATACGAATATAATTATTTATAGTATCATCTTCGGTTAGAGTCATTCCCTTATCTAAATCAATTGTTAAAAACCCTTTTGCATATTCCTGAGGAATAAACTCTAAGTCTTTTAGCTTATGCTCATCTGTAATTGAAAAAGTATAGAATCCCTTAATCAATCCACTATCAGAAAATGACATTGGAACAGTATTACCAACGTACATTGTTTTTGGCGTTAACTGTTGCTGCCTATGGTAATGACCTAGTAGTCCGATTTCATACTTCTTATCAACTAACTCTAGTATATCAGACTTTGAGAAATCTCCTTCAAGTTCTGTGGAACCAACACCTAGGGAGCCTGAGACACCCATATGACCCATAAATATGTCTCCACTATACTTTGCCATCTCTGACTTTATATAGTCTATTTCTTGACCATAGCAGGCTCCAACAATAACATTACCCTTTTCAGTTTTAGTCTTGCCAACACCTTCTATCACAGTTACATTATTCAAATACTTAAAGGGGTCTAAAGAGCTAGGAGAATCAATCATATTAGTAATATTATCATGATTACCTTTTATCATAATTATTGGCTGCTTACTATTTGCTATCAACTCATACACGTGGTTAAATACCAATGTATCAACCCTTACTCGTGTATGAAATAAATCACCCGCAAATAAGATAGTTGCATTTTCTTTTTCAGCAACATCTATTACTTGTTGCAATACAGCTATTTGTTCTGAAAATCTAGAATTCCCATAAACAGGGTCTGAGTGTGAAAATTCAGAAAAAGTATTTGCGTGAAAATCACTAAAAACTACAAACTTTTCTAGCATAAATTATCTACTCCCTTCTCTTCCTAAACCATCAATAACATTGTTATTAACAAATTCTGACAACGAGTCGTCATCTCTATTATTATTCTTTCCACCACTACGTCTATCGCTATTACCTTTTTCTAATATCTCTCTATGGATAGCAGATTCTTCCAAACTTTCTTCATGAATCAAACTTGTAAAATTATCAACCTTCATATGAGTCATTTCACCAGAATTTTTTGTGTTACGAGATTTATCTACATACAATCTTGCAAATCCCTTCTCATACTCATCAGAATTTGTATTCATTACAGCTAGGAACTCAAGAGCGTTCTTCTTCTTGAAAGAGCCTTCGATATTATCACCTGTTTTGATATCCGCAGACCCTGCAGAACGATTAAGCTGACTAGCTACCCACATAACAGCATCATATTTTTGAGCCATGGAACGTAGGTGCTCATACAGTCTTCCTCCAATAGCACTTTCACTATCAAGATGTTCTCTTTTTGCTAAGTCATTAATGTTTAACATATCTGGATAATCAACAATAATAACATCTATCTTTTTGCCATCAGATACTATTAGGTCTTGTAATATCTGGTCTAATCCCTCTACAGATAATTCCTGTGGTGAGTATTTTGTAAAGTAAAGGCTTCCTAGCTTAGTTGATATCGCTTTTGATAAGTTATTCTTCAGGGTTGATATTCTACCTGACAAAGAATAATTTAAAGCTGTTTCCATGCTAGATAACTTTTGTATCTTTGGTGTTATCAGTTCTGGAAACTCTTTTTGCATATATCCTAGATAGGTTTTATAAAATCTATGATACATACGACCTGACAATTCTTCAAGTGCTATATAAAACACATTGAATCCTTTTAGTGTGTATGCAGAGGCTAAGTTAGACATAACCATTGTTTTACCTTTACCAGATGAAGCTGCAATTGCACCCATTTCACCCTTAGCTAAACCTCCACCTGTTGCAGAGTTTAATGGTTTAATTGGTATTGGAATAATACCCTTATCGACCTCATCAATGGCTTTAGCTTGTTTATTTAATGTATCTGGGTCATTGACATCAATAATTTCATGACGACCTGTATCAAAGGCAGACCTCATGATAGCAGGAATCCTTTTATCAAAAAAATCATCCATTGATTTATCAGAAAATTCACTTCCAGCAACACTCTTCATCGAAGATATTAACCGAATGTTACGAATATATTTCACGATTTTTTCTGAGTATACATTTTCATCTGCTGGATTAGCTTTAAATATATCATCAACAGCTAGTTCAAAGTTAGAACGTTCATTTTCTGGAATTTTCTTTCTATCAAGTTTAGCTGAGAGATATAACTCTAAGGAGTCTCGACTCATATTATTATTCTGCTCATGATAATAATCCTTTATGGCAGAAAATATAGTACCATAAGTATCATTATCAGCAAATAAATCTTCTCTAATATCAATAACATTTTTAGCAAAATCTAAATCGTATATAGCTTTGAATAGTATTCTCTTTTGAATTGACTTTGATTCAGTATCAATCATCTGTGTAAAAAACCTTTCTAATTAAGGGGATATTTATAAAATCAATGCTATCATATGTAATAGCCTTATATGTTTCTTTATCTAAATCGTTTATAAATAGTTCGTAATCTTCTAACGTTATATTCTCTATGCCAAAGATAGACCTTATTTCTCGCATTTCAGGTAAAATTTTAAAGAATTTCTCTTCTTTAAATCTACTTGAGTCTGATTCTTTTATTCCTGAGAAATCACGAACAAAGTACTCATTTTCTTCCAAAAGATTGGAAAATAGGTCAGAACTATAGTACATAAACTTTAAATAATCATCTTTTACTACACTTATAACAAAAGATAAGAATACTTTAGACCTCTCACTGCTACAATAGTCTAGTAGGTTAGCGTACATATTGATAAACTCAGTTTTAGCAAATGGATTATTTGCCAAAAAACTCTCTTTACTACCTGAAACCTTATTAGTCCAATACAGAGACAGTAAATCTTCATTGCTAATATAATCGTGAATAATAGCGTTTATAAGTGAAGATATAGGTGAACGTAATGTTGTATAGATGTGTTTATATCCAATCATATGCTCCATAGACTGTCTTTTATATGATGAAAATTCATTATAATATCTTTCAAGACCTCTATATCCAAGTTTGTTATAAACGTATTTCTTATTATTGGTATAGTAGCTTTGATAGTTTGATATGTAATATGTAATATCTTCCAAACTATTTTCATTCAACATTCTTGAGAATAGACGTTTAAAGACAATATACTTCTGACTTTTAACAAAATCAAAATCTAAAACTTTAGTTTTTGTCTTGCTTTGATTTCCTAGTAGAACATCATTTGATTCATAGAGCCTGACCAAAGAAAATATTATCTTGTCTTCTATACTAGGCGAAAATGAAGATGAATCATTTAAAGATAGTATAAGCGAAGATTTTACACGATTTAATTCTGACAGATTCTTATCTCGCTCATTATCTAGATAGGACTGATACAGCTTAGATAGTTTTTTTCTATACAGTTTCTTGTAATTACTATCATCCTTGAAGACTATTAATGCTTTATCGTTATAATCCTCTACCTTTGCAAACTTCTTTAATGAATCAAGTTCTTCATTATCCGATATGCTAGTATATGAAACCACATGCAAAATAGCACCATCAACTTTAATTTTGTTTGATGCTGCTTTAATGTTAGATATTAAATTGTTTAGTTTATCAAATGCTATCATAGTAACTAAACTATAACACATTTTAACAAGATTGTCAATTAAGGAACTTTATGTCAAAGCCTTCTTCTTTATAGATATTCAACCTTTGATTTGAATGGTTATATAGATAAGGGTTAGTTCTATCATAGAAATCAAATATCAAGGTTGTATTGTCCTCTTTCTTTACTCTCAATGTACGACCAACTCTCTGCAATGTTTGTCTAAGAGATTTCATGCCTGCCGCCATTATAAGAACTCTAATTCCTGAGATATCTACTCCTTCATCTAAAACAGTAGTAGAAACTATGACTTTCAATTTACCAGAGGCTACATCAGCTAGTTGTCTCTTACGAACATCTGTGTCTAATGTCCCATTTATAAACTCTGAGTGAACACCTAGTTTAGATAGTTTTTCAACCAATGACTCACCATGTTCAATCCTTGATACAATTATAAGAACAGTTTTATCTTTCTTATACATAGTCTCTGTTATTTTAGCAATAATATTATTTCTAACATCGTTCTTAACTATTCCCAATGTATATGCATCAATAAATTTCTTCTTCTTAAATATATCTTCACTTTGGTTTTTTATATCAACAAATCGTATAAAGGGCTTTGCAGAGTATCCTTTATCAATCATATAATCATTAGTGACTCTATAAACAACATCACCAAATATTCCGTTTATTCTACGTAATAATACTTTTTCTTTAGTATCTATCGTTCCAGTCATACCGAACCTATAGGTGGCATTAACAAACATTTGAGCTAAGTTGAATGCCCCTATGCCCTTTATATGATGAGCTTCATCCCATATGAGAACAGCAGTATCTTTTATTAGGTCAAGTGCACTTTGTTGTTTATCATATTTTCTCTTAGATAAGTCTTTAACCATTTTAACATATTCAGCATGTTTAGCATTTAACTCTTTTCTGATATAAAAGTTACTATTACCTTCGCTAACAAGTGAAGACAACCAATTTATGTTATTTTGTCTAGCCCTAGACATCGAACTTTCTTTTGACTGATAACTTCTAATAAATGCAGGTATGATAGAATCCAGATTTATTTTATATGGCTCAAGTGCGGATAATATTTCTTCATCTAATAGCTGAAGTTCTCTTTTTTTACCTTTTAGTTGCATTCCTTTTAGAGGGTCTTTAACAGCTGAAACTAAAGAATCTACTAAAACAACATTTATTTTACCTATCTTCTTTTTTCCATCACCCCAATAGCCTACTGAGTGCCCTAATCTCTTCTGCAATCTCTCTATAGCCCCAAAAAATATTTCTTTTGAGGGGACAATATATACAATCTTTTCATTACCCTCAAGATATGGTGATAATAACTTTATCATTCCTGCACTAATCTCTGTTTTACCTGCATTGGTAGCAGCATGTATGATTCCTATGTTATGAATTAAAGCATTTTCTACAGACTTTTGTTGGTGCTCTCGTAATGTTATATCTTGTTCTTCACCATTAAGTAGTGTTATCTTTTCTGGTATGTCATCTTTATCCAAAAATAGTTCTGGAAAATCTTCTTTAACAGAGTAATCAAAGTACTGTTTTTCTTGCAGAAGTTTGAATGCTGTATCTACTAAGGGGAATAGTCCTGTCAAGAAACGATGATTATCCTTATCATAAAAGCTAGTTATACCATCCCATATATGACGTTTGTACAGGTCTGAGCGCTCATATCCAGGTTCTTTAACTCCTAATGTTTTATATAGTAATGTATCTATGAGATTAATGAAATTTTTATTCTCGTCTTCGAACACAATATCACTATACATGATTCTTTTTTCTATTATCATTTATTTTTTCCTAATATACAAAAAGAAGAGAAATAATTCTCTTCTGGTCTTTAATAAAATGTAGTTGATTCCCTAGTATCTTTTTCTAAAGGTACTACTGGCTTAGGGAATTGACTTGATGTATCTGTTTGATTATTTCCAGAAGTGTAATCATCATAGTCATCTTTTAAACTAGGTGTTATGAATAAGTTAAAATATGAAGTTGAGTCTACATCATTTGGAAACGATACAACTGTTCCATCATATAGTTTTATATCTAGTCCCATTATAAAACTTCCAGAACCTAGAAAACTATACGTATCATCAGATAGAGATAATCCTATAACACCAGTATACCTCAAAACGTTCCCAATTGCAAGTGTTGCTTTTAATGCAGACCCAGATAAGCCATTACTGATATAAAACTTAGCCTCAGTACCATTCGGAAAAATAAATGGATTGCCATCAGCATCAACAAATGTAAAATTGACAATACGATTGGTATCACCTTTTTTAAACGATATTTCATCTTTACTGAATAGGGTTATTTTCTTTTGCATTTTCTATATCCTTTATCAGCCTATCGTAGTAATCTGATTGCCGTTGCAACTTGTTCACTAATTCTTCTGCCCGTATTCTAGCTTGTTTAAGAGCTTTTCTATTTTCTATAACAAGCTGTTCCTCTGGGCTTCTTTCTATTCTAGTAAATCCTGTAGACTTATCATATATTGCTTTTGGCATGATAACCTTTCTAAACTTATATCATTAAACATATTCTAAATTAAAATTTTATGTATGCCCCTAAGGGCTTGTTTAAGCTTCATCTGATAATACTAGTGTATAATCAGTAACCATTGGTGTATATAATGGTGTAGAGCTCTTTAAATCTAATCTGAATGATATTACATTTGTTTTACCTGATGCGGTTGTTTTTACACCACCGACAGATGTTATATCATTCGAAGTAACAGATACTGCTGAAGGTAACTTTATCTTAATGATATGAGTTCTAGTTTGATTTGTAGCATTTTCTGTGCTCAAACTACTTGAATCCCAATCTACAATGGCACCAGATGTTGAATCTGTCAATTCAAACTTTCCAGTTGTACCATTTGACTGACCATATTTTGTACTATCATCGATTGTATACCACTGCCTATCAGAGCCAGAGTACGAGTTAGAAGACGTACCACCGAACCAGATTTTAGGCAAAACTTTTGTGGCATTTGCACCATCTAGGTTCTGGCTTTCAGCCGATGTATACTTAAGATAAATTGTGTTGAATGTAAGCCCGTCAACAGATATTCCTCTAGTCATATATGAACCTGTTAACTCTTGGTTCATTTCAACAAGAGTTAGGTTTTTTAGACTGAACACAGGTGACATGTATAAGCTAGGTCTCAAAGATGCTTTAAGCTGAACTACCGAGATAGTTTCACTACTATTAGCAATAGCTTGTGCAGATGCTATTGGAGTCCAAGACTGCTTAGTTATATCAGTAGCCCCAGAAGCAACCTGTGATGCTGTTAGGTATCTAATACTCCAAGAAATAGATGGAGTAGAATCACCAATACTTGTTGCGCCAGGAACAAGTTGAACGGCTAAAGCTGCAACACTTTGAGCTGTCATTGATGTGATTGATGTAAATGTAACGGTTGCATCAACAGAGGCATCATACTTAGCACCAATAATATCAAACTTAAGGTCTGTTTGTTGCATTGGAGTCCATGTTTGAGCGTTTGATGACTGGAACATAACACCTAAGTTAGGCTGCGTTTGAATTAATTCGCCATTGTCTATTCTTCTAGCACCGACAGTACCACTAAACACTTCGTAATTAGCTGAATCAGTTATTAGAACAATAGCGTAAGTTTTACCTGCTGATACAAACAGAGGAGAATCAAACTTGATTGTTGTTGCAACACTAGAATCATCTGACGTTTGAATATCAGAAGGGTACAACATCTTTTCTTTTACAACTTCTTGAGTTGGGAAACCGCTATCAGATACTGTCACTATTCTAGCAGCAATTGGTGTCGATGTATCTTTCTTAGAGAAATAAACATTAAATCCAGTAACTGTTCTATCGAGGAATGGGTCTACTTGGAATGACTGAGCAAGTGGGTCTTGGAAGTTAACGGTCAAGTGAGTTGTTTGAACTATATCTTGAATTGTTGTTTCAGTACCCTTAGCAACATAAGAAGCGATTGCTGTTGATGTTGAATCAGCGCCACTTCCTGTGTTAGTCAACATAACTTGAGCTGTACCTGAAGGTTGACCATCTGGTATAACGAAACTACCAGATGCATTACCATTAGCATCTGCTTTAATTGTGTTCTTTGTTGTACCAGAACCAGTAGTTCCTGCTGGAGAAGTAGCTACTGCTATACCATTAAACTTAATAGATAGATTGTCAGCAAATGCTCTTAATCCAGTAACAGAGAATTGTATTGTAGCAGAAGGAATAGTTGTTACGGCGTTTTCTAGTGTTATAGTACCTGCGTTTTTTGTTATAGTTCCTGTCGAGGTTGACTTATCATGACTATTAACGTTATTCTTCCCATCCCACTGAATTGCGTTTTGATTTTCATAAACGAATTGAGCATCGTCTGTTACAGTTTTGTTGTCATTGTTATAAGTTGCACTATGAGCCCAATAACGACTGATATTCAAGGTTGAAGTTACAGTATTATTTATTGTTACTTCTTTTGTTGATGATAGGTCTGCATATGGAGGGTTAAGTGTCATAACCCCTAGTCTGTCACCAAAAACCATGTAAGGGTTAACGTTTACAGTCTCTGAAGCAACTGGCTGTGAAACAGCAGTATACTCAACATAGGGGCTTGTAATGACACCATTTCCAAATGAATTCATTGGGTTGTATCCACTTGGTGTAGTAGAACTAGAAATTGATTGTGAATGTGACTTTGGTTCTTTTTCTCTTAAAGAAATTGCTGTGTTATCAACGTTAAGAGCAACAGGAAGCAAGGTGCTTGTTCCTTCTTTTGGCAATAGGGAGTCATCTGTTACTAGTAGTGAAGGGTCAAACATGTTGAAATCGACAAATGAATCTGTTATAACACCAGAAAGTGAACTTGGGTCTGCCCCAGCAATTGAGTTAACAGACTCCGCCAAACTAACAACAGAACTTTCTAGGGTTGCGACTCTGGCTTCAAGCCTATTCAACTTACTAAATGGTAGGTTTGTCACTGCAAATGAGTTAACTGTACCAAAGGTATCTGTATTTGGTAACAGAGTTACCCAACCAAGAGATAATGCTGTAGAATCGTTCATAACAGGAGCAGTAACTGCTGAAGCATCATCAGGCTGACCTTTTATGTAGCCAAATGTTCCATCAGCCTTTAAGTAAATTACGTCTCTACGTGCTAAGAAGTAAGAATAGGAAACATTGACTACTGAAAGATTATCTGGTGTCTTTTGTGAGCTCGACATTCCAGAGAACTGTATTTTATATGCAGGAACACCATATGCATCTAAATCAGAACTATCTTTAACTATCTTATAATCAGTACCATTTGACAAAACAGCTTGATAAGCAACATTGGCTGTATAAGTTTCACCAGACTGAGGGGCATAACTACTTCCTGTAATCCAAGAAACTTTCCCATCATTTGTCATATTAAAATCTACACCCATTTGTGCATAGACAACGTTTGAGCCGGATGAAGCTGCTTTGGTAGCTGCTGTTTGTACTTTTGTTAGAGCAAGTACATTTGTATAACCAACATCATCGTTAACACCAGAAACATGTGTTATTGATTTTCCAACAACAGTGTGTTGAGCAGAAACAGAATTAATAACGTTTACAGTGGCATTAATTAACTTTATGTAACCTAAAGAATTATAATACGTGTGAACTTCTGTTGGCACATTTCTAACATCAGTGGGGGCATCTAAGTTAACACGACTAGCAGTTGGCTTAGAAACCCTATGACCATTAACATAAGCAAGACCCTCACCACTTATGATTGAAACTTGTGGAGTTGATGCACTTGCTAGTGCTTTAGACGTAACATTATCGATAGATAGACCAAATCCACTAACTTTAAAAGTACCGTTGATATCTTGAGTTCTTTGAGCCATCATGTCTTGAATGACACTAGCGCCACCTTGATTATTTTGTACTAATAACTTTCCGTCTTGGAACTTAAAGACAGTTGGTACTTGTGAGTTATTTGCAACAAGTGTAACATGCTCTTTAAGCATATCTATTGTTTTAGAAGAAGAACTAGCCACACCCAATGTAGGGTCTAGCAAAGATGAGTCATCATCTGCTGTAACAATTTCTTGGTCAATTGAGACGTTGATAGTCTCATTACCAACACCTGTTATACTAGCAGTTCCTCCCTGATATTCTCTAACTTTACCTCCAACATAAATCATTCCTGGTGCAAAAGTTAAAGTATATCCATCTGTTGTTCCATTTATTTGGAAATCAACACCAGATACGATATCGCCTTCCTTAAATACGCCATCTCCTAGATTTTGCATATAGTGAGATATTGTACTTTCTAAAACGTTTAGGTCTCTTTGAGCAACTGGTCTATCTGAAACGAACAGTGGTGTTGAATATTCTTTACTTGTATCTATAGCCTTAAAATAAGGTGAGCCTGTTATATTTACTGAAGCCATTTATATATTCCTTTTAGAACTTTAAGATGAATCTTTCGATAACATCTGCATTTGTTTTGTTAAGAGGTGTTCTATTTTCATACATCTCTAGTGTACCTTGTGATACTACATTATCGCCAGTAACCGCAACAGCCGTTACTCCTGATTTAAAGGTTGGATTTAAAAACAGACCAACCTGTCTATAAGTGCCACTTGTTAATTCATCTTTACCTATAGTTGTTGAAACATAGACATAATTAGCACCTTTAGTCTGTGCATCCGAAGAGCTAACAAGTTGCCAAGTTTCTCCACCATATGTTACGATATCTGAGCCAGTTGTACCTGTAGGAACCTTTAAAGCTAGACTAATATCAGTTGCTTTTCTCATTCCAAGTAAACCTGTAAATTTAATAGTTGAAGTGTCCTCTGGGTCTGGGACATTTTCATTAGACCATGATGAATCAGACTTACCTAAACCAACCCACATATTACTAGATTGGTTAAAAAATCTTAAAGCATTATCAACATGACCTGCTGTTGTAATAATAGCCAACTTGCAGCACCTTTCCTTCTGTATATCTACTAATAGTATACCATTCTTTCTTACGCTAATCTAAGTAACAATAAGACTAAATAAGCAAAAAAGCACACTGTTTAAATGTACTTTATAGGTATATATTTAATTCGTTTAATTATAATAATTAGTTTAAGCGGATGACGGGAATCGAACCCGCATAGCCAGCTTGGAAGGCTGGAATTCTACCATTGAACTACATCCGCATAATATATTTAGAGTTTATTTATTTCAGATGGTCTAAAACCTGAAAATAACATTTCTCCATTCTTCTCAATAACAGGCAATTGCTTAAACCCGTTACTTTTTATAGAGTTAAGGTAATCAGGATTATCATCAGTGTTTACCTCTGAGTACTCTACACCAATTTTATCTAACATTTTTTTAGTTGCTTTGCATTGAATGCAATTTCTTTTAGAATATAATACTATCATAACATAACTCCTGTATGGTTGGAGAGGGATTCGAACCCTCGCACGCTTTAACACGTCTACACCCTTAGCAAAGGCGCCTCTTCAGCCACTTGAGTACCCAACCATTTAATAAAAAAAGCAACCCGTTAAGATTGCTAAAACCATGAGACTATTGGTAATATAAAGAAAGCCTTTAGAAGATTTATAGTTTGTCTTCCTGTCCACTTGAATTCCTCCAAGTATCTTTCATGTCCGATTAATCAAGCTTAATCACACTATAGAGTATGCGTTACTCCACATATTTCGTTTGGGAAAGACTTAGCTATCGTCTAACTTGCACTAATCTATTATGAAACTGACTCACCTTGCGAGCTAATCAGCCCTGCTTTCCATATAGGAGCAGGATTAGGACACTTTCACAGCATACCCGACACAGGCTTTTGCTTGTTATACATTAACAGTATTATTAATATTATCTACCTTTTAGATTGTATTCTCAATCATGACGTGCTGTGTCAGAAGTTCCAATCCCTTTTGAGGATAAGAATGCTTCACGCCATTTATTACTACTTTGTCTGCAAAACATTATAGCTCCAGATACGTAGTCACGAAATACCTCTACTCGTAACTGTACAGGTGTCTAACGCTAACATTTGCGGTGTTAACTAATAGACAACAGACTTATATTCTTCAAGCCGACTACACACATCATATGGTAATATGATTCCTAAAACGTTGTCCTCGGAGTAAAACATGCTTTATCTAACTTATGAATAATGTCTTGCTTAGATTGACCATTTTCATGGTGATGAGTTGATTGAGAATTACTCATCTTTCACAACATTACTATTGCTTATCCGTGCTAAGCCACCTTAACTTACTATATAAATATCATAACATACTTTTTAAAGTTTGTCAACACTTATTTTAAAATAAGTTTATATACCTACCCAGACTTGAACTGGGGTCGCAAGAGTAGAAATCTTGAGTGCTATCCGGCTACACTATAGGTATAAAAATGCCTCCCCCATGAATCGGACATAGATATCTGGGGTTTCAAGCCAGCGCTCTACCATTGAGCTAAGGAGGCAAATAATTAATAACTTAATCAACATATATTATCATAACATACTTTTTAAAGTTTGTCAAATAATAATTTATTGATACAGCCAATGAAGGAATCGAACCCTCGTTTTTGGAGTTGGAGTCCAACGTGATACCACTACACCAATCAGCTATTCTGAATTTTAATATATAGGCAACAGATAACCTAATTGGGGTGGTTGGAGTCGAACCAACTATTTTAAGCTTATGAGGCTTACGAGATAACCGTTTCTCTACATCCCAATAATAATAATAATAGCTCTCCGACTGGTCAAAGAGCTATAGGGTTACTCCGAAAATATAACCCGCAATTCAATATGCCTGATAAGAGAATCGAACTCCTGTATCCAACTTACAAGGTTGGCATTCTACCATTAAATTAATCGGGCAATTACACCATGCACCATAAGTAAGACCTACTGTAATAGGTTACGTAAACGCATTCCCAACTCTGTGCTTGTCTGAATATGATGATTTTTGGTGGTTAAAGACCTTGATAGAGTTGCCACTTTATCTTACTTAGTCTCTTTTGTAGCCCGTTAGTTACAGCTAATGCTACTGGTACGCTATACGGTTCTACCGGTAGTCGAAACCGGATTTTCGGATAGACAATCCAACGTGATAGCCGTTACACCATAGAACCATAATGCAGACCTGCATAGAGACCCTATGCTTTCTGCTACCACTACTTACTGTCCTAGACAGCATGCTGGTCATACCTCTTTTATGAACATAGAGCTTTTAGAATGTTGTATCTGACCAAATAATGAAACCTTTGATGCTATCTCCAGCCAGTTGAACATGAACTGTTTTATCTCTTGTAACAAAGAGAATGGTGAGAGTGGGATTCGAACCCACGGAACATTTTACTGCTCAACGGTTTTCAAAACCGTCACGATAAGCCAGACTCTGACACCTCACCATATACTCCCACTTGGATTCGAACCAAGAACTTGCCCCAATCTAGAGCTAATACAGGGTATAAGCCTGCTGTTTTACCATTAAACTACAGGAGTAAATAATATATTAATATCATAACATACTTTTTAAAGTTTGTCAAGACATTAATGAAATGAGCAGGAATCGAACCTACACTGCATCAAGCTCTCAAGTCTTGAAGTTCAGTAACCATCTTTCCATCTCTATCAGTTTGTTTGGGAACTGACAAATCAGAGGGTTTGCCGCTAAAATCTGGTCGCCTCAGTAAGTTTCTTCACCGTGTTTTCTTTCACGAGCATATCTACCAATGCTGGGCGTCTCTTATAACGTAGAGGCTTAATCGCACATAGATAGAGCTATGTGAGCTTTTCTCCTATAACTAGGAAAGGCTAATGAGTAGCTACCTCACCACCTCTAAACCATGAGTCTAAAACCTATGAGTCTATAATAGGCAACCAGACCACCTGTAGTTGCCCTCTGATATAAGTCGTCAAATACTTAAATATCAACTTTTTGTACTGTGGTATAAATGGGCTATGCAGGACTTGAACCTGCACTAGGAATTATCCTAAGGGGATTTTAAATCCCCCGTGTCTACCAATTCCACCAATAGCCCATTAATAAAAATCATTATAAATCTCTATAATACTTTGAATTTGAAGGTATATCATATTTAATACACCATTTTCTGACTGCGTTATCAGATACATTATACTGCCTTCCAACATATATAAAACTATGATTTATTAGAAGATTATATAATGTGTCTTTGTCTACAGGAGGAATTCTTTTTTGGGACTTAGATACACATCTGTTAGAACAGTATATTTGTCCTCTATACTTAGGGGTGAAGTAATTACCACACATGATACACTTCATATCTTTAAATTTACTTCTAGGATTTTTTGACCTAAAACTATTTTTACTCCCATAGTTACTTGTTTGAGTATGACAATTAGGGCATAACCATGATAAATTAGATTTTTCATTATTTCTAAAGTTTCCATCTATATGATGAAGTTGTAAAGTTATTTCTTTACCCATCCAAATTCCTTTATTGCCACAAACCGCACAAGAATAGTTCATAAAGTTATCTTTTCTTACACGCTCTGCTATCGAGAACCCTTTAGAGTTGGAATTATTACAATATACTTCACTGTCAGGAATTTTTAGATAATCATACCTATGAGAGTTATCTATACTTATAGATAAACTATTCATTCTTTCTTTTAATTTTTTAGAGGCGCTGTAGCTATTATGACTATATCCTATTTTCTGAAGGGCATCTGATATAGATGTAGATGAATTAACTATATCTTTAAACTCTTTATCTGTAAATAAATCTATTTTTATCATAATTCCTCTACTGTGTACCACAAAAAATAAAAGACTGCCCCAGCTGGACTCGAACCAGCGACATCTTGATTAACAATCAAGCATTCTACCAACTGAACTATAGGGCAATATGAGAAATCTGAGAATCGAACTCAGTAACCTACTTTCACAAAGTAGTATGTCAACCATTTTCATCTATTTCTCCATCGTTAAGTGGGAATGGTAGGATTCGAACCTACTAAGTCAAAGACAACGGATTTACAGTCCGCTCTAACTCACCATCGTTAGCGCATTCCCATATGCTCAAGGAGGGACTCGAACCCTCATGACCTTTCAGTCGGCAGATTCTAAGTCTGCTGTGTCTACCAAATTCCACCACCTGAGCTAAATTATTAAGTTTTCAATGTGCTAACATATAATACTATATCATAATCAATATTATTTGTCAACTGCCTCATCTGGATTCGAACCAGAAATCGCTTCATTCAGAGTGAAGTGCCTTACCATTTGGCTATGAGGCAATAAAGTCAATCAATTGTATTCCCCAACAACTGTAATGACAATTATAACTATAACACAATTACTTAATAATGTCAAGTATAGCGGTAGTAGGATTCGAACCTACATGCCATATGACCATAGATTTTGAATCTATTGCGTATACCAATTTCGCCATACCGCCAAATCATAGTCACTTAGGTGCCAACACATAGCACTTACTACATATCCACACGTAGCTAATTATGACCATTATCTCAGCATTTTTCGGATGTGAGTATCCATCATAGAATTTTATGTGAATGAGACGACTCGAACGTCTTGCACTCCGGAGCAAATCGTGGCTCACATGCATTCACTAACAGAAACCACCTAACTAGTATAAAGCAACGAGCTGCAATCTTTTTACACGAGTTACCGCGATTGAAGGAGACATTATGTCGCTATGGTGATAACTGAATCATAGTATGCTTTTTAACAAATATAGCTAGGATAAGCAAATAACCACCTGTGCTTTTATTTAGGATAAACACTAACCAATTGCAAGAATGGGATTCGAACCCATTACCTCTTACCTGCAAGCGGTTAAGCGAGTTGACCACTACTCTATCTTGCTATAATATAGTAATTAAGGTGCCACCCCTTAAAGTAAAGCCAGTAATTAAACCACCTAAACCGTATATTCCCACTTCGGGACATTTCACTTACTAATGACAGGGCAAGGATTTGCACCTTACATTGATTACTCTGTAGCTGTCCTTGTTCAATGGCGACAGTCAACCAGACCTATGAAATGTTAGTAATCTATCTCCTCTAACTCCCAATACATTTTTGTATCAGTACATAGTGTTACCTATTCCACCACCTGCCAGAAATTCAGTTGAATGACATAGTGAGGTTTCGAACCTCATAACTATGATAGTTTACATTACCATTTATGCCATATGCCACACCTACCACTAATCGAATGACAGATAATTCAGTAATAGGCTCTCTGTCCTTATGACAGTATGTCTTTCTGTCTGTGAAGTTTAAACTCTCCTGCCGAGCACACCGACACACATAGTCCGGAAATACACAAGTTTTTCTGTTGCTTGCCAACGACCGTAACACATAATATTAGATGTTCGGTAATAAATTCAGGTTTTATAGATGTTCACTACATCTCATTTAATCAATATAACTATATTACCATATAATAAATAGTATGTCAATACCTTAATTTAGAATCTAGAAATTCATCAAAGTATGAGAACCCATCATCTAATAAATGACCAATTCTATCACTGATTGTATACATATATTCTTTTATATATACAATGTCACTTATTTCTACTCCAGATTTAGGAATACAGTAATCTCCAGTAATCATAGCAATTATATTATTAAACTCTACTTTAGTTCCGTACACTTCAGTTGTAAGAAAAATTCTCATTATTGTTGGGAAGTCATCAACTCTGTTTAAAAATGAGTATTCGTCACTATCAATGGTATTATCTGAAATAGGTTTAACAGTAGCCATTTCATCTAAATGATTATTTACTATATATTTAACAGAAGACAACATTTCATCATATCGATTTTCTAATTCTGTATCGTATACATTATCTAAGCGTTCCTTATCACTATCATTAAAGAACACCGCTCCAGCAACTAACTCTGATAACCACATGGCTTGATAAAAAAGCTTTTCTACTATTTGAACTGTAGCCTTTGAACGTGTTCTATCATTAATAGATAATCTCAATAGTTCTATAATGGTATCTTTTTCATCATCAAACTTACCACTTATTGAGTTATTGGGATTATAGGGTAGTATCTTTTCTCTAACACCTGACGGATACTTACCATCTGAATTTATCTCTGAATCATGATTAAACGAATTCAGAACGATTATATTTTCTTTTGTTTTACTCATTATTTTCTCCTTGGTGAACATGTCGCACTACACAACAAACATCACTACTATTTAATATTGAGATGAGATTACCTCAAATGAGCCTAGCAGGACTCGAACCTGCAACTTGCTGATTAAGAATCAGCTACTCTAACCAATTGAGTTATAGGCTCATATGCCTTTAGAAGGATTCGAACCTTTATCACAACGCTTAAAGGGCGCTTACTCTACCATTGAGCTACAAAGGCATTATATGATTAAAGTATAACTTTTAGTTTACTTTATTACTAACTATAACATACAATATAATATTAGTCAAGTGTTTTTAAGTATTTTTTAATAAGTTCTTCTGTATGTTTAGATACACTTATTATGATAATATTTATAGAATAGAGTATAATTACCAATAATAGTATTATTCCAGAAGTTATTACATCACTTATTTGATTACTTAATGAATAATTATACACTAAATTTGGATAAAATGACTTTATTAACATGGGCAACTCTATGACTATATTAGAAAAAGTAACAAAATAAATCAAATAAGATAAATACTTGTTTAATATAATATTTACTTTCTTCATATTTATGATAAATATCATTATTAGTATGTTCATTGATATCACAGTTACAGACAACGACATATTTTTTTCTCCTAAGGCATATAATTGATACATTGTAAGTATACCATATAGGCGCTCATACATAAAACCAAAACTTTATTTACATCTATAACTTAAGATAGCGTAAAACAAATCGATTATTTCGATATGGTTTTACCAACATAGGTAGTAAGCTAGAGACAGAGAGATAGCCCTTATAAAAAGGACTAAAAAAATACAACATAGTACAGTTAAGTATCGACTTTGTTCGTATCACCCGTGCTTATAGTAATTATGTTGCTGACTGTCCGACAACACCTGTTTAGGCTACTACACCAGTCTTCCAGAAATACCTATGTATTTCTAATGAAGTTTGCTAATTCTTCAAACCGTGCTTTGAGCAATAACTTCTCAGGCGCACTGACCTATGTTCCAATAATTCATTGCCCAATATATCGCTACCATATATTTTCGGAAGTGGTTTAGTCGGAATTTCATCCCACTTTACGGCTACACTCCTGTACCGTTTTTACTTGCTAGGATAAGGTGGCGCAAGGAAAGAAACCACCGATAGGTACAATAAATGTACTTATCAACATATTTATTTGTAACTCTACTATAGCACATATCATAAACAAATGTCAAGCAACAATTACAAATACTTTAATTGCTCATATAAGCTTGTTTTTTAGCTTATAATCACATTTGTATATAATTATACCAGTACAATATAAAACTCCTTAAACAGGCTTATATAGCCTTATAATGGTAAATAAAAAAGATATGCAATTTTACATATCTTAACATGAAACTTAAATAGTTGGAGAAAAATCTTCTGGAGCTGGAGTCCAATCAGTTGGTATAGTACCTTCTTCTAACTTAGGCAATTTAATATATACATCAAGAGGCGAGTTAGTAAGGTTGAAATATACTACAGTAGACCCACCATCTTTCGTTTTTATACCTGTTGATGATAAACGGCTCCAGTTTGTTGTAACAGGCTCAACGACAGTGTTCACCGTTGAACCTTCAATTTGTGCACCAATACTTGACCATATACCAGTCCCTTTGATGTCAAAGCTAAGTGCCCACGAGTCGCCATTTTTGATACTGCTATTACCTATATAAATACCCGCATTATCAAAAGATTGTTGTGGTGCTACAAGGTGCCACATGTTAGTGGTGTCATCAAAAGGCTCGACTGTGATAGTAGTTTTGCCAGCATTGTTTCCTAGACCAGATGTATATAGCAATTTTGAGTTTAATAGTAGGTTTCTACCATCATTATTTATAGTATAATTTACCCAAGAATGAACGTCAGATGATTCTAGTTTATCACTTGAGTTAGGTTGACCTGATAAAATTAATGCAGAGTAGTTTAAGTCCACGTTAGTGTTTGTCTTAATTTGCAATGTTAAAACAAATTTGTCATCTAGTATAGCGAAATCTCTGTAATTAGGAGTATACTCGCAAACCATATTTTTGCTATCTAGGTTAAATGTCTGGCTCTGAGAGTTATCTGACAATGACACAGTTACTTTACTAGGCTTCTTAATATCTAAGAATGTCAAATTAAGTTTTATATTCTCAAAAATCTCCTTCAGTACTTCTTGATAATCATCAGAATAAACTTCAACTAATGAGTTTAATGAGTCAGTATCCGTATAGGAAAGATTACTATAGTCTATATTGTTCTCACTGTATAAAATTTGTACTGGAACATTACCTGGGTATAAACCATCCATAGATATGTAATTAAACGAATCTATAATATTGTCTAGTTCCAGGACATTAATACTGTAAGCCTTATCAGGTTCATAAATATTATCACCGTTTATACTATTGTTGTCTGTAATCCATTTGCCAGCACTGTTGATGTTATTTTTAGATGAGTCATAAATATTGACTTTCCCTATATTGGTTCCATAAGGGTTTTTCCTAAATATAAATTTAAGATACTTTACATTTCTAGGTACTTTATAACTATTAGAAAACTTATTCTGAATCAAAGAAGGAATATCGTAATTGAACCTATAAGTAGCAAGGGAATTAAGTGTATAATACGAATAATCATTATACTTAATAGTCGTACCTATTTTAGACGTTATATCTGAGAAAAATGGTGTAACTTCATTGTAGTTACCTTGTACATAATCACTAACCGTTGTATCAAAAACGAGCATTGGCTGGGCAGCCCAAAATTCAGTTCTATTAGAAGCTAATGTAAATGAAATGTATTTTGCTGTACCGATTTTCCCCACGTTCAAGGTTTTGTTATTTATTTTCAGTAACGTCCAATCTTTGTAATTATCTGACCAGTCAGTTCCATTAGTCCACGATGAACCAGTTATTGACGAATCATCAATGGTTTGAAAACCTTCAACCATTACATATACCTGTCCCTTAACCCAAACACTAAATGAGAATGTTTGATTTGGGTCTGGTATAGGTATCATTTGAGACTGAAAATCTAATCTCGTTGACTTACCGTTATTATAGTGAACAACCCTCGAACCATTATAAAAAGTACTGGTGTCAATATAATTCAAATAATCTGGGGCATTAGCTGAACGCCACCCAGACAAATCAGGAGAAAATTCTGTGTTGAATAGTTTGTTCTGTTGTCCTTGGCTGTTAATCTGTATAGATTCACCAGCAGTCGCATTAGGACTTCCTGCATTGCCACCTGCAAGAACCTTTTCCGAATTTAGATTGTCCTTATTAGTTGTGAACTCATCTTCAGATGTGAACTCAGAGAAATTATCCCCAACTTGATAAGTCTGTTCTCTTGTGCTATCTTCTAGAGAGAATGTTTTATAAACAGAAGGTTGAATATACTGTACACTAAAGTCATCGAAACCAATAAATATACTGTAATTACCATCGAGAGAAGGAACATAGGTGAAATAAACCTTTATTCCTGCTGCTTTATATTTATTAACAATATCAGTAAGTGTGTTAACATCAAGTGTGGTACTAATATGAATGTCTATAACAGCGAACCTATAATAATTTCCCTGTAAATGGTCTCTTCCATTAAGGGTAGATTTGTTTAGATAAAATATATTCGTATATGGTTCATATATTTCTACTGCTAAGTCATCATCATCAAAGTAATCTTTTATACCAGAAATTATTCCTGATATGGTACCACGTTCTGTTGTAATATATTTCTTGATTCTATTTCTTAAAGTATCATCAATCTCATTGTTTTTTCTCGTTAAACCAATGGTTGTTGCCCATTTATCTAGAGCATTTCCTGTAGCAGTATCTAAAAAGCTATCACCATAAGACTCAATGATATCGGAGTTTGATTCATCTATTTCATTTTTAATAGCACCCAAAAATCCATTATGTGTATCAGAACCATTTTTAAGATTAAACCATATTGTTGGTAAAAATCTTTCAAACAGCCCTCTCTTATCTTGAGTAGCGTTATAATTGTTTCTAAGCATACTATATCCTTAAATAGTCTGGTAGTGAGTTGTTATACTTCCAGCTCTTATCAAATCTGATGGCATTGTATTTGTATTATTGTCTAGGTTATTAACTGAGATATCATATATTTTTTCATCGAAGTTCATTATAGTTGTAATCAACTCATTCTTAACTAGGCTTTTCCCTGCAGTGAATGAATCTAAATATGCTGCTATATATTGTCTAACACTGTCATCATAACCAGAAGATAGATTATTGGCATATGACACTGGAAGTGTAATCGTAACATCTATATCAATAGGGGTTTTGAATATGGGAAGGACTGTTACTTGTATACCTGCTGGTCTTACCTTATCAACTGCTTCCTTAACAGTTGCCTGTAAAAAGCTAGGCAAGTTACCACTACCATCGTGTGCATAGACATTAACGGTTCCAACCTTTTCATCAACGTATACACCACTTATTTCAGGAATAGCTAGTGTAGCATTTTCTAGAGATACGGCTGTAGCCTTAGATAAACCTGAAATAAACAATTGGAATCTTGCTAAAGCACTTTCATAACTCTCTTCTTCTTTTCCTGTCGATATATCTTCTAGATTTGTTACAGCAGATACGTTTGCAAGACCAGATTGAACGGTATCTATGCCACCTTTAATAATGTTCCCAACTTCTCCTGGTGTGTCGGCTTGAACTAATATAGAAAATGAATTAGAACCAATAGGAACGGTTACAGATTTAACTACCTGATATATAATGCTTGATTTAGAAGGGATAGAACTTGTGAATGATGTACCAGCAGATACTATTTGTTCTGATGCAAGAGGTGTTGTAAAACTTATCTGTAAATATCCATATGCATTAACAGCCCGTTTTTTTGTGAATCCGAAGCTGCTCATTAGACCATTTTCAATTCCTTCCCGTATGTTTTGATAAGAAGACATATATAACTGGTCTATTTCTATTGATACTGCATCATATATACTTCTGACAGCAGAACCAACAGAGTAATCTGTTACTTTGTTTGTAGTTGCATTAGTGAAGTCTAACATATCTAGTAAGACTTCAGATTGTTTTTTTATATTCATATTACTGACCTAACGTAAATTTTCCAATAGAGTCCATGTTTATAATGATAGTCTGTTGGTCTTCTTCTGATATAGGAACTATTCTAATATTGAATTTAACCCTATCATCTTCAGAGTAATAGCTTGTAACAGTTGCATCACTTATTCTACTATCACCTTTAATTGCTTTCTCAATCCAACTTTTAAGAACTTCTAGTTCTATAGATGAGTTTAGATTTCCTAAGAATTCATAAACATGTGAACCGTATTCTGGGTGAAGAGGCAAACTTCCAATAGGAGTATTTAATCTCATTAAGGTTGATTGAACAATATTATCATAACCTTTTACAACATTAATTGAACCTTTTCCATCAGAATCTAAACCAACTATTTCATCTGAGCCTGCTCGATAGTTAGCTGTGTCTAAATCGGTTATTAAAGACAAGTCCCTTCCGAACACATACTCAGAAACTTGTTTTCTATCTGCAATTGATTTCGCATCTTCTACCTGAGCATAGGACTCCTCAATTGGAATTAATAGCAAATCGCCTGCTGCTAACTGTTCCCGTTTAACATTCTTCATATCAGGTTCAACAATGTAAGGAAACTTAAGACCATTAAAAGAAGCTAACGAATACCACTGAGTTAAATCGCCTAATGTTGATTGTGCAATACTTTGTAATGTATCGCCTTGTTGGACTGTATACTTTTTATAGCGCACTAGGTTCACCCCTCATGACTGAATGAGCGTATAGTATATCAGAGCGCAATTTCTGTAGTGATACCATAATAACCTCATATTTATCATCATATTCTTCCAAGGATTCAATAATGTATCCTATGTTATTGTAAAGGACTAGAGAATCATTTTTTGTAACTTGCACATTTCTTTGGGTTCGTGTTTCCCAATCGATAGCACTAAATGACTCTAAGTAAACCATTCTAAGTAGTGTTAACAAATTAGGTTGTGATTTAGCCCATTCTGATTTTAGACTTTCTTGTATTACTGTGTTATAATTAACATCATCTGAACTAATATACCCACTTGTATTATTGTTAATCGATTTAAACATATTGAGTGCTAAAGTAGATACAGAAAAAGTTGGGTAGTATACTTTACTTGAGATATAATTACCAGAATTTGATGCGCTTATATCACCAGAATAGCTCATTGGAATACTAGATATAAAATTTAATAGCGTTCTATCTTGTGATGTGTTCATTATCTAGCTCCTATAATAGTGGATGCTCTATTAGTTCCAGCTTGACTATCAGAGCTAACTGTGCCACTAGAGTAACCTGCTGAACGTAATGATGTACTACCAGAACCTTTATTACTATCTGAAGTAGTTGTTTCAGCATTTGTTATAGTTGAATCTATGTCAGCATCACTTAAGTCACCTATAACATAAAAAGATATTTTATACTGTGACACTAATGGATTATTAACATCTCGTGTGTATGTTACTCCATCACTATGCATAGTAACATAATTATATTCACCATCTGTGAAATTATAAAATATCATATAAGGCTTTGGTGTTTGACCATACCTAGGACTTTTCCTATTAAATCCATCAAGGAAACTTTTCATGCCATTTATAGCTGTTTGGTTTTTATCATTACCTGTTGTACCACTTATAGTTATTACAGCAACATCATTGTTAAAATCTTCAACAACTGTCGCTGATTGTGTTCTAGTAACAGAGACACGTTGTGGTATTGTTTTTTCATAATTTTCTGGGTTAACTCTAAAATCATAGTTAGCACCATTATATGATAATCTCATTCTTTTTAGTGAGTGCGTTCCATCTGCCTGTGTCATAGTATTATTTATCCTTTCTTCCCTAATATAGCAAGTAGTAGAGATAGATTTATTTGATATGTACGGGCAAAGCCCTTATTTAACTTTTGATTCTAGCTCAGAAATTCTAGCCTTTAAGGTAGCTATTTGAACTGTCTTCTCAGCAACATCTTGTGCTAAATTGCTAATTACTAAACTAGCATCAACTTGTGTTCCTTGTGACTGTTCTACTTTTTGTTCTTGATTATCTTCTTGCATTAGTTACCCTCCGTGGTAGTATCAGCAGGTGCTACATAAGTAGACATGCTCTCTAACAATCTATCAGACATTGTTTTGGCAATCTTATCCAACTTCTGTGTTCCAGTCATATTTAGCCAGTCTGCTCGTGTAATTGTAACAGAGCCATTCTCAATATGTGTACCATCTGAAAATGTGGCGTCAAACATAAGCTTAACTGTTTGCTTATCATTATCTGGAATTTCATTTTTCATTTGCAAATTATTCATTTTATTTTATCTTTTAACCTTTCTATTTCTAGCCGTAGTTCGTTAATCATTTCCCTTTGTTGTCTAACTGCTGGTATAAGAGCTATACCTATTTTATCATACTCTATTGATTCTACTGTACCGTCTCTAGGGTCTCTAACAACAAATTCCTCAAGATTTGCCTTAACTAAGTCTTCTGCTATTAGACCTACGTATCGTGACCCATCTAGGTTGATTGCATAATCAGGCTCATCACCATAGGTCTTATAAGCAACACGCATATCCTCCTCACCCTTATCATTCCAAGAAGCAAGGTCAAGTGTCATTAACCTATCTGCTAGTGTAGAGGTAGTATCATACTGTATATTCGTCTTATACTTAGTAGCAGATGTTTGAGCGAAGAAAGCCCCGTCACCAGCCATTTTTACATCAGAACCTCCAGAGCCAGACTTCTTTGACTCATAGTACAAATACCCATTTCTAGAGTGTCCTATTCCTAAAACAAGAGTTGATACATCACTGAATAATTGTACTCCGTCACCATTAACGTATATCTTTCCACCACTGTTACCTGCAGCATTAGCTATACGGACATATCCAGCCGCGTCTAGGTACATATTTGCTGTACCATTATAAACACCTTGCCATATTTTACTTACTGCTGTTGGTACTTGCGTAGTTTTCCATGAGTAACCAGAGTTTAGGTTAACAGTGTCTACATATAAATTACCATCAGGTGTCATAACACCTCTTGGGTTAACCTGGTCCATACCAGTAAATATACCATGACCTGTTACATAAACAAAACCACCAGATGATTCTGGTCTATTATAGTTTTGTTGGTCAACACGTAGACCTTGTATACCTAATGAAGTTGTTGTTGTTAACTTATTAGTCCAAGTAACTGTTGTACTCCCATCAGTCGTCTGGGTAGGATATGCATATGGGGTACTACCGTCAGGCAACTTACCCTTATCAGGTGCAGTAATTGTACCATTGAACTCTAAGTCCCCTAGTGAGTTCATTATGAATGTACCTGTTTGGTCTACTTGGAACCAAGGATTAGTGTTATCTACTAAGTAATATCCAGAATTAGGGGTAAAGTCCCATATCTTTCCACCTAGAACAGACTGTATACTTCCACCACTACCAATAGTAAGTGTATTACCAATAGTAGCATCATAAGCAGACAACAGCCTAGTAGTAAAGTCGTCTGCAATAACTGTTTTAGAGTTCAAGTATATTGTAGCACCATTAAGTGATAATGACTGAGCATTACCTGTAATACCAGATATAAGATTACCATTGGAATCAATACCTAGGGTGAAATTACTAGCTGTCAATTGAAGTGTGGTTGTGGTTGACATCCCATAGTCACCCTTAACATAACTTCCTACGCTAGTACCTTTAACCAGTATAGGTCGATTGAATCCAGCCTTAGTTCCATTACCTCTAACATCAAAAGAAAATACAATGTACTTGGCGTTTGTTGGTGGAGTAAAGGAAAGGTTATTAACAGTTCTGTTTATCCACTTACCTGTTGCATTACCTGTTGCTAAGTTTATTCCTCCTGGATAGCCACTGCCATTGATTTCATTATAGCTAGAGTCTAGATATGTTAACTGACTGTAGACTGAACCCCCACTAGGAAGGGTGAATATATAGAAATTAAATGAAAAAGAAACAGGACTTAAGGAATTTATAGGTATAGGGGCACTGTTTGTCCGTGCCATTCCTGTTGTTGTACTTTCTAGCACATATACTGCACCAGAATAGTCATAGTCACCGGTTGTATAGTTACCATTTGCTCCATTGTTGTTTTGTGTCCACCCACCTAAATCAGGAGAAAAGTCAGAATTGTTTATCAGGTTTACTTGAGAAAGTGTATTAACACCTGACTGAGCTGTATCAATACCAGCCTGTACGTCCTCTGGAGCTGGAGTCCAGTCAGTTGCCTGATTACCAGACTCTAGCTTTAAGTTAGTAATTGTTATGTTTCCTTGTAAGTTATCCTGTCTAAATTGAACACTAGTAGCTGTACCAGTAGAATAACCATTTGAACTTAGTGCGACACTATTTTCATAATGACCAGAGCTATTGGTAGAACTAGGTTTTATAACTGCACCAGTTAACCCACCATATGGCGCTCCTGCCCATTGAGGATAAAATGTTCCTGATAAAGTAGAACCACTAGCAACCCAATCAAACGATATAGTTAGATACCCTGATGATCCGTATTGGTTATAAAGGTCTGATACCTTTTTACTACCTGCAAGATAGTATCTACCGCCTTGTGAGTCAAAATTACCATTTGTAGAATTATTACCAACACCTGTAATACTAACAGATGTACCTAGCAATAGGTTTCTACCACCTACAGACAGGTTATTTATAGCATTATTGGCTGTATCAGCACTTGTCTGTGCTTTACCTGCATTGCTATTAGCTGTATTCGCACTTGTCTGTGCAGTGGCAGCACTAGATAATGCATTATTGGCTGTAGATTGAGCTGTAGCAGCACTAGACTGTACATTTGATATACTTACACTAAATGATTCAGCAGTAGCTGCAATATCATTAGTGTTTTTTGTTATTCTACCATCGGCATCTGTTTTATATGAACTGAGAGCTAACGTAGCTTGGTCTGCTGTTAGCTGTGCCTTTGCAGCATTGCTAGTTGCAACAATTGCTGCGCTACTAGCACTATTGGCTGTAGTTTGTGCGGTAGCTGCACTAGATAGCGCATTGTTAGCGGTAGTTTGTGCGGTAGCTGCACTAGACTGCGCTTTACCTGCATTATTGTTAGCAGTATTTGCACTTGTTTGTGCAGTGGCAGCACTAGATAGTGCGTTGTTGGCTGTAGTTGTAGTACTTGATAATTCTGTGGTAATACTGTCAGCCCTAGCCTCTATCTTAAGAACACGGGCATTATTGTTATAATTGCCTTGTACATAGTCACCAACTGTCGGTGAAAATACCATCATTGGCTGTGATAAGTACATCTGAGACCCCTCTCTAGTCTCAAAGTCTATTATTAGTTGAACTGTTCCTGATGGGACAGCTATATTAGGTAGCGTTTTTGTCACCCAACCACCACCAATTGTACTATCCCAACTATACATATTACTTGTAGTATTACCTGTGGAGTCAATGAATTTAACAAATAAATGCGCATAGTTTTTTAATGTAATTGTATTAACAGCCCAAGATAAAGATATAACTGTAACACCATTTACAGGAACTAATTGAGAATGTCTAGTATAATATGTTGATGTCTCAGTATTATTATCTATATATATTGCATTTGAACCATTATATGAACCTGACGAAGTAACATATTTATCTACAGCTCCTGTAATTGCAGAACCTGTGCTAGACCAACCAGCAAAATCAGGACTAAACTCTGTGTTAAACAGTTGGTTAATTTTACCTAGACTGTTGATTTGATTATTCATTGACTGAATAGTAGTATCAAAGCCATTAGCACGTGTAGTTAGATTGGTAATATTAGTTGTCTGTGTTCCTTGAACAGTTTGAATATCACCAATCGTTTGCTTAGTGCCATTAACATCGGTAGTAATCTGATTAATTTTATCAGATTGACTACTTTGTGTTTTTTGGATATCACTAATAGTCTGCTTAGTCTGTGTGGCATCACTAGTAATACTATTTATTTTTGAATCTTGAGTAGCATTGGTATTTTTAATATCAACAATATCTTGCTTAGACTGATTAGCCGTCTGGGTGGTTGTGTTTATCTGAGTAGTTAAATTACCTGTTGCTGTATCAAAATCTGTCTTCTCTACTTTTGTTTTTAATCCATCAACAGCATTGCTTGCAGTTGTTTGTGCAACTGATATCCTACCATCTGCATCTTTCTTATAGTCAGAAAAATCAGTTGTCATACCATCAACTGTAGTTTGTATGGTAGCCATTTTAGAATCTTGAGAATCATTAGTTTTTTGTATATCAGTTATTTCTTGTTTAGTGCCATCAACGTCAGTAGTAATCTGATTAATCTTATCAGATTGACTACTCTGTGTTTTTTGGATATCACTAATAGTTTGCTGTGTTTGACTAGCATCACTTACAATACTATTTATTTTAGATTCTTGCTGACTGGCTGTATTTTTAATATCAACAATATCCTGCTTAGACTGTGTTGCTGTTTGACTAGTAGCATTTATTTGTGTGCTTAATTCATCTGTTTTTTGGTCATAGTCTGTCTTCTCTACTTTAGTAGAAAGACCATCTAGAGCTTGAGTAGCAGTTGTCTGAGCTGTTTCTATTTTTCCATCTGCATCGACCTTATTTTGCTGGATTGTTGTGCTTAATTCAGAGTTGGTATCCTCTATAGTTTTCCTTATAACACCATCAGCACTAGAAGCAGCGTCCATTGCATCTTGTTTTGCTTCATCCGCATAACCCTTAGCTTTTTGGTCAACTGCATCAATTTGTGCTTGTCTTTCTTTAACTTCATTTGATAGGTCTACAGTAGCATTTGACTCAGCATCTTTGGCATACTGTTGAGCTTTTTTATCAGCCTCATCAATAGCATTCATAACTTCTTTATAGTTTTCATCTGTTGTATCTTGGAATCCAGCTATAGCATTATTAATATTTTGATTAGCAGAGTCTAAAGAACTGTCTGCATATCCTTGTGCTTTTTTATCTAAGGCATCTAGGTCTGCTTGTGATACATTACCATCTTCAATGACATCACCCTTATATGTTTTTACAATTCCATCTTTACCAACAGATAGATTATAATCACCAGACCATACGTTGACTCCAGTATCGTCAGCTTTTACCCCAGAAGAATTTGACTTAGAATCATCAGGAACCCAATCTTTATTCTGATATCTAAGTTCAACACTCTTGTCAGCCTTAAGATTAACATCACCTCTACCATCTTCACCTACTACGTATCGGCTTAATGACAATGAATTATCGTCATCAAATAATACTGCTGTCTTATTTGGGCTAGTAGATGCCCCATGAATAAGTAGCATTTGTGATGCTGTTGATGAATAAGGTTTTATCTTATCCCCCGATACTAAATCAGTTTTGTATAAATCATCATATCCATAACCATAATTATTAAGGATACCATCGCCACTCTCACCAGAAGCAGTCTTAAAGAAGCTACCACCGGATAGTGTAACTTCACGATGACCATCACCAGATACGTAGTCATATACTTGTCCTGGGTATAATCTGAATGAACTCATTGTGTCATTGTATAATTCACCCTGGCTAGGATTACCTGTTGTTGCACTGGTATTGGATAAAGCAGTTGCATTATCAGGTGTTTTATAGACATTGATAACAACGGGTCTGGTACTATCACCATCTATAAAACCAATTAATACTAAGTCGCCAATGTTTATAGGGAATGTTTCGCCATAACGGAAACCAGTATCAGTTACACCGTTAAATGGACTTGGAACACGAGCACTTAATTCTCCACTTGTACCTTCCGCATTACCTAATGTATCATATTTTTGAACTGTAGTAACATCAACAGTACCAGCAACAAAGTTTACTTTTGTAACAGTAGCAAATATTAAGCTGTAGTTATTAGAACCAGTTTTGTAAACGTCCTTTATTTCTCTACCAAGGCTTGACTGTAGGGTAGCTGTACCTTTTAATTTTCTTACGTAATCTGACATATGTATTAACGAGCAATAACTGCTCGTATTCCTCCATTGAATCTTTGTGCCCAGTAGTCTGTGAATTGAAATTCATAAATTCCGCTTCTTGTAATATTGTTTGATACACCTGTTGCGATTATAAAATTATAATTGCCATTTCTATATCCAGTGAATATACCAACAGAACCATTTTTCTTATGTGTATCAAAGAAAACCAAATCACCGATTGTTGCTTTCGCTATAATTGAACTTTTTTCTGTAATCGTCATGGTTTTTTCACCTGTTGATATGGTGAATAATTTTTGAGAATTAAGCAAATCTTCAACGTTGCCACAAGCATCTTCAGAAGTCCAATTGTTTATGTTAGCTTGATAACATAACCATCCAACAAAACTGCTATTGTCTATCTGTATCATTTTTGTAGTTGGTACTTGCAAAGGGTTAAATTTTGGGTCATGACCTTTTGAATGAACGTATTCAATCCTAGAATTTTGAGATAAATAGTAGTTTGCATAGGCTAACATATAATTGCTGGTTCCATATGATAATTCGCTTATTTGGTCATCTGTTAAATAAAAGGTTGAGTTCTGAATAAAGTCATCACTGTATGAAAATTGTAAAATACTAGCTTGAGGGTTTTTATCCGGAGAAACTGGTTGAACTATTAAATCTGATTTAGTTGTATTTTGTGTGCCCTGTTGAGTTGATAGCTCTACAGGAGTTAGTGATTTTACAATATCCATTTTATATCCTTATTATTTAAAGTGTATGAATCCTGTTACTGAACTTATTGAGACTGTTCTTTGATGGAAGTTGTGTAAGTTTTCCCAGTTATATTCATCTAGGTTAACATTGTTGCCATCTATTTTTGTTACCATAGCTACGTGACCAGCACCACCAGCTCCTCCCCATCCTGGAGAGAACCATGCTACATCACCAACGTGAGGTGTTTTAGTAACATATTGGCTACGTTTAAGACCCCAGTTAGATGCATTACCTAAACTTGAGAACAGAGTTGGGGAAACTCCCGACTTTGATAATCTCCATGCACAGAATGAGACACACTCACGATTATAATAGTTCCATGTATCTGCCATACTATCGGGTGTAGCATTCCTCCATTTATCAGGATAATCATCTCCACCAGAACCACTAGATACATTATCTGATGAGTCATTAGAATCACTCCCTGAGCCATCATTTTGTAAAGAAACACTCTTACTATACAAAGTAGCTAAGTTTGCTTCTCCGAATAAGCCACCTGTGAAAGCAACTGCTTGATTATAGTGTTTAAATCTATCTAATCCAGTTATATCTGACTGAAGACCTCTTGTCACAGTCAACACAGTAGTATATCCACTAGTTAAACTAAACTCATGAGAAACACCTTCAATGTAGAACTTCCACATAACACTATCTCCAGATTGTGTTACCTCGGAGTTATCAGTTATTATTAGTATATTCCCTACTCTATAGCCAGGTCTACCTACAACTCTTATTTCCCCTGAAGTGAAACTAGAATTATCTGCATACCAATTAGCTAAATACATAGAATATTTTTTTAAATTCTGCTTATTGATATTATCATTAGCATCTTGTTCTTTTTTCTTGGATGACTCTTTTTCTGCCTTTTGCTTAGCTTTATCTTTTTCTTTTTTTACTGATTGTCCTAGTAAAGAATCTGGGCTTAGACCGTTGCTAAGACCAATTGATTGTGATAATACTGAATCAGCAGGTAAAGTACTTTTACCTTTTTTTGCTTTTATAGCATTACCCAGTAAACTATCATCACCGAGAGACGTTTGTGCAAATGGATTTGAATCTTTCTTATTTGACTTAGAGAATTTTTCCCTAGCATAATATCCTGCCATAACCGATGCGATACTTGTAGCCCAATTTGGGTCAGTGGCATATCCAGCAGCCTTCATCTCGTTAAGAGTGGTATGACCTTTTTGATAATAATTTTTACTAATCCAGTTTGCACCATTAATTATTCCTGACTCAACACCATTGCTACTTAGTGTCTTAGCATTATCTGGGTTATTATCAAAGGCATATATACCAAAGTAATTATGATAAGACTGCGCAATGTTACTAGTTCCCCATGCACTTTCAATACCTGCATGAGCAAGTATATAAACTGGATTAAGACCAGAAGCATTACCTGCATTTATAAAGTAAGAACCATTACCCCTGAAAGGAGAGTTTGATGGAACGCCATATTTGTTCATAAAGTCATTAAGACTATCTACGGTTATATTCTTTTTGTCAGTCCATCTCAATGTTGCATTTTGTATGCTAGATACATCTGCGGAAGTAATAGGTGCTCCTCCATCCTTTAGGCTTGTACCAGAAGATGATGAAGTTGAACTATTATCATATTCAGAACGGAATATATACTTATTTTCTTTTGATAAAAGGTTGAATCCATACTTAGATGTAAGGCTAGGGAAGTAAACAGGATTTGCCAGTAATGACCCATCAGTGTTTGGAATAATATTACTTGGAATAGGTGTCTCAAATATAGAGTAGGCTTCTGTATCTGAACGAGATACAGTCCTTTCGACTATTTCATTATTGCTAACTGAGTATGCATCTAGGCTATTCCAGTCACTATATTCAAAAGGTGTTGGTCTTAAGTAGAAGATTTCTTTAGCATTACCTTCACTATCGGTGTAGTAATCTTCTCGTATTTCATTATAAGGTGTAGCAGCACTATCTTTAATCAACTGTAGAAGGCTACCCTGATAACTGGTTATATTGGTTGGGTCAGTTAAAAATTCCTCAGGTCTGCTAGATAGATTAAGTTCAAAGTAGTCAGATATACTTCTGTTGTTAGCATATTGATAACTACTATGTTGGAATAAAAACCACTTCATTAGTTGGTCAATTATACCAGAAGCTTTTTGTCCCATGAATGATAATTGAGTTATTGATTTGTTATCTGAGCCAACAGATGTACCAGCGGAATTTTTTCCATCTGTTTCAGTATACTGACCTTTATCATTTTGACTAATACCAGGAATTCCATACATCCATCCTGCATCACCCATAAGACCGTTTAACTCTTGAATAGTTCCTAATGACATTTGAGTGATTGCTTTAGACATAGAGTTACCATTTACTTGATAAACGGCAGAGTTTTCGCCATATTGACCAATCATTCTAACTTCACTAATCATACCAACCATGATTAAATCATTATCTACTTTTGATGGGCGACTGGGGTTTATTCTAATTTCAACAATGTCATTACTAGTTAATAAGTTTTCCCATCTTTGAGTACCAACCATAACTAGGTTAAATGTACCCATATCGTTAGACATTTGGTTCTCTGTTGTTAGAGAAATTATACCATCAGATATCTCTCCTGTAGATAGTTTCTTAAAGTAAGTATCCTTAGAACCCTGCTCTTCAGTATCATATGTCAATAAGAATTCATTTTTTTCAGTTGTTATTTTAACGCTTACTGTAACGTTTCTAGCGTAGTTAGCATCAGCCATGTATTATCTTACCTTTTTGATTATATATCTATTTTAACTCATTCGTCCCGTAATCTAAAAGCAAATACGCATAATAAAAACCCTTTCTTTAGAAAAGGTTAGTTATTAGTTTATAGTACTCTCATTACCACTTATCTGTGATAGTAGGTAAGATTGTATTCCTGTGTCACCTGTTATAGAACTCTGTAGAGCAGACATATCTGTTACACTACCTTGGTGATTAACAGTTCCAGATAGAACGATTTTAAGTGCATCTCCTGAGCTACCACTACCGCTGTTAGAGCTTTTACGTTTTGTTGAACTAGAGCTACTTGTAGAATCCTTGTCTTGTAAGACTTTCTTCCACTTATCTGCTACTGATGAATCTTCATTAACAACTTTTTCACGAAGTTTAAGGTTAGCAGTATCTTTATTGGTCTTTTGTTGTGAATCTTTAGAAGTCCCAAACATTCCTCCGATTCCCTTACCAATCTTTCCACCTATCATGCTACCTATATAACCTCCACCGATAGATGTTGCGATATCAAGACCTGGGATAGGAACCATAGCACCTAAGGCTGTACCTATTCCACCACCAATTACTGAACCTGTCGTTTCACCAACAGCTTGATGTCTCTTCTTAGAGCCTTTTTTTGTTGTTGTGAAGTCACCCACAAGTTCTGGGATAGCTAATCCTGCCGTTAGAAGAGCATTACCTCCTACAGCTAACTTACTAGCACCAGACATTCCTCTTAGCTTACTAGCACCACTGGCTACTATTCCCTTAACACCTGTTGAGCGGACATTGTTAAGTGTGTTTTTAGCACTGTTGACAACACCTCTATATCCTCCAGCCTTTACAGCACTTGCTTTTGACTTTACACTAGAGAAGAATCCACCACCACTGTTTCCACCTGAGATACCGCCACCACCTACGCTAGAACGTGACATCGAAGCTTGTTCAGAGCGAGCAGTAGCAGTTGATGCTCTTGTGGCTCCACTTCTGATAGTACTTGCAATTCCTGAAGATATTCCAGCGCTTGCAGCCATTGCAGCGAATGCTAGAGCTGCTTTTGCAGCAACAGCAAATGCTCCTGTAATACCAACAGCACTAGCTGTAGCACCAATTAACTTATTAGTTAAATCAGAGAAGTTGTCATTAGCAGCCTTTAGACTAGCTGTTAAGTCAGATAGCTCTCCGTTAGTTGAGCTTGTTTGGCTATCGTTATTAGAATCTGTTGTTGTAGCCCCTATATTTTGTAATTTCTTACTATCAGATGATGTAAGCGTACCATCCGCAGCCTTCTTACTTAACTTTCTAAGCGACTTCATTTGAGGGTCACTTAATGATTTTCCACCAAGCATAGAATCTAAGTATATGTCTAATGCATCATCACCACCACCCATAGATTGAGCCATGTTATATGCAGAACTAAGATTGTCTGTATTCGTGATACCCTGTTTACCTTGCTTTATAGCTTGGAAAACACTAAGATTTGGATTAGAGGCTCTTAGCATGGATATCTGTGATGCACTATAGGCGTTACCAACCAAAGAACTGTTAACTGTATTTAGAATATCATTACCACTTGTACCTTGACCTGCTTTACCAGTTTCAGCCAAAGAGCTCTGTGTTACAGCTAATTGTTGAGCTTGTTTATTACTTAAAGTTCCAGATGTTGATGTAACACTTTGGAGTAAACTATTAAATGCAGTTACTTGCTGTTTACTTTGCGAAATCATTCCAGATTGTTTCAATCCACCAACGATAGTATTCTGCAAATCTTTTAGACCTTTAGAATCAGCTCCTTGTACAGATGTTGCGTAAGTTGACGTTAATGCAGAAGATTCATCATATGATGTACCTGTAGCATTAGCGAACTTTCCTGTTCTGCCTGCAACGCTAACAAGACTAGCTAAATTACTAATACCAGTTGCCTGCATGAAGTTATTTTCAGTTCCAGCAGCCTGACTATTTGTCACTCCTAGATTTTCTAGATATCGACTTTGATTTGCTCGTCTAACCGCTACTTGGTCGTAAGCACCACTTCCTGTTAGTGTATTAGTACCAAGAGCAATAGCATTAGTATCTCCTGCCATGTTCTTTCTATCATTTATACCGGAATAAAATGATGTGCCCGCAACACCTGCAACACCTGCGGTTATACCCATACCAATAGAACCTGCACGTTCATACATTGTGTAAGCTAGACTTCCTCTGTCTGGTCTTACTTGTTTAGGGTCTATTTGACTGTTTGTGTAAGCACTCTGATAGTTTGATGAACTAGCCTTATTTAAAATAGTCTGCTTATTGTTCATCTCTTTTTTAATAGAATCAGCACGACCAACAGCAGATGCATAACCTTTAGTATCAGTTCTTCCTGCTTCTGTCAAAGAATCTATTCTTTTATTTTCAGCAGATAACGTCTTATGAAGATTATCTAAATCCTGTTTAAGTTGAGTTATCATAGTTGGTGGCACAGCCCTACCACTACTATCAGTTCCTGATTGGAAGTACTGTGATGCTCTTCCTTGCAGTTCTCTATGGTTCTGATACTGCTTATTAGAGATATACCCATCCCTTGTAGCAGAAGTTGACTTATTTAAGCCTTTTATCATATCCTCAAATTCCTTGAGTTCCCTCTTAGAATCTTCTAGATTTGATGCTCTTCCTCTACTCGTACCACCATAATCTGCATTAGAAAAATTACGTGATGGAGAAACACCACGAGCGCCTTTTACTGTTTGTGATAACGCATTAACTTGTTTGTTAATAACATCACTAGATATAGTATCTACTTCTCTGAGTTGGTTTATAAGCCTATTTACATTAACAATGTCTTTTTGACTTATAAATCCATTATTAGAGTTACTTCTCTCTTGTAGTTGTTGTTGTTTTTTGATTAACTTATTATAGCTCTGCTCAGCATTACTACTATCTGCACTTATTTTATAGTTAATCACTCTTGATTCATTAGGCATAATTCATCCAATCATAGTACAGGCAAATCATCTTCATCGTCCGTACTTGAAGCTTTCTTCTTTTTGGCATCCATTTCATCATACAATCTTTGTAGGTTCTTATCTCGTTGTGCAATACCTGCATCGATTGTCTCAGATACCTTATCTTTATCTGCGTATAATGATTCTATTTTTCTCTCATATGTTTCATCTTTTGGAGCATTATCTCTAACAGTCTTGGTGAACGATTCTACATCTAACCATTCAGGAACAAGTTCGAAGTCATCTACGTCCCCATCATAGTCAAACGTACTATCATATGCAACATCTTCAAATGCTAGAGGGTCAAGACCTTGCTTTGCTCGTTTAATGTCCTCATTATCATTAACAATATTAGCAAATATAAATGATATTTGAGATTCTGTTAATGCTTTGAATCTAGGGTCTGTAGGTAATACATTGAACTTTTTCATAATCGTCCACATATTCCTAGAGTAGGCATGCCTAGATACCATATCCATTGTTCCTAGACTTGATAACTCATCCGAGAAATCGAGACCTCCACTCTTGATAATCCTGCCATATTTGTGTAACTAGGTCTTCACGAGGGAATCTCTTCATAGAAAAGTAATCAGGTATCTCTTGTTTGTTAATAACAGGATTTCCATCAATATCTTTATCATTAGTATACTTGTATACTTTATACTTGCCAAACTTTTCAATTAATGTTAGTGTATCATAGATAATTCTATTAGCAGGGTCAACATATGCAAATAGTTCATCAAATAAACCAACCTGTTCTTTGACAAGTGTTGCACGCTCAAAAGCATTAGGCATCTTAATACTAATATCAACAGTAATACCTAATTCTCTTCTAAAATCATACGTTTTCTTGAAGGTATCATTAGTGTTATATATTACCTGCTCGAGTATGTTTTCGGCTGCTTCACTATTTTTAGATACAATAGGAGTTTCTTGCTCTTCTAATTCTTCTTCATTATTCATGTTTAAATTCCTTTGTCTTCAGTTAATCTAAATCAAGTGTAACAGAAATTAGTGCAATAAAAAAAGCCAATTAAGGCTTTATAAAGTGTTATTAGACGATATCGTTCTTTTTGGCACTTAGGTACATGAAGTCTACTTCTTCTGCGACAACTTCTCCGACTCTAACCGTTAGGTTTTGAGAGGCGATTGTGCATCCATAGTAACTTTCTAGAACTTGTTTCGTTTCAGAATCAACAAGAGTTATATCGATAACACCTTGGTTAAGAATATCTTCACCATAAGAACCGAAACCTGTTGCTTCCAAATCTGATGTTCTCATTCTGAACTTGCTTACTGTTAATCTACCATCGTAATCTGTTTGAACGTGTTCCTTAACCATGATACTTCCAAGTTCTTTAACGGCAATAGTACCATATGAACGAGTAGCACTTAGACTTTGGGCACGAGCAACTGGCTTACCTGCGATTGAGAAGATAACAGTATTTCCTGTGTGGACTGTTTGCTTTGCTAATGATGTCATTTTGTTTTATTCTCCTTAGGCACTCAACGTACTTGACTCATAATCCAATGTCATGTAGATATTGTTAATACCACGTGAAGGAGATAGGATAGCATTTATACGTGCAATACCATTTTCAATAACAACTGATATATTATCTTCACTATATGTTTGGATTACACCTGCATTCATCTGTTGTAGGAAGAATGAGCTAACGTGTGCCTTAATAATAGATGCTGATGTATCGGTTGCTCTTGTACCAACGAATGTTGAATCCAACATATCTTTCAACTCAACGGCTAAGAAGTCAGTGATTTCTCTTAGAGATAATTCTGATTGAACAGGGTCTGACTTGGTATTTTGTGTAGTTACATCTGAAACAACTCGGTATGAACCATTGTTTGATATACCACGAACCTTTTCTGCAACAATTACACCATTTTGATGAAGCTGATTTAGTTGGTCATATGTGAATGACCGAGCCAATCCGCTAATGCGCAAATGCTTGTATTCGACCTTATCTCCTACTGGAATTCCACTAGCAATACCAGCTATAAATGCAGTAGCTAGATATGGAGGAACTGATAGTGAGCGACCATCACTCATAGTGACAATTGGTTCAATAGCAGTCATTGCAACACGAGAACTATAAAGGGCACGTTGACGACCAAGCAACTTTGAAATGCTTTCTCCTGCATTACCACCAACGATAGACACTAGAGGGAAACCACTAGCAGCTTGTTCGGTTACAAATGCACTAAGTTCTGCATGAACTGTTGCATCTGGTGAAAGAGCAACTACATAATAAGCATATGGTGCATCTTGTTCGGCTAGTATTTGGAATGATGAAGCCCAAGAAGCAGGAACACTACCATTAGAACCACCAGACAGTTGACCTGTGAAGTTTGCAACTGTGGTGTTATCCTTAGCAACAATTGATACAAGACCTGAATACTCAGTTTGTAATGCAATGTCCGCAGCTACAGCTTTAACAGTAAAGTCACCCTCACTCTTTAAGTCGCCTGACTGTTCTTCTAGAAGTACAGGAGATACACCTTTTTCACCAAATGGAGTAAACTCTGCATCAAAACCATCATGATTATTTATATCTGAAATGATAGTCATCAAATCAGAATAGTTAACTAGTTTATAAGTAGCAATTGGGTCAACGTGTTCTGCATCAGCACCTGCAGATAGTGTTAGAACACCAGATGCAATAGCAATAGTTGCAACGGCTTGACTTCCTGAATAGCTAACAGTAAAGATGTTACCGAGGTTGTCATAAACTTCTCTATCATTCAGAACACCATCATCTATAGTTAATCTCTTAGAGTTAGTTAAGGTGTTATCTTCAAGAGTTAATGAGATGTTATTTGCTGATGCTCCCCATACCTCAGAGTTGATTGTCAAGTTTCCTTTAGTCAATGTGGCTTGTTGTGCACTATCAACACGGGCTGCATATATGTTACCTGCACCAACAGTATCAGTGCTAGGACTCCAAGCTATTTCAGCAAAGTCAACTAAATCACCTGACTTAAATATCTCTTTAGCTTGAGATAGTGATGTTAAATTATATAATTGGTTTGGTTCTCCTGATGTAGCAGAACCGAATACAACGATTGCTTTAGTAGAATCAGTTGCAGAGCCCTCCAAACCAGTAGAATCAATTATAACTTGTGTTCCTGGGCGTGAAGGAGCGATTTTTGGATACTTATCTATTGCCATAGTGTGTTGCTATAAAATAGCATTCCTTTCATTTTATGATAAAGTTACTTACCAAGGTAGGTGTCAAGTTCTTTTTTGAATGCTTCCATACTTGTCATATATTGTCTACCTTGCATATAGCCTTTAAACCCTGCTATTTGCATGTAACTTATATCTGGGTATATATACTTAACGCTCTTCAAAAACGTGTCTACGTGGATGTAAGACACCTTTTGAGGTGCCTCGTATTTAACTTCATCATTTTGTTTGTTTTCTACTACATCTGTAGCTTCTTTTTTTTGTACCATTATTATTATTAATTCCTATTCTATTATGTTGCTCATAACTTTTTTAACTTGTTCCAAGAAATCTCTGTCCCATGTATACGTAACTGTATATGTTGCATTGATTTCTCTTGCATAGTAAGGTGTAGGGGTATTTCCCAAATTCTCGTCTTGAAGTGTACTTATTGGCAAAAATTCCAAGTTACCTAATTGGTAAGTTCTGGTTTCTTCTGTCGATTTCCTAAGAAGAATGAACGCCCCTTTTACAATAGAATCTAATGCATATAGTGAAGGCATGTTATTTGATACAAGAACAATATTAACTTCTTCTTGCATATCAATACCATTAGTTTCTCCAACTATAGGAACGTCATCTCCTGGAACATAAGTAATCCTAACAGACTTAGAATCTTTAAATGAATCTAGGAGGTAAGGGTCTAATTCGATATGAATCAAATTTCCATCTAAACTTATTTGTTTTGGTGAAACAGCTATTCCCTCGATATCCTCTAAATCAGTAATAAAGTTATTTGCTGTTATAGTAATGGAAGAATTAAAATCATCAATGGTTACAGGGGCTGATTCAACTATATCAGGTTTATTTCTATACCCATAGTTATCTCCTGATATAGAACCAATTGAACCATCTTGTTCCTTACCAGAGCCAGAACCAACAACAATGTATGTATCAGGTAATTGCTCAGTTGGAAACTGGTCTAGTATTGGTATTTCCTGACCTGCTTTTGTTCGTTGATGATTATTATCATACTGGCTTACATATTTATTAATAAAAGCTTGACTACTTTCAGAGTCTAACTCACTTAATAAATCATTAGTAATATAAGCCTCATCGAGTATTTTACTTAACACTTTCTGTAACGATTTAGTTACGTGTGTTTTTGGTGAAGGTATCATTGACTATTTCTTAGTTCCTTTCTTGTTGCCTCAAGTAGTACCTAACTGCTCTATCTAAATCTGCTTCGAATGTCTTTGAGACAGTATCTTTATTAATCTGACCTCTACCAATAATCCATGAGCTAGGTGATGACTTGTCAGATACTGTTCTAAAAGCTACATAAGTACTTTTAGCATTATTTTTAGAGCCAATTCTAGATAAATTATCTGACTTTGGTTTGTATGAAAGTGCACTTAGTGTATTTGGAGACGACTTGCCAGTGAATAAACCATCAATTGCTGCTGTTGATATTGATTTATTAGTCGCATTAGAAAATGCTTTTCTAACCTCTGAATACTGACTATTGGTCATATCCTTTGTCTTAACTCTTATGGGGATAATAAGATACCAACCCCCGTTTTTTTTAGCCCTTCTTTTAGGACTAGTAGCAAAATATGGTTTTAGGTCAGTGACTCCTTTTTGAGCCATTTGCTTATCACGAACTTGGATGTAATTAGGTTTTACTGTTAAGTCAACATAGGATAATTGTGATATTGTGTTTGCAAGACCACTAGTAGCTGTGCTCTCTATGCTACTTCTCATAGATTTAAAGGCACCTACAGGGTCTCTAAATTCTAGTGGAAGACTAAGTTGTTCAACTCTTATATCCATAATTACCTCTGAGTAAAGAATCCTGATGCAGATTCATTAATAGCACTTCTTGGGTCTTCTTCAATTGTTGGTGCTATATCAGAATCTATAATATCGGGTGTAAAATTATCTTCTCTTCTCATCAAATATAAGTTCGGTAAAAGATTAATATCTCTTTGTGAACGTTCTGGTAGTCTAGCATCACCTTCATATGTGTAACGACCGTTTCTCAAGTTATCAATAACATAATATCTCATTCTAACAATAAGATTAAACGAGATATATGAATTTGTCATATCTTCTGTTGGATAGAATCTATTATTTTCTAAATCAATTTTGTATTTATCTAAACTCAATCCGCCATCTTTTTCTGTTTGAGCTAGTTGAATTCTGACGACATCATATTTTAAGTTAATGCCATTTTTTATATGTCTAGGTAATACTTTTACTAAAACAGATACTGACATTTCAGAATCTTTAAGAGTTATTCTATCTCTAACTGACATCATATTATCTTGATATGCAGTAGCAAGTGCAGTTCCAGAAAACGTTTGTGTTGACCTATCCATGTTAAATTTACTACTTGATTGCTGGAACAATATCATAGTATCTTCTGGAGATAAATAACCCCAACCAAGACCATGACATATAGGGCAATCAGTTCTGGGAGAACCATTTGAATCACGACAAGCACATAGAAAAGATTTTTCCCATATAACCCTTATACCGTGGTCAGCCATAAAGATATCAGTGTTGCTCTGTGATATTTTTACTTTGTTAGCTGTATTATGTGTTTTAGCAATATCTGTAACTGACATTTAGGTTCTCCTTAAATAACACCAACACGTATTCCGTATCTAGCCTTAAGAGCACTGATTCCTTTAGCTATATCTGACTCAAGTTGTTTGATATCTGCACTAGCACCACCATACTCGGCTGACTGTGTTGTGTTAATAGATTCAGATATACCATCCATAGTAAACTCTTTAGAAGCAATACCTGCACCAATAATCAAACGACCAAACTGTTCAAAGACATCGTTAGCTGCAACTTTTAGTACCAGAACTTTTAAGTCAGTTGGCATTTCCCAATCTTCTTCAACGCCTAATCGTCTTTGAGGAAGCATTCCTGCTACATAACCAACCCTAAATAATTGAGGTATTGATTGACCAGTAGTTGCCCCCATGTAAGGTATTCCAAAATTGGCAACACCCATATTATCTAACATAGTTCCACCATAAAGAGACATAGCATCAGACTGACCTGTAACTGAGTTCATAATACCCATACCTATTGTGGGTACTACTTGAATTGTTCCTCCAATTGAAGAAACTTTCCACAACTGACTAGGATAATCCATTAGAGGTTGACCATTATAAGAGCTAGATAGTTGTTCTACTTGCAAAACAGGTCTCTTTTTTAGCTTAAGAAACATACTAGAACTGTAATCACTTGGATAGAAATCCTTAGTTTCATTTATTATATTTGGTAGTATTTGAACATCTAATACCTTTTCTAGGTATGAAACTGCTTTAGCAATTGATATATCGTAGAAATCATCACCAAGTTCTTCTTGTGTTTCTGGGTCTACGATTCTAATACCAAACATGTACTTTTTAACCATTTCGGATGTTAAACCATAGCTTTCAAATGTATATTTTTCAACATCATTTATGCTAATTCTTTTTGGGTTTCCATCATCATATGGTGAAAATATATCTCCTACCATGGAGAATCACCTCCTTATTTCTTTTCGTCTTCTGAGATTGTTTTCTTAGTTCGTCTAGTCCGTTTAGGCTTTTCCTCAGTGACTTCTTTAGTTTCTTCTTTGGTTTCTTTAACAGGCTTTGGTGTTTCTGTGTAATCAAGGTCTTTTAATACAGATAAGTGTTTTTCTTGGCTTTCTGTTAATCCTTCTACAACGCCTTTATCATTAATATACTTATCACCAAATGGTGTAATGATTTTTTTGTTAGAATGCTTTTTTGCTTTTAGTGTCATCGTGTTTCGTTTCCTTTTTTGTTAAGATTCATATTGAGTATAACATTTAACTAAGGTATAATATAACCAAAACACTTGACAATGGTACTATGAGAGGTTTATTATATAATAGCAAATAAAAAAAGCCAGATTTCTCTGACTTTAATATCAAACGTTTGTGTGAACCTTGGCAACGTTTGTGATACGTACCCAACGCTTTGGAGCATACAATGCTAATGCACCCATCCAGATTGTTGAGAAGGCTTTTGTGTTAGTGAATTGAGGCAATTCGATACGTGACAATGGAAGCAATTCTAGCAATTCTGTTGTTTGAGGTTCTAGTGAGCCAACGAACACATCTGAAGTACCAGGGATACGTGAGTTGTCATCAGTGATGCTTAAGGTCAACTGTGTACCATCGTTTTCAGCTTGGTATAGTCCTTGACGTGTGATAGCATAGTAGTTACCATCTTCAGCTTGACGGAACACTTCAACGAATTGAGGTGCTGAAGCTGAAATCAAAGGAATCTTTACTGTTAACTTAACTGCTGATGTAACTTTGTCAAGTGCTGCTGAAGCATCTGTTGAAGCTGAGCGACCAGCGTTTGACCATACAACAACACGGTAGTTTTGAGTTGCAACATCTTTATCTTGGAAATGACCATTAGCATTAGCAACAACTTCACCCGTTACTGTAGCTGGGGCTGGTGAGTTCTTTGACAATGGCTTAGCAACAAACTTGTCTGCTGCATCCATGATAGTTGAGTTCTCAAGAGCAATTGCTCCACGTGTTGAGTTGAACACACGAACGTTGAAACCAGTTGCAACACCTTCTGGTGTACTAATCAAAGCACGTTGACGGTCTAGCTGTTGGTTATCAAAGTCAGCTTGTACTGAAACAGTTGTGAAGGCGTGAGTTGGGCGACCGAAACCTGCTTCACCAATAATGGCAGCAGCCTTGTTCAACCACTTTTCAGTCAAACTTTCACCACCAGCATCCAATACGTTCTTTGGGTCAATCAACTTAGCAAGTCCATCAAACTGTAGACCTTGTGTAGCTGACTCACCAGATAGAGAACTATCACCGTAGAAGATACCATATTCAATTGCAAGACCAGCAGCCATTGTTGCATCTTCTTGTAATTGAGCCATCAAGTCAGCAATGTTATTAACAATCAATGAAGCCATTGTTGTCTGACGTGATTGTGAGACATACTTCATGTTAACAACTTTTTGTGCGAAATGTGGGTCTTCGATAGGGGCTAGTGATGGTTCACTAACGAATGATTCGAAGATAGAACCACCGATTTGGTCTTTGATTGGGTACTGATGAGCTGTTGATGTAACACGCTTGCGGTTAATCAATCCCAAGATAGTAAAGTCCGCATTTGTCGCAGTTAAGCGCTTGATGTCATTATCAAGGTCTTCAATACGTAGGGCGGCTGCACCTTCTTGGTCAGTACCACCGATAGCATAACCAGTTGACATTGACTTAAGCAACTGTTGTGCAGCTGGTGCTAATGAATCTATTTTTAATTCTGTCATTTGTAGCGTAATGGCTAGATAACTATATCTAGCACTCCTTCCGAAATTATATACAAAGTTAAGGGCGACAAACGTAACCACTCAGACCTCGCCCGTAAGAGAGAATGGGGAATAAATCATACGATGTAAAACAGGATTAAAAACAACATATATTTATTCGTCACAGTTAATATAACATATACACACTATATAATTTAAGTAGTTTATGTTATAAATTATACTTAGTTAAGATACTATTCATTTCATCAATATTATCTTGAGTGATACTCTTATTTTCAGCTCTGTGAATTCCTCTTAGGAAATTAGAACGTTCAGCAGGATTCCAGTTCTTAGCATTTCTGATGAAAATATCATTTGACTGACTTACAAAACTGCTCAATTCATCTTCAATTGTTGGAGCTTCTGATGCAGGAGTAGCAACTGGTTCTGCTTCAGAGCTAGGAGTAACGTCATCAACAGGAGGCACAGCAACAGGTGTTGGAGTCTCTTCTGAATTAGGAACTTCTGAAACAGGAGCTTCTGAGCTAGGAGTTGGAGCTTCTGATGCAGGAGTAGCAACTGGTTCTGCTTCAGAGCTAGGAGTAGGAACTTCAGGTTCACTTACAGGAGCAGGAGCTTCTGAGGTAAATGAAGTTAGCATATCTTTTAGTTCCTTTAGACCATCACGGAGACTATTAGTTTCTTTGCGTTGCTCCTGGAAAAAATCATCATACTTTTTTAAGGTATCATCAATAGGATTTTCAACTGGAGTAGGTGTGCTACTTGGATTTGGCTGTTCAATAGAGGCTGGAGCTTCTGAGCTAGGAGTTGGAGCTTCTGATGCAGGAGTAGCAACTGGTTCTGCTTCAGAACTAGGAGTTGGAACTTCAGGTTCACTTACAGGAGCAGGAGCTTCTGATGCAGGAGTAGGGGTGTTATCTTCTACTACACTTTGTGCATCTTGAACATCATCTGTTCCAACTACAGTAGTAGCTTCTACTTCTGGTTCATTGTTATTTGGATTATTCATGTTGTTACTTTCTATATTTTCGTCTGTGACTACTGGAGTATTTTCATCAGTAGCTGTATTATCAATTATTTGACTGTACGTAGTCATAAACACTATGCCTTTCTTTAATATACAATAAATATAACATAATATTCTAGTATAATTTAACCAATTCTCTTTAATGCTTCTTCTTTACTAATTCCATCTTTTATTTGTAGAAGTAAAGCGGCTGTGCCATTGTCAAAAACAAAACCATCATCATTATCTAATGATTTGGCAACATCTTTCCAATCAAATGAAGAACTTTTTAAGGTCATTGCTAGGTTTTTGATATCTTTCGCAAACGATTCTGCTCTCAAAGCGGCTGCACCTTCTTGGTCAGTACCACCGATAGCATTTCCAGTTGAGAAAGATTTAATAAAAGACTCCCATAATGCATGAGGGTTGGCAGGGTCTGTTGTAAGAGCAACATTAGTGATAACAGCTTTTTTGATTGTATGACCATCACTAAGTTTACTTCCTTCAACACTGAAACCTAAAACTTTTCCGCCAGGGTTATCTTCACCATTAGCTATACTCTTTGACAACTCCCACATAGCATCCGCATATGGTGTATCAAATAGTTTAGCTTCAACGAACAGTCCTCGTTGTGGGTCAACATAAGAACGTGCTGTTGGTTTACCAATCCAGTATTCGCTTCCTTCTCTGTGTTCATAATTTATATATCCATTAGCTAAGAATAATGAAGCATCTATTCCTTTTGGGTCAATTGATTCACCAGTTAAATCAACATCTGGTGTTGAAGCCCATCCACGAACGTAACGTCCATGTTCGTCACCACTAATAGACTTTTTCATATCTAGTGGTACATAAAAATTAAAATCAGTTTTATTCATATTGTTCATATCATTATCCTTAATTATTCTCAGTATCTAATATAATAAAAAGACCTACCAATAAGGCAGGTCTTAGACTAGTTGTCTTTGCCACCTTGTTTAGCAGCATTCATATTTGTTTCACTTTTTACTTGACCGTCTTTACCAACGACATCATTCTTAACAGCAGCCGTCTCTGTTCCATCCATTCCCTGAGCAACTTCAGCACCAGTATCAGCCATATTGTTAGTAGCATTGTCAACATCATCAGTAGTTGCTTGCTGTTGTTGCTGTTCTAACATTTTCTGTTGTTGTATTTGTCCTAATCTTTGAACGATTACAGCGTTAAGAGGAATGTCCCCACCAGGTATTTCTGGTAGGTTGTCTTCTTGTCTAACTTCGTTTAGTGTCTTTTTAACACTGACTTCCGCCTTCGTCTTTTCCAATAACTGAATATCTCTAGAAATACTATCACCTTTAAATGAGAATATATATCTATCATCTAACTTAGGAATTATGTTAGTGTTTATAATATCTTCTATAAATGATAGTAGAGGGTCAAGACCCTTAGCTTGTGATAGTTGGGCACCTTCTTTTTTTGAAGCTTCTTGCAGAGAGTTACCTTTAGAACCAGTAGCACCACCTCTGTTAGGGAAGTTTATTTCTTGTGGGTCTACACCAAAGTTAGAAGAGATAACATTTATAAGAAAGTTTAACCATTTCTCGAATTCCATATCTCTTGAACTCTGGTTCATATTTATATATTTAGCATCATCCGCAGAGAAAACAGGTATTTTCCAAGACCCTTGTGTCCCTGAGAACCTAGATGACATATCTCGTCTAAATTCTTCAAGAGAAGTCTCACTTTGTTGGTCAGCCCCTGCCTTTATCATAAGTGCACCCATGGTTGTACCACCTTGTGAGAAGTACTTAGCGTTAAAGGTTTCAGTCATCTCAAAGTACTGTATTTCGTTAAGAGAGGTTTCAACAGGAGATAGTCCATATCTGAAATGTCTAACATCAGTTCTGGGATTCATAGAGTTAAATGTTAATTCATCTTGCTTGAATTCACTAACTATTCTTTGGTCTTCTAGTTGCACAAAATATGTATCATTAGTCTTGTCACTAGCAGGCATTCCAGTTTTAGGGTCTGCTGCAAAGAAAACAGAGCCTGCATCAATTGCTCTAAATTTTAGCAATTGTGAACCAGAACCACCCTTATAAGTCAATTCTGAGTTTGCCTGGTCATAAATAAATGTATCACGAATAGTTTGTCTAATCCATGTTCTGAAGTTGTAAGAGGGGTCTTGCTTATCTCCAGCGTTCCAGATAAAATCTTCAATATCGTGCATACGTTTTATATCATTCTTATTGGGGGTGGCTGACCTGTCCTTTAAATGAACCTCAAAGCCAATTCCATCATCCTTTAAACGTGCTGGCATTGCGAAAGCAGCAGCTTGATTTCCTCTCAAAACAATGATTGAATTAATCATAATGTTATTGGCGCTTTTACGAAGAACAACTCTCAGGTCATTCTTCATATCTGTTTTGGTATATTTTGGTACATAACCTTCACCAAAATCAAGACTACCTAATGCTTTTATTTGAGATGCATAAGCAATATCCTTTTTATGATATGATTTTGATAAGCTTTCTGCTTTTAGGCTATTAGCACTAATTGCATCTCTTTCTGCCTTTTGGATAACAACCGCATAGTTATCGTCTGTAGGCTGTACAGTTCCTATATAGTGAGGCTTCTTTTTCCAATTAAAAAATTTCATTTCTTTTCCTTTGGTACTCGTATATTTATATTCGTTTGTTCTTTAGAGAACAGTATACCTTCAGTTGTTACACTAATCGGTAACTTGATGTTTATATCTTCAAGGTATGATTCGGTCGAGAACACTTTTTTCTCAGTCAAAACATCACTTAATTCTTTTACAACAGGGACATTGTTTTTATCAACTGTTATAACATTAGTATCATTAATTATTCCAATTATGAGATAGTCGCCCGTCTCTTCATGTGTGTATACTTGATAATTCCATTCATTAAGATAATGGTAAACGTCAGCAATAAAAGCCCAATCAGTTCCTTTTCCTTTAGCATCAGCAACTTTTTTTGCTTTATCCCATACAATAGTTGATATCACGTGATGTTCCTCCCATATAATATAGTATAATCATAACATAATCACTGTAGTATATTTAAGTAACACTAGTGTAATATTAGTAATCGTTTGTATATGTCAAGATAATTGTATGGAAATATATTTATGTTATGATATATTTATATTAAAAAATAAGTGTTCAGAACAAATCTGTCTCATGAAAGGACAAAAATTATCGTTATTAATAAAACTATCACATCGTTAGCAGGAGTTGCATTGGCAACTGGAGTAGCCCTTACAGTAGGGGTGAAGGATGTAAGTGCAGATACAACTGTTAAAGCTTCGTGGGGAGATACAGTATCCCACTATGCCAAAACTTATGGTGTCTCAGTACAAGATATTGAGGCTGCAAACGGAATAGACCAAAATACACACCTAATCTTTGCAGGTAGAGAATATAAAATTCCTACAGCAACAGAAAATGTAGTATCAGGTAATAACACTAATGTTGATGTAACGACAGATAAGAACACTAACACACAACAGTCAACAACAGTAAATTACTCTAATAATACAAATTATAGTCAAACTCAAACACCTTCTACAGGTGGAAGTGGTGCTGAATATGCAGCACGGCAAATTGCATCTAAAACTGGAACAAGCGTAGCAACATGGGAATATATCATTCAACGTGAATCTGGTGGTAATGAACAAATTGTTAATCAATCTTCAGGGGCGACAGGGCTATTCCAACTTCTCGGGCATGGGGAATATGTCGGCATGTCTGTAGATGAACAAGTAGCTATGGCAGTACAAGTTTATAATGCACAAGGATTCTCAGCTTGGTCAGTAACACGTTGATAAAATAAAAGACCTAATAACATAGGTCTTTTTTATTATTCGTAATTTGGGTAAACAAGAAGTATTGTTTGACCACTAACATATACAATTTTTCCAGTTTCTGATTCTTTCATCTTTATTAATGATGCTCCTTGGTTTATCTTGGCAGATAAATCAGATTCGGCATTATCAACAATGTCTCTTGTTTCAGCAGGGTAAATTAACTCTTTACCGCCTTCTGTCACATAAACAGAAACGCTACCTATTTTTTTAGCCATACGACCTTATTTTCCTCCAAATAATAACTGAAATAGCCAAGTAATAAGAGTTCCGATACTCGTCATTCCTACTCCTTCTACTATACGAATGATTAATGCTCGGTGTTTCTCTGATACCTCTAATATATCATTGATAACCTTATCCATAGCCTTAAAACGCTCTTCACTAACTTCTTTGTGTCTAGATTCCTCATACTCATCGTTAGAAAGTTGCTTTCCTAATGACTCAACCTGTTTTTTTAGCTCCTTGACCTCTTCTTCTAGATTTTTTTCGTCTTCTATCAGATTTTTTAAATTAGAGTCTAACCTAGATATTGCCACACTAGTTTCAGTGTTAGATTGTTTGTTAATCATTTCTACAAATTCAGAGATGTTAAAGTTTTCAGAATCACTCACTATTAAAATCTCCTATCATATATTGTAACATGTGTCCTTAGAGAAAGTTATGTAAAATTTGTATTATTAGAGGAATAACCATCCGTATTTGTGTTATACTAATAGGTGCAAGAAGCAATATCCACGTTATAAATATACTCATAAAACCCTAAAGACATAGGCTATCAACCTACTTAGGTAATATAAGGTATATCCTTATGAATTAAACGAACGTTAAATATATAACCTTTCCTTAGATTAAGTAATGATATACTAAATAACGAACATACACTTATAGAGGTTAAATAATGTCAGAACGTAAAAGATTGTTACTAAAAATAGCATGGATTATCGCTATAGAATTCATAATTGCATTCTTAATTTGGATTATCTATATTCACTTTGATGTCACGGTAACGAATACTCTCGGGTATTTAATTGGCGGTTCAATTATTGCACTAGTAATTAGCACTATTTATGATAAGATACACGAACCTGCATACAGAGTATTGAGTACAAGAGTAAGTGACCTAGAAGTTGATGTCAAGAATCTAAAGACAAAAGTTAAGATAATAAAAGACGAGTTAAGAGGTTAAGACCATCAAAAATAGATATTTGAACATAATTGCTAATAGTGAGTATTTCTTAAATGTCTATAAAGTTGAAAACTTATTGTTAGATAATTATGATAATATGAGAGAAGATTTGGCAATGCTAATATCAACTACACTTGTATCTGCGATATACTACAATAATGAATTTAATAGTTACACATGGGTTGTTGAACAAGCAATAGCTGTTATAAGTTTATCTGGTGAACGATTACCTGATGGAATTAATAAGCTGCTAATCGCCAATCCAATCAATACGATAATTATAGAAGAAGACTAGGTATCTATGACAAGAAAAGTAATCCCTAATTTCTCAAAGAGAAGAGCACATGTAAAGTTAGGACTGAAAAAGGGTCTTTCACATAAGAGAGGCTCCTCTGCAAAAGGTAAGTATATATGTGCAGTCTGTGGATGTGAATTAACTAAATATAACCATTATAATAGTTATGATGTTATTAAATCATATACCCATTACAGCTCAAAAGGAATACTTTATGTGAATGTATGTAAAGATGTTTATTCTTGTCAAAGAAATTACCTAAAGAGGTTAGAAAATAGAGAACATGAGTAACATAGAAGAAAGTCTAAAAGATAGACTAGAGAGACAAAAGAAACTTAATCAGGAATCTCTTGAGGAAGTTTCACAAGAATTTATAACTGGAACAGGAAAGCTATTAAGAGACTTTAACAAAAAAATAGAATCTGGTTCGGTGGTTATAAATGACCTAACAGATTTGCAGAAAATATATGTAGTCTTTAGAGATATGACTTCATTGGTTCAAACGTCTTCTGCAGGTTCTGGTGGGTATTCTACTCCAGAACTAAAAGGTTCTGAAATGAGCGCATTTAGTAAAGCTGTCCCCGATGCAAAAGAGGGAGAAGACGAGGTAGACATTTCTGGTCTATCTCAAGAAGAAACAGAAGAACTTATCAATGGTGTTACTGATGCGATGAATAGCGAAAATGAAAAAGAAGCAAATAGTAACTAAGTTTTAAGAGTATCCTATTAAGGCTACTCTTTTTTGATTTGCTATGTTATAATAGATATAGTATGTAATGTTTATATTATGTTTAAGTAATTATTAAGAGTTTAATAAAATCTTAAATATATCAGGAGAAGAAATGGAAACAGATAAGATAGATGGGAAACAGCTACAAGAAATCGTTAAGAAAACATTTAACGTTGATAAGCCTAACCCAGAACAGATTAAGTATGCAATTACAATGTTATCACCAGCGGCTTATGGATTAGCTCACCATCATATTAAAGGTCAGCCAATGACGTTCGCTCAAACTAGCAGGGGAGGCAACCCTAATGCGCATAGACCTTGGCAGAAGCAAATCATTGAGGATAAGCATCCGAATAAAGTAATTATTAAAGCTAGGCAACTGGGACTATCTGAAGTGGGTGTATTGGAAATGTTGTGGTTTGCAGACAGTCACTCAGCAGATGCAGTAAAATGCCTGTATACATTTCCAACGGTAACTCAGCTACAGTCATTCATTCAAACTAGATTAGACCCAAACTTGCATCAAGGTTATTATAATGATATATTAGACCCTAATATTGATTCTCTTAAACAAAAGAAGATAAGAAACTCATTTATGATTTTTCGTACATCTTCTAAGTCTGGTGCGGTTGAAGGTGTTGATATTGACTACCTTTCCCTAGATGAATATGATAGAGTTCCAAAAGCTGCTGAACAATCAGCGATTGAGTCTATGTCATCATCTAACTTCAAGGTCGTTCGTAGATGGTCAACACCTACAGTTCCTAATTGGGGAATTCATGACCTGTTCCTCCACTCAGACCAAAAACACTACCAACATAAGTGTGCCCATTGTGGTTACTGGAACAAGATGAAATACGCTGATTATGACCCAGATAACTTAGAGAATTCTGGTAACATAAAGATGATTAATCCAGATGGCTATCACGAATTAGCACGTGAAGTAGAAGATGGCACGTTTGATTTTGTTTGTCAAAAATGTGGAAAGCATTTAGATAGATGGTTTAATGGTAAGTGGATAGCTGATAACCCTGAGTCTAAAGCTACCTCAGGTTATATGATTTCTCAAATGAATGCTGTGTGGATTTCGGCAGATGAGCTAAAAAGGAAGGAACTAACCGCTAAGGTAAAAGCAGAATTTTATAACTATGTTCTTGGAGAACCTTACCAAGATGTCAGTTTGTCTATATTCCCTAAGGATGTTATGACACACAGACGTAAGAATCTTCCTGAAAGAATTACCTACGGTAGAGGAGATTATAAGTTCATATCAGTAGGTATTGATTGGGGTAAATATCACTGGATTTCAGTTATGGGAGAAAAGGAGGATGGTCAAAGAGATTTGATTAACCTATTCCACGTTAAAGAGACTGTATCTGGGGAAGATTTAACTGCTGATGTCAAGAGTATTGTTATGTCATTAAAGAAGTATAATCCTGATATTATATTGGCAGACACAGGTTACTCTGGAACGAAAATAAAAATGCTGGCTAATGAGTTTGGTCGTACAAAAGTTTATGGTGCCACATTTAACCCTAATAAATCTGCAACTAATGGTAATGAGGTTGCTCCTGCATGGTCAGAACAAGATGAAAAGTTCAGAAGTGTTAAACTAGATAAACTTTCACATAATATGGCGTTAATGGAATCGATAAAAAATGGTCGCTTAGGCTTCTGGCAAAAGAATGATATAGAGTTACAGACCTATATAGTGCATTGGGGAAATGTTGTCATTAGGGATGTAGAGGACGAAAAGAAGGGCATCTGGGAAAAACTTATATCACGTAAAGGTGATGACCACTATGCCCAATCTTCTGTGTATGCCAACGTAGGTATGAATAGATTAACAGAGTACTCTTCTAAAACAACTGATACTTCATTCGCTTATACTGAAATATCTGGAGATACAAGTAGAAATGGTCTACCAAATAATTTCTTTGAGTCATAATAACTTATCTAAAAGGCACTTAAAGTGCTTTTTTGTTTGATTATTTATATAAAATATGTTATACTAGTAGTATAATGGATAAAGATGAAATGACAAGAACGCTTCTGTCTCAATATACAGATAGTTATACAAAGTTAAAAGAAGGATTGGCACAGTTTTCTGAGAATGAAATTATAGCCAATAATTTTGAGTTAACAACAATCTATAAAGAGGACATAGATAACACAGGCTGCTTTGATGCCTATGGCGCATATGTAGCCATTGTATTACCAAGTCTTGTTCCGATGTACAAGGGAGGTAATAAAAACTTGTCAGGTCTTGTTGCTACTAAAAAAACTGTTATGCGTAATGGTAAACAGATGACAACAACAGTTTATGTAGACCCAAATGATGAGAATAAAGATAAAGATAAAAAGACTACTAGTTCTCAATCAAGTTCTCATCACGTAATGGCTTCTCAACTCTCGTTTTCAGATGAGGATTCAGAAAGCCCTTCTGTTGTAAAGTCATACAAAAAGCTTAGTGGTAAGGTCGGACAGTTATCAGATAGCTCTATGAAATGCTTGACTTTTTCTGACTCCGAGGGAATAAAAGGGATTGTTTATTATGAAGTAAGTAATAGTGACATTATGATTAAATCTGTTGCATCAGATAGTAATGTATTTAATGTATTTACAAGAGGTTTCTTGATACTATTAGGAAGAGCCAAGAAAGGCAAAAAGTCATTATCTTTATCTCCGGATTTTAAAAATTCACCTTTAATTTCTAAGTATAATATGACTTTAGATAAAAATGGCAGAGCTACAATAAGTTTCAATGATATAGATAAACTACTTAGTTGACAAATAAAGTAATAAGTGATATGATAGTACTTACTATTAAGGAGAAAAAATGGAAAACAAAAATAACGTAGGTGTAGTACGAGAACTAATTGACACTATTCCCTCTAAAGAAGATTATGATTCTGTGGCACAAAAGATTGTAGACATCGTTAAGGAACATCTACAGTTAAAGAAACTACTAATCATTAAGCCTGGTAAAGAAACAGTCAAAAATGATAACTATGTTATCTCAAGATTTTATACGATTCGGTTGGCATTACCAGAAGACAATGAAGTTTTTAACGAAATAACTTTGTTGACACAGGTAGTCTCAGGATATGAAGAGGACATTACTGATGCTATTTTTGATAAGTTGAGTAGTATTAGTGAGTTAGATGGATTATTCTTTATCAAACATCGAGAGTCTCTATCAGGTAATCCTATAAGAACAGAACCAATTACAAATCATTCATTTACCTTAGAAGTTTATAAGGAAGAGGACTCAGATTTGCTGTTAGACAAGTATACAGAACAGAATACCCTACTATATTTATCTAATGGAAAAAATAACCAAGATAAATTTAGAAAGGTAGAAGGAACAGAAACGTGGACAAAAATAGAATAAAGTATCCCGACACGTTGGCTTATCGTTCTGTAGTTGAATCCTTGAATAGCAGAGGAATATCAATTGAAGATATTGCAAAGATAACATTTGACAACCAATCATCCTATGTAGAAGGCTTAACTATGGGAATGGCGATTAGTAGCGTAGACAGAGTTATGCATAAACGTGAAGTATTAAATAATGCTATGGTTGGTTTTGCACTAGATGATATGGCAAATGAAGGTAAATTACCAGAACCGCTTCAAACTATTGTGTCTAATGATATTGGCGTTTTTGGTACAGATGAATTACTAGCAGTTGGCATATCATTCTTATCAGGAATGATTGGAGTTACCAATTTTGGGTATATTGATAAAATTAAACAAGGTATCATTAAAGAATTAGATACTCGTAATAATGAAGTCACAACCTTTTCTGATGATATCGTTGGTGCTATTGCATCTGAAGCTGGTGCTAGGTTAGCACACAAGGATGCCTAAATGAAACCGAGTTATAAAGTCAAGACAAAAGTAGAAGTTATTCCCACTGCCTATTTACATAATGAATATGAAAGTCATGTCGGAGGTAATGGGACAATAGTAGAATTAGTAAAAGAAGAGAATTGGAAATCAAAATATGTACCAGAATACATTGTAATGTTAAAGCGTAAAAGATATTTGTTTCCTCAGTATTCTTTGGAGAGGATATGATATGGCAGATATAGAAAATGTCTCATCTGTTGAAGACGGAATTAAATTTTTGAATGATGTTATCAGCCGACTAGAAAAGTTATCAACAAATTCTGATGATGATGCTTACGCTAGAGCAGCGATTAGTGGGAAATTAACAGCCTACGTGTTATCAAGAGATTTGTTAATTAAGATATCTAATAGCAAGTAATATCACCTTTAAAGACTATATTACCTTAGTAGGCGAACAGCCAAGAAAGGAAATATAGTTTTTATTATGAAAATAATTAAGCGCAGATTTTTGCTGTTTTTAGCAACTATTCTGTTAGTCCTTCCATTTGCTAGTACTTCTGTATTCGCTGCCAAGGGAGACCAAGGCGTTGACTGGAGTAAGTATCAAGGAATGAATGGTCAGTTTGGTTATGGTACAGATAAGTTTGCCATAGCTCAAATCGGAGGATATGCAGGAGCAGGTGTTTATACACAGTACACATATAACACACAAGTAGCATCAGGTATTGCTCAAGGTAAAAGAATGCATTCTTATATCTGGTGGCAGAATGTTACTTCTAATGCCACAGCAGATTATGTATTAGATTACTTCTTACCAAAGATTCAAACTCCTAAGGGTTCTATTGTAGCTCTTGACGTTGAAGATGGGTATCAAAATACAGATGTAATCATGCACGCTATTGATAGAATTCAAGCTGCTGGTTATACACCTATGGTATATGGATATCTAAACTATTTACAGAGTAGCACAGACCTTAACCGTATCGCCAATCGTGTTCAACTATGGTTAGCAGAATACCCTAATTATGCGGTTACTCCTTACCCAAATTATAATTACTTCCCAAGTTATAAAAATATTGGTGTATTCCAGTTTACATCTACTTATGTTGCTGGCGGACTAGATGGTAACATTGACCTAACAGGTATCACTGATAATGGTTATAAGAAGTCAACTACTACAGATACAGGTAAAGTTATCGTAAAGCCAGAAACAAGTACACCTGCCACCAATGCTGGTCAAACAGCCAACAACACAGCAAAGGCTGACATTAAGGTAGGAAATACTGTTAAGGTTAACTTTAGTGCAAATAATTGGGCATCAGGAGAAGCTATCCCAACTTGGGTAAAAGGTAAGTCTTACTCAGTTGCTCAAATCTCAGGTAATAAGGTATTACTAAGTGGTATAATGTCGTGGATTAACAAGAGCGATGTTGAAATTATAGCTACTGCAAGCTCAGCAAGCAAAGTTTCATCTACTCCTAGTGTTTCATCTTCAACGTACACGGTTCGCTCTGGTGACAACTTAAGTACAATTGCTGCTAGTCACGGCATGACAACTTCAGCATTAGCCTCATTAAATGGGATTAGTAATCCAAATTACATTTATGTAGGTCAAGTCCTAAAGCTATCTGGTTCAACTTCAGTAGCTACAGCAAGCACATACACAGTTCGCTCTGGCGATAACCTAAGTACAATTGCTTCACGATATGGTATGAGTACAGCAACATTAGCCTCATTAAATGGGATTAGTAATCCAAATTACATTTACGTAGGTCAAGTCCTAAAAGTATCAGGTAATTATGTTTCGACAACATCTTATCGTAGTTATACAGTTCGCTCTGGTGATAGCCTATGGTTAATTGCATCAAAGCTTGGAACGACAGTTAGCCATCTACAAAGTGTTAACGGTGTTTCTAGTTTAATCTACCCAGGACAAACTCTGAAATATTAATAAATTGATAGTCTCAGAAATGAGGCTATTTTTTATTGACTTTTTTACATCTGTATGCTATACTAATATTATAAATAAGCTAAGAAAGGTTTATGATGGATAAAAACGATATCGAATCACTGAAGAATAGAAAATTTGTCATACAAGATAAACGTACAGATGAATATCTAGGTGCGAGAGGCGGTAGATATGCAGATGAACAGTATCTAACGTTTAAACAAGCAACTAAATTCAAACAAGAACATGCGGATGAGTTAGAAAATTATGACTTATTTTCAGTAATGGAATAGTGTATTGACATTACCGTTAATTTGTGATAGACTTATTTAAGTAGGAGATAATATATTGACACCAGAAGAATTAAGAGATGTTTTGTCTGAATATACAACTGATGATTTCTCAGAGAAAATGCTAAATGATTTATATAAAATAGCACGAGATGGTCAACTAGCATTAGCCCAAGCAAATTCTGTTACTTCAAAACAATTGTGGAGAATTAATAAGGAAATGGAATCCAAAGATTTGGGGTTGGATTGGCTATCAGAATTAGTTAACAGAGAAGTTGATGATACAAGTAAGTTAACTAAAAAAGAAGCAACAAAAGTTATATCAGAGCTTAATAAATAAGCTTTTATTTTGCACGTATAGTATAGTTGGATAGTACAATGATTTCCTAAGTCATGAGCCTCAGTTCGAATCTGAGTATGTGCATTACCAATAAAAAAAGGAGAATATAGTTAATGGTAGAGAGTTTAGAATCGGTATTATCTCAAACTAACAAAGAGAACATAGCAAAAAAGCTACAAACAGGTGCTGTTAAAGGTAGACCTAAAATCTCTAATCGATTAGAAATCTGTCGATATTACGAAACACATAGCCTAAGAGAGACAAGCCATAAATTTGGTGGTATCTCATATGTATCTATTACGAATATCTTTAAAGAGTATCACAATGGGAATCCAAAGCAAGATTTCTCAAAGTTAGAACAGGGTAATAGTAATGCAATTAAAATTAAAGATAAATCTATTGTTGCAAAATATTACCTAACCCATAGTCTAAAAGAAACTATGAGTAAATTTGGGATGAATGCACCAGCGATTGCAATGAACTTTAAACGATATCATGAAGGTCTTTCTAAGAGTGATTATCTAGAAAGAAAAAACCCTTCTGACCATAAAAAAATTGAGTACAACAAAGTTCCAATTAAAGATACCTATGTTAAAAAGGGATTGTTTAAGAGAGTATGGTTAGCAATCAAAGGTGAATAATTAAGCTATTCAAACAGGGTAGCTTTTTCTATTGACTTATGTAAATATCTATGTTATGATATATACATAAATTAAGGAAGAGGTAAACGCAATGGCTAATAATAACCGTATTGAAGTATATAATGAAGAGAAGCAAAAAGATAAGTCTAGAGAAGAACTTTCTCATTTAATTGGTAAGGAGATACGCATAGAAGGTCGATTAGTAGAATTAAAAATGAGTTATCAATCGACTGGAAAAAGTAATGATGTGTTTAATACAGGTAGAATGGTTATTAAAGATGTTACATCACCTAATTTTGACGGAAATATTGAGCACTTGGTAATCCCAACACCAAAAGTAGGTAAATCTCAAAGAAGTGCTATTCTATCTGCACTGAAATTTGGAAAGAGATATTCATTTGTTGGTACTGTATATCATTATCAGAGAAAAGCTCGCAACCTTAAATTTAAAGACTCAAAGCTTCATATGTCATCAGAAGCAAATAGTCTAAAGAACATCAGGTTTGCTAAAGACAGTTATCAAGAACTTTCTGGATTCACTGATGAAGCAGACAAGAAGCTTCGTAAAATTATTCAAGCCACAGCACACATTATCAATCGTAATTCTCATAAAGAATCAGTTAACGTATCACTAGCTAGTACAGATATTGATACATTATTTAAGAATTACTTTTATACAGAAGATTACTATAAGTTAACACATTCTGAACAAAATTCAAGTGAGCACGGATACAAAGAGGGATTAGCTTATAAGATACAAGATGTTATTTTAGATAAGTTATATGCTGATAATTCTTTAATGTCTTGGAGTGAGTTTAAAGTAATTGTAGGAAAAGATAAGATATTAGTTACCGCAGTTAAATAGAAATTTGCCTGAGCAAGCATTAAACTACTTAATAAATAAGAACCCCATATAAGGGAGATAAGGGCGCTTAAGCGTAACCTAAATCAAAAGGAGTATAGATGCAACAAACATCTAATGCAGGCGTGCAAAATACGCAAGAAAAAGCAGTATCGTTAAGAGACTTATTCTCAATTCGATGGTATATTGAACAGACAAAAGGATGGAATCCGATTTCCTATTGGCTAATTGTTATTGCAGCTATCGGAAATATTTATATCTCTTTCTTCATGGGACACCCTGTATCTTGGGTAACGTTTGTTACTTATGCTGCCTCTATCCTTTCAATTTGGACTATTGGCGGAATTACTAACTCTAGACCTGTTAATGGTGTTGGCGGAATTCTATCAGCTATTTTATACATTATAGCTGCTTTAGTAGCTAAAAATCCAGCTGATGCAATTCTACAAGGATTTTATATTTTAGTACTTGATTTACCAGTTCTTACTATGCCGGCTTGGTCTAAAGATGTTGAGAAGAAAATTCGTTTTATTCATGAAACAGATATTCGTGGAGAAAAACACGGTAAGAAATTTTGGTATCCTGTATTAGCCATTGTCGGAATTGGTTTGTTTGCATTGGCATATTGGTTTGAAACACAGGTACTTCACACACCACGACCTATATCAGACTCATTAGTACTAGGTTCTGGGGCTGTTGGAGCAATTTTAACTACTTTCCGTTTTGGTGAAGCATTTGCATTTTGGTTAATTCAAGGCGCTTTGCAAGTTATTCTTTGGGGTCATACAGCACTATCAGGAGATGCTAATTGGGTATTGTTCTTTACCTATATGTTATTCCTTGTCAATGACTTAGTTGGTGTCTTTGCTTCAAAATGGTTCCATCATTCAGAGGAGACAAAACAAATAGTAGCTCAAAATGAAGCAGAAAAATTAGCCCAATAGGGCTTTTTATTAGGTGTAAAATATGAAAACATTTAAAAATTGGTCTACGTCTAGCTATTGGATATACTTTGTAGGAGTATCTATACTAATATTGTTATCATTATTCGTTAGTAAGATTAGTATGTATAGTATATTATCATTAGTAGGCGCTGTATTTGGTTTTCTTAGTGTTGTATTAATTGTAAACAGAAATAGTTCTGCAGGATATGTTGGAATAGTAAGTGCAATAATATATATGTTTATATCTTGGCGATTAGGAAACTATTCAGATACAGTATTGAACATATTGTTTATAGTTTTCCTTAATCTGCCTCTCATATTTAATAGAAAGTACTCAAGTGATAGAGAACCAAATTCTATTAAGAACCGTCTTTTCTATAAAGTAGTATTGCCATTTGAATTTGTAGTAATTTATATATCTTTGTTTTGGTTAGAAACAGTTGTTCTTAATGCACCAAGACCTATATTTTCTGTGTTAGCTGCAACACTTGGAATTGTAGCAAGTATATCCACTTCTATTTATGTTTTGAAGGAATCTTTTTTTATCTGGGGAGCTCAAAACATATTTCAAGTTATTTTATTCTCAATTACCTATTACCAGACAAGAGATAGCACTGCACTTATAATGACGGTAACATATATTTTATATACAATCAATGCATCAACGGCATTTTTTAATGGTAAATGGTTTGTTGACAATAGTAAAGTATTGTGATATGATTAATGTATAACGTAAATAATAGGAGAATAACAATTGACAGAAGAAGAAGTACAAAAAGCACTAGAATCATTACATTCAAGGTATGTAAATCATGAGGTGACTCTCGAAGGCTCACAATTAGTTGGCATTCAGTCACAGCCAGTTAAGAAAAACGGTGCAAGGACTATTTATTTGGCTGGTGGTTGGTGGGGAGAATATCAACCAGATTTACTAGTTAAGGCTTATCAAGCGCTCTTGTTAAACCCTACTGTTTCTCATGTGCACGTTCCACTTTTGCATCAGTATGGCGGTAATGCATTTGTTGATGGTAAGTTTGAGCCCGATTATGAGTGGGCTAGTATGACATATAAGGCTGATTTAAGGGGGATTGACAATACAGATTTGACCGTTGCCCTTTTCCCTGTAAAAGACCAAGATACTGGCACTGCTGTAGAGGTTGGATATGCCGTAGCCTCTCATAAGCCTGTCGTAGGTGTTTTTGAAGGAGATGCTCACGAAGACCCTATTAATCTTATGATTTCCATGTCAGCAGATGCATCAGTTAAAACACCGGAAGAGTTAACAAATTTTGATTTCTTAGATATTAACCCTAATATGTATGATGGTCGTTTAATTTAGAAAGGTATACAATGAGCAAAATTATTTTTAATTTTGGTGTCATGAATTCATCGAAATCTGCACAATTATTAATGACACATCATACTTATCTAAATAAAGGCATTAAGCCTTTACTAATTAAGCCTGCAATCGATGATAGGGATGGTGTTAAAACAGTCTCATCTCGAATAGGATTAAGCTATGAAGCAGACCTAACTTTATCTGATGATATGGAAATTGAAGATTACCTTGATAAATACTTTAATGAAAAAGGTTGCTCTCAGGTAATCATGGTAGATGAAGCTCAATTCATATCACCAGAAATCGTTCATAAAATCGTTTCTTACGCCCGTTTACACAACTTAAGTGTAATTGCTTATGGTCTTTTAAAGACGTTCCAAAACAAGCTTTTTGAGGGCACACAAGCTTGGATAGAAGATAGTGATACCTTGGTAGAGGTAAAGACATCTTGCTCAGTTAATGGGTGCAATAGAAAAGCAACTTGCAATTTAAGGCTCCGGGATGGTAAACCTGTGTATAATGGTGACACAGTTCAAATAGGTGGAGAAGAAAGTTATATCGGAACCTGTTACAATCATTGGGCTAATTTCATGAGCAATTCCTAAAATAGGAGTTGCTTTTTTATTTTGTGTGTGGTATGATGAATTTACTAAAAGAAAGAGGAATATAATAATGTTTCGTAAAATTACTTATAATGATGCTGTCAATAATAGAATTTTTAATGACCCAGTATCAAGCCGAATAGCAGTTATGCTTCCTGCTCATAACGAAGAAAAGTCAATCAAAAGCACATTAGATAGCCTATCAAAATTAAAGATACCAGATGAGTGTATTCTGGATGTTTTTATTGCACTAGATAACTGTTCAGATGATACGGAGTTGGTTATTAAAGAAAACTCCCATAACTTAAATATATATGCATTAGATACTGTAGATAACCACGAAAGAAAGGCAGGGGCTCTTAACCAGCTTTATAGATTATTCTTAGGCGATATGTCTGAAGGGGCTGAGAAGCTATCAGAGGAGCATTTAAAGACGTCTAATAATATTGTAGCTTTTATGGGAATAGATGCTGATGTTTATCTAGATAAAGATTGCTTAATTACTCTATACTCAGAATTAAACTCAAAGTATAACATTGGAGGTGTCTCAGCCAATTATAAAAGGCTTATGCCAGAATCAAAACGTAGAATATTAGCATATGACGTAGAAGGGGAAGATAAAATAAATGAAGGTAAACATGGCGGTGTTATAGCTAGGTTTATTACAGCCCAACAGAATAAATCTTTTGCCTCATGGACTCTAGAACAAAAGACAAATGGATTTTCTGCTTCTATTCTCGGCGGTCAGTGTACCTTATTTAGACCCCAAGCATTGAGAGAAATATATAACCATTTTAAGTTGAATGGTGTTTATGATAATACTACTGATACTGAAGACCTGTTACTAACACAAGAGCTACGTGAACTAGGTTGGAAACCTGTCATTAGTGTATCTGCAAGATGCTATGTTGATTCTATGAAAGATATGAAGTCTTATGTATCTCAGCAACTGAAATGGTCAGTTGGAAAGCTTGACTACACAACTAAGGCAGGTGTGTCAACAAACTATGCAAGAAAAAATTGGATAGAAGAGTTAACTTTATTTATGAATGGGGCAATTAGAGTAATGCTCTTAATACTAGTACCCACATCAGTGGCATTAGGTGATTTCAAATGGTCTTGGATTTGGGCTATTCCTCTAGTATTTAGTGCAATTTTAAATACTATCATATCAATAAAAGTTCCCCGTCATCGATTTATTGATGTTTTATTATCAATTACAACTATATCAGCCGAATTTTCAATCTGGTTTGATTTATATGTTCATCTAAAGTCTTGGAAAGAATTATCTAAATCTGAACGTTCTGATACTTGGGCTATGCAGTATGCGGCTGAAAGTGGGGTATCTAAAAGTCATAGCTCTGGGTTAATCTCTTTCATAGTAGTTGTGTTACTGATTATTTCAGGTATTTACTTTAATGTGATTAGCCTAGATTCAGCAATTATTGCTATTAAGCCTTACATTGCAAGCGGTTTCCAAATCCTGACCTATATGACTTTATTCACTTCTGTGCTAATGATGTTTAAGTTATTTAGAATTCGAGGTAATTTTAAAGCTTGATTTTACTCTATTGACATTAAAGATAATCTATGATATAGTATCTGTATACAGAAAGGAAGATAATATGACAGAATTTGATTTTGATAAGGATAAATACCTAGAAGAGCTAAAAACAAAAGAGTTCTTCACTGTGTATGATTCAGATTATATGGGAAACGTATCAGAGCGAGCAGTAATCACACAATCTACAAAAGGAGTATTTGCAGGTGTTGTTGAAACAAAAACTTCAGGCAGAAAGAAATCATTAATAACTTTCTTTAGGATAAGTTACCCAGAAGGTACTTATAATATCTGGAATGCCAAAAAGCAACCCCTAACACATAATTCACAAAACTTAAACCGTGTGTTTAGAAATAAGCAAATCATTAGTGAGATAGGGGATGATAATCTTATTTATTTAAGAGATATTGGTAATGTTTTTATGCAATTTGTTTATCGTAAAAAGGGTTTTTATGACAATAGCCTAACTACAATATCAGATGGTATTTTAGAAAGCCTTGTAACACCTCACAGCGAACTTGTTTTCTCTATTGCTAGTTCAATGTCTGATGGTCGTGGTTTCGGTGATGTTGAAACAGCAGTTGACAGAATTATGTATTACATTACTGTTATGGAAAATCATGGAGTAAAAGTTACTTACAAAAATATCTTAAAGTACATGGGATTTACAAAAGCTGATATGTCAAATGATGACTTAAAATCAGTTTCCTTCTTTACATCTGATATTAGTAAAGACTTTGGCGAGGAAGGAAATGTTGAGTTTGATTATTCAGTTAATAAAGTAACTCAACATAAAGATTGGTACAAATCACCGAGAGCATTAAAAGAAGTAATTGATATTATGCAAAAATATTCAAGAGAGTATGGGTATATTGATGATTTCAACGATTTATATGACCAATTAACCCTAAATAGAGGAATTGAATACTTTAAATCCGCATGTCAAACATTATCTTTGCATACCAGTAACATTAATCTTGATAAGCTTATAAAATATCTCTATATTGATGTGTATCAACACCAAGGAATTCAAACAATGTCTAATGCATTCTCTATGTATAGGGACTACATTCAATTAGTTGGAAACATAAAGGGGTTCGTAATGTACCCCAAATACTTATCAGTTGCGCATGATATTGCGTCTAAGGCTATGAAATCGTCAGATGCACATGATAGTGATATTGCAAATATTACAGAAGAGTTTAAAGACTTGGAAGGTGTGTACAAGGTTAGAGAAGAAGGAAAATTAGTAGACTACCCATTAGTTCTATTACGCTCTGGTAAAGAGATACAGAAAGAAGCTACCTCGCAATCAAATTGTTTAGCTGGGTATATCAAGAATGTAGCTAAAGGGGAAGATTTAATTTTATCTCTTAAGAACCCAGAAGATTATAAGAATGATAAAAAGCTTAGTTTGCACCAGTCTTATATCTCAATAGAGTTGAAACGCAAAGCAGAAGGTAAACTAGAGTTAAGACAATCATATGCAACTTACAACTCTAGAATTAGTGATAAAATTGTATCAGTACTTAAGGGGATATTTAGTAAACATGATATTAATGTTCCTGATAATATAATTGGTTTTGACGGACTAAATGACATCGATAGATATGAAGTAGTTTCTAAGAGTTTTCTAGATACAAAAGAAGTCCACAGTAATATTAGTAGTTTATTATCTGATAAAAATAGTAAAAAGCAAATTGAAGTGAATAGTTATTTAGCTAGATTATAAGGAGAATAATCATGAAACAATATGTAAAAGAACTAAAAGAAAATGGCTTTGATGTCTATACATTTGTGCCCTCAAATGAAGGTACAATTATTGTACTACCTAAAGGAATGACTGAATATCTAAAACTGGTAAAAATTTTACAACGAAGCGCATATAGTTTAAACAATTATGGTCTCGGATATGACCCTGAAAAGGATGAATATGCTCTAGTAAACAATGAAAATGTTAGAGATTTTTATGAAGATAGTCTTAAGTTTAAGAGTAATAGTTTACTAGTAATTGATGGTAATGCTGCACCAGTTGCACTATACCAAGGATTCGAGGATGTAGAATCTAAGAAAGTAACTGTAAAGTCTTTGGTGAACGGGACAACAGAGCAGACAATTCATGAAGTTTCTAAATCTGAGGGTAAATGGGTAATCATGGTTCGCTCTTTGCTCAATAAAAAAGATTTTTATGGTTTTGTAGTATCAAATTCTCAAGAAGCTGATGGATTGTACGATAGCATTGCCACAAGTTTTGATGTCGAATTAGCAGATTCATATGAATCTAAAGAGCAGGCAAAAGAAGCTGTTAATGAATTATTATACAGCTCAGACTTTGCATTCATTACCCCAACTCTTATGAAAGAAGATGCAAAGCTTACTGTTTTAAATGTAAAATAATGTAGAGGTTTTCCATGGAAGTATTAGTATCTAGATATGGCATTAGTTATGGTCACTATATAACAGGAATAGACCTATCAGTAGTATATGAATACTTCAAGGATTCTATTATAACAGACATTAATAATGTGCCAGAAGAAAATAAATATTACTATATAGTCTATATTTATTCAAAAGGTGTTGTTAATGTATGTACTATTCCCATGATTGAATCTTTGCTTAGACTAAAGAATTATAAACAAGTGACTTCTTGGTTCTATTCTACTAGAGAAGATAGAAAGTACCGTAGAAAGATATTAACAAGGAGTCATAAACATCATAGTCGTAGAAGTCAGTATGATTCTGCTGTAAGGGGAGCTAAGCAGGATAGAGCTAGATGGTATAATAGTATTGAGCAGGGCGTACCATATCAATTAAGATTTGGTGAGGGTTGGGATGGTTATGAATTATCTCATGACCCACATAATCACTCAAAAAGACACTCTAGTGGTTGGAAGTATTCTACTAAAGATAGGTATCAATGGGAACATAATTTAAGAAACAAAAAGGAGGCGTTTTAATGAGTGACGAGGAATTAGTAGATGGAAGAAAGTTTGAAGCCATTATAGATGGTGAGGTAAAAGAAGTCACACAGATGGAATTAAACTTATTTACTGAGGACACAAATGAGAACACTAAATGAAAAAATTATTTTGTTTTATAAGCTATCTATGATAACTATTTATGTTCTCATTAATGGTGTTATTCCAAGCGATATAGAAGAATTTTCAGGTAGTCAATTTGATGAAGTTAATAATTATCTAAATAATACTAACTTGGTATATAGTAGTGGTTTGATTAATGTTGACGTTGTTCATAGACTGAGATATTTCTACAATATATTCTATAATAGAGAAATTCATAATGCCTATTTCAAAGCACCAGATGGTTCTCTTAAAAATATCTATAACATATTTGACGATGTGATTAGAGATGTAAAGAAATACATTCCAAATAATGATGGATTCATGTTTGAACTATCTTTTGATAATATGGGTGTATGTAGGTTACTCTCTTGGACGAGTGACAAAGTTTCTTATAAGGGCATCAGTCATGTCATGTCAACTATGACGAGTAATGACTTAATTGTATTAATGGCTTCAGACCCATATTTCAAAAATAGAAACCTTAAGGTTATTCCTTATGTGGTAGATGGCGAAAAAGATATTGATATAACAATATCAGTGGTGGAAAATGGTTAATATATTTTTAGATGATGATTTAGAGAATAGAGTAACACCTAAGGGATTTATCAGATTTGTAAATCTTGAGACACTAATAAAATATATGAAAGATAATTCACCTTCAGTCCATATACTTTCATTAGATAATGATTTAGGTTTAGGATTAATGGAAGGGTATGAGGCTGTTAAGGAATTTGCAAAAGAAGGATGGAACGTTGAAGTTATAAACGCCCATACTGCAAACTCCGTGGCTAGGAATCATATCATTAGTAGTGTCATTTCCTATAATAATCATGGCTTAACCAATGCTAAAGTTTCAGAGTTAAGTGCACTAGAATTATTAAAAGAATTCGGAAAGGAATAGTTAGTATGAGAAATCTATTTATGCTTGTTGGAGCGCCTGCTTCAGGTAAATCTACACTAGTTAGAAATTTAGGATTAGAGAATTATACAGTTGAGGCTGATGGTATTAGAGAAATCGTATCTAATCCCACTTCACAGTTAATTGAAGATAACCCATATAAAGTAAAAAAAGTTATAAATTACCAAGATGAGGCGTTTACATGGAAAGTAATTTATGATATATTAGAGCGCAGAATGTCACAGGGTGAAACTATTATTATGGACTCTACCCATCTGTATAAGGGTGCCTTTGGTAAAGAACTTGAATTAGCAAAGAAGTATAATTATCATGTCACAGCTATTGACATGATGGAGGATGTCGCAAAACAAGCTGATAAATCTATAACAGACATTGATGGTATTGTAGATAAGTTAATGGAATACGACCATTCTCGTGGAGATAAGATAGATAATCGAGATGTACTGGAACGCTACACAAAAAGGTATGAAGAACTAAGAGATAGAAAGTTCAATAACATTCAAGTCATTAAGCCAAAAGAGTTCTATAACCTGATTAGTGATGGTGTGGTTGACATGAATAAATACACAGAATCACCATATCAAGATATGAACAGGTTTAATCGGATAAAAGTCATCGGGGATGTTCATGGCGACTTATCTTCTTTAAAAAAAGTATTTAGTGACCACGAACGAGGAGATGCCTATATATTTGTAGGTGATTATCTAGATAGAGGGACAAAAAATGCCGAAACGTTTAAGTTCTTAATGACCCTTAAGGCAAATAATATATTCTTTATTAGAGGAAACCATGAGCTTAATGCTGAAAAGTTTATAACCGAAGGTCGCTCAAAAGGTCAATTTGGTCATAAAACATTAGCTGAGCTTATGAAAGCGGGAATTACTAAAAAGGATTTAGCTTCATTTCAGAGTCGCCTTGTTGACGTTATTAAGTTCGAATTCGGTGGTAAGTTGTATATTGTTACACATGCAGGAGTTGAGGCTCAACGTGTAAACACAATAAACATTATGACAGACGAATCAGAGCTTGTTATGGGGCTGTCTTCGAAAGAACATAGTCCATATGATATTGATGTTGATAAAAGGTATGCCTCTCCATACAAGTACAACAGCGATAAAACCAAAAAAGATGTACTGCCAACTCTATTGCCTACAAACATACACGGACATAGAAATGCTTTTAATACGCCAGTTATAACCAAAGATATTTCTTATTCTATCAATTTAACAGATGATAATGATTTTAGGTTCATTATTATTAAACCTAATGGAGAACTGTCATACTATTCAGAAGAGAGAATTGACTCACCAACTCTTGTTGAAAGAATGATTGAAGATGATGGGGTTAGGCAAAAGCAGGTTGAGGGGACTGATATTATAGCTCACAACTTTACTAAAGAAGTATTCTTTTCTGCAGGAGGGAAACGTTGGACTCCTCAGTCGTTGCAAGCCCGTGGGTTCTTTACAAGAGGTGAAGATATTATTGGAAGAGGGTTCACTAAGTTCTTTAACATTGGTGAAACACCAGATTCAACACTGGATTCACTAGTTTACCCCGTAAAAGTATTCAAGAAATGGAATGGTTTTTTGGGAATTGCCTTTTATGATACTGAAGCTAAAAAGCTCCGAATTGTAACAAAATCTGGAGGGACATCAATACCTAATGTAGATGAGGATAATTTGCCTATAGAAATAGCTAAAAATACACCATATTCAGAGGATACCAATGGTTCTCTATATGATGCACTATATGGTTATTTAAAGACTCACGACCATTGCTCAGTAGCGCTAGAAATTATATCTACAAAAGACCCACACATTATTAAGTACACGAAAAATTTTGCAAAACCTTTAGCTGTCATAGATAACTATACTGGAAAATTTGTTCCAACAGGAGAGTATATGTTTAACATCAATCCCCTAAAGGTAGTTAATAATAAAGAAGAACTAGATGATTTCTTGAAGAATAATTCTGGCGGATATGATAATGAAGGTTTTGTTCTTAGAGGTAAAAACAAGCAATTAAAATTAAAGACACCTTACTATCTGAAAGCGAAAGAATTACGTGGAAGATTAGACCTTTATAAGGAAAAAGGTGCTAAAAAGTTTTATGAATCAGGATATGGAAAAGATAGCAAATGGTATTACGGTGCACAGGATTGGTTTAATCGTGCAACTAGCCGAGACATTCTCGATTTTTCACCAGAGTTAGCAATAGAATTATATAAAGAAGATGAAAGTAACCTATAAGGGTTGCTTTTTTATTTTGTATGTGATATGATATACACATAGCTTAAGAAGGAGAACAGTAATGAAAGAAATTAGTGAGTTATCATCATTAGGTGGTGTAGATGTGAATAAAGTGATGGACTTAGAAGAAATACCTTATTTACTAGAAGGTTACACAGATTGGTTAGGTGATACATTCGAAATTGATTTATCAACCTTACGGATTGATAATCCCCATCATACAACTGGTAACACAGTTCAAGATTATATTGATTCCCAAGGAGAGTAGACTTATGAATAAGACAACAGAAGAATTTATAAACGCAGCGTTTAGTGAAATTAGCAAGAAAACTGGTGTTTCTACCAGTAGGATGTTCGTAGTTTGGTATGCTAAGGAATTGCAAAATCATAAAGCATTAGTCTCATTCAAAGGTCAGGCGGAAGACCCTAGTATCGGAGATTACATTGAAGTTACCTATAATGGTGATAAAAAAGAAACATACTACGACTACTATTACAAGAAGCTTAATGTAAAGGTGACTGATAATGAAAATTCATGAATTAAAACTAGACTCTAAGTTTTGGAATGATGTTAGGTCAGGCATAAAAACATTTGAGATTCGTAAAAATGATAGAAAGTTTAAAGTAGGTGATGTAATTGCCTTAACAATGTATAGTGGAACATTTTCTAGTTATGCATCTCCTACTGTTAACGGTCATGATTATGTGAGTCAATCTGAAGCACCTACTATGTTTTATGATATTACGTATATTACTGACTATGAACAAAAAGAAGGGTATGTAGTAATGTCTATTATACCTAGTAGTCAGGTAGAAAACATAAAAGGACAATTTTAAAATATGTTTATGATTTCACCTACTAATAAAATAAAAACCAAATTTGATAAGCCTCTGAAGTATAAGAAAAGTGACTTTGTTACCGATACGCAACGAGGAGCAGTCTATTATGTAACAGGGAGGAAAAAGCCAGTAGCATATTCAACCGTAGCTGAATTAGGGACACGTCAATTATTAGGGGAAGATTATACTTTGAGAGAGATTGCAAATTTATATAATACAGGAGGTCTATTATTATCAGAAACAGAGAAACAGGTAATTGAGGTTTTAATCAGTTATGGTAAAGAGACTGTTGATGGAGATTAAGGAGGCAACTTATGGATAAGAATGGGTATCTAGATTATAGACATAAACTAGTTAGGCAGTTACTAAGAGCCCGTAAACGAGAAGAATCCTATAATAAAGAGATGCATAATGATACGTTGTCAAAATGGGGCTATAGAGAAGAGGGAAGATTTGAAGGGGTTGTAATGACTTATGAGAATATCATAAGTGACTTAGATGATGAATTCAATATACCTCAAGAAGAAGAAATCAAAGATATTCTATAAATTGAGGTAACTAGCGTATGAAAATTAGCAGTAACAGAAAGTTAAAGCGCCAACGCTGTGTATCTAACCAAAAGTACAAAAAGGTTATGGATAAAGAAGTATTCTTAGCTCATATACCCTCTACACCTAGAATTAGGCAAATTATGAAAGCTAATCATGTAGGTCAATATAATTATGAGACTTTTGATGATTATGAAATGTCAGAAAGTGATTGGATTAAATATGGATACAAATAAGAAAAGTATTGCAGGGGTAAAACCTGTTACTCATACTGATGGTAAAGTGGCATCAACAGTCAGTCCTGTCACCCATAATGTGATTGTGGAGCCGAACCAAGAGCTGTTTAGACGAAAAGATGTCTATGAAATTATCAAAAAATTTTATTGGTTCACACAAGGATTCAATACAGCCCAAGACAAGGGAGACAGTGAAGAAAGAGCTTATCTATTCGCTCGATACTTATCTGGAGAAGTTGATGATAGTTATTGGGAAGGCATAGACGTTTTTATGAACATGGAGAATAATAAATGACAGAATTATTAGAACAAAAATTAGTAGCCAAAACACCAATTTTTGACTTAGTGAATAGAACATATTCATCAAAAGAACAGGGTACATTTGAGCGCTCAGTAGTACAGATGTATAACAATGCCATAGCTGTTTTACTTTACGATATTCCAACAGGACTAATTTATATAGAAAAAGAATTTCGAGCGGGAATTAATCGAGAAACATATTCTATTCCTGCAGGAAAGATTAACGATGGGGAAGCGCCTATTAGTGCATTATCTCGTGAAGTTAAGGAAGAAACGGGATATGATATTACTACAGATGACTTTGATTTTGAATTTGTAACCGCAGTCAATTCATCTGAAGGTTTCACTGATGAATTAGTATACGTTTATATTGTTAGAGGAAATTTCACAAATAAAATCCCAGAAGAAAAGGATTTAGATAAAGATGAGTATATGGTTGGTGCATTTTCAAAGTACCCAGAGGAGATGCTAGAAGCCAATGTGACATTTAGCGCTCCAACGTTTATCGCATTGTCTAAATTTGTAGATTCCCAAAAGATAAATATGTTAGAATCAGACCAAGAGCGAGCAGAACTAGTTGATAGAGAAGATGAAGACGAAGAAGGAGATTTCTATGTTGGGTAATGAATTTATTGAGGATTTTAAAGCAAGCTTTAGCCCTAAGCAGCAATTAAAAGATTTTAAGTCACTAACAAAAGGACAATCATGGTTGTTAGTTATTATGTTACTGGCACAATTTTGGGCTTTTATCGCTGGAAAAGACTTTAGTGGCACGGGTTGGCTAGGCATTGTTACAGGAGTAGCAACAGTAATTAATCTAGTTTTAATCGACCGAGGATTTATTACAAACTATGCTTGGGGATTTGTATCAGCAGGCGCATGGTTTGCCGTCTCACTTCATAACTGGTTACTTTCAGATATCGCAACACAAGGATTCTTCTTCTTTATGCAGTTTGTGGGTATTTATATGTGGGGCGCACAGATTCGTAAAGCGCAATCTAATGCAGTAGAAGCAAAGAAGTTAACTGCAAAACAAGCTGCATTAGTTACTCTAGGCTCACTGCTGTTGTATCTTGTGCTTGTGTATGTAACAACTCACTTCCATGGTAATCAAGCACTGTTAGATGCCTCACTACTACCGTTAAATATTATCGGTCAAATGTTAATGTCTTACGGTTATCGAACACAGTGGATTGCATGGATTGCAGTAGATGTGATTGCTATCATTATTTGGTATAACCAAACAAAAACGTTATCTCCTGCATCATTAAGTATGCTAGTATTAAATATCACAATGTTAGTAAATGCGCTATATGGTGCTTACCTATGGAATCGTAAAGAAGGGTTAGGAAATGTCACAAATTCAGAACACAACTAAGCGACCTATTTCAAGTAGTAGCAAAAAAATTGGTGTTGTATTTGGTGGATTCTCGCCATTACACTCAGGTCACAAACAGCAAATATATAAAGCTGCTATGTTAAATGATGAAGTAATTGTAGTGGTATCAGGATATAAAGGTGAAAAACGTGGAGATGGTATTGGATTACCACTAGAAAAAAGATTTAGGTATCTAAGAGAAACATTTAATGATGAACCAACTATTCATATCGGCATGTTAGATGAAACAGATATCCCTCGTTATCCTAATGGTTGGTCTGGATGGGTTAATAAGTTAGAAAGTGTTATGAGCACTCTCATTCAAGACGATATGACTAATCACGAAATTAACGTTTATGTAGGCGAGGCTGTATATAAAACTAAATTATCTATTTATGAACCTTCATGGAATGTCTCCGTTGCTGACCGCTCCACCATTAATATTTCGGCTACCGAAATTCGCGAAAATCCTACTAAGTATTGGGACTATATCGATAGGGTCTTCCGTAGAGCTTTTACTAAAAAGGTACTCATCACGGGCGCTGCTTCAGGAGGGAAGAGCACATTAGTAAGGCGTTTAGCCCGTTCAATGGGAGCACCCTTCTCAGAAGAATATGCCCGAACCTATGAAGAGGACTCCAATGTCGATGACAACGAATTAACAGTCAACGACTATTTCCAATTCATTGCAGGACAGTATAATGCTAACTCAGCGGAAATCAAATCAGCAAGTAATAATGGTATCGTTGTATTCGACACAGATGCTATTACAACACGTACCTATGCTAATCTATACCTACCTAAGGAAGATGCTAATAAGCTAGAACCCTTCTTCCAAGATACAATTAGTAAACAGGAGTTTGACCTTATTCTAGTTGTTCCTCCTGTAGCTAAGTATGTTGATGATGGTTTTAGAGCTATGGAATGGGAAGATTCCAGGGATGAATTCCACGATAACTTAATGGCACAATTTGAAGAGTTTGGTTTAATGGATAAGGTTGTTCTATTAGATTCACCTAGCACGGAAGATGACCCACAAGGTTTCTACGTTCGTTACGTTCAAGCCACACAGGCAATCACTAAGTATACAGGTGTAAAGTTCGAAACACTTTCTTGACAAAGACAAAGCTATATGTTATGATGTGTTTATGAATAAGAAACGACTTGGCAAGATGGGTCAAGAAGAACTACAAAACCATCTAAAGAATAAGCGTGGCGGTCATATTCATTTAGATAAAACTAAAAGGATAGACCGTAAGAAAAAGTACAAGAATAATAGGAGATAATAGCCGTGACAGTTAAAGGAACTACAGAAGTACCAGAAAAAGAAATTGTTGTGTTTACAAATAATGGTCAAACATATATTTTCCACAATATTTCAAACCTACGTCCAACAACAACTGGATTCACATTCACATATACAGGAAAAGCTACAGGAGTAGTCCGTGATGCAGTATTTAATAATACTAGTGTAGCGGGTTGGGCTGTAGCAGAAACGAAATAACAGGAGGTTTTATCATGACAGTTAAGCATACAAAAGCAGTTATTATGGGTAAGTTCAATGACTACTTAAAAAGTATTACAGATGTATCTTTACGAGAAGAAGTAAGAGAACATGCAATCATTGCAGGTGGTAGTATTGCATCCTTATTGCAAGGTGAAGAGTACAATGATTTAGATATTTATTTTGATAGTAAGAGTGTACTAGTGGAAGTCGTTGACTACTATACTAAGTATTGGAATGATAATCATAACTCAACAGTGACCTATATTCGAGACGAGTCTAGTCTTCAGAAGTATAAGGAGAGACTCATTAATCAAGAAGTTGATGATATTATGGACTCTGCTGATGAAGATGAAGAAGATATTACAAAAGAAGAAGCTATTGAGCAAGCTAATGAACAGTATGACTTCTTAGAGTACATTACGATTGACGAGTCTGGTGTTTATATGTTTATCCGTAGTTCTGGTATTGTTGAAGAAAAAAAGATGACAGAAGAGCAGATTGAGGAATTACAATTACCTAAATATCGACCAGTATTTATTACTGATAATGCAATCTCCTTGGCAGATAATATCCAAATTATTACACGATTCTCAGGAGAACCTGATGATATTATCAAACGTTTTGATTATGCTCATACAACCAATTACCTAGTGCCTTCTGAAAGAAAACTAGAATTAAATAAAAAGGCTCTTTCTTCATTACTAACAAAAGAACTAGTCTACGTTGGCTCCGAATTTCCATTGTGCTCAATCTTTAGAATGCGTAAGTTTTTAGACCGTGGTTATACTATTAATGCTGGTCAGATTCTTAAAATGGTTTTCCAATTAAATCAAATGGATTTAACAGATATCAGAGTCTTGCGTAAACAACTAATTGGTGTTGACAGTACTTATATGGTATGGTTTGTCAGCGAACTGTTTAACAAAACAAAGGGTGGCAAAGAAGAAGACCTTAATGATTACGTAGGTCAGATTATCTCAAAGCTCTTTGACGAGGATATTTAATATGATTACATGGACTGTTTTAATTGTAACTAGTATTATAATGATTTTTGTTGCTGTAAAAGCTGAGCGAGAAAATGAAATTAACAGAGATAGAACGCCTATTAGTAGAAGTTTTAGCTATTTAGGAGATTTAGTTATTATTGCTTTTATACAAACTTTGGTTATTTTCGTGTTTGGAACCGTAATATTTGGTAAGCAAGTAACTAGGTTTGAAAAAGTACCTGATGAGCCCTACACATATTGGGTTAGATATAAAACGTATGCTTTTGGTGAAAAAGTCGTTTCTATTAATGGAACAAACCATGAACAAGAAATACAAGGCAAGAAAGTGCTGAGAGTAGGTAATGATTATTATTTGAAGATAAATAAGTAGCCCTTAAGGGTTGCTTTTTTATTTTGTATGTGATATGATATACCTATCAAGTAAAGGAGAACTATTAATGTTAGACTATGAGAATTTAGGATATGCAGATTCAGCCAATAAAACTAAACGTAGATACCCTAACAATGATAAGTATATGAAGGGTTATTTAGAACAACAAGAAGAGTTGGATGTTTTAAAGTCTGGTGACGATGTTGCGATTACTCTGAATGGAAAACATGAGTATTATAAGTTCAACTATAGAGCTATTAATGGGACATTGTATATTTTTCTGTCAGTATGTAATGGTACAATATCTCTCCTTAATATTAAACATATCTTAGCCAAAGGGTATAAAGGAAGAGATGATATCCCAGAAGTATTAGTCTATAAGAAGTCTGGAGTTCACTACAATGATTACTTAACATTTTTATTGGATAATGGCATTGTAAGCAGTATTGTAGAAGAAAACGAATACGTTTTTGAATGTTCATTATCAGATAATTATATACTGAAAGGGTGACATGTATGAAAAGTAAAAAAGCATGGACTGTAGAATTCCCTAGTGATTATTTTGGAACTGATAGTGAAATCCAGGTTGTATTTGCAGAAACTCGTAACAAAGCGAAATATATCGTGCTCGGTGAGGGTGACTCAACATGGATTAATATGAAAGTACTAAGAGCTAAGTCATTAGATGGTCTTGAGGAAAAGTTTGAAAATGATAGTCGTTTTAGAGACCTTTGGTATCTGAATAATGGGTTTGTGATTGAATTATGGACTTTACCCAATGGCGAGGAAGGGTATCTTAATGAATACAAAGGAATGACAACCTTGGATGACATTAAGGATTACGAAGGACTTCCTGAAGATATCAAGTTTACTTACGAATTATTAGACAAAATTGCGCTAAAGTATAAGGAGAAATCTAATGAGACAAATTGAATCAGAACAAGATATTGACCGTTTAGAGCTTGTTACAAAGGTAAAGAGGCAACTTGTTTACCTAACAGGGTCAGCTACACTCGCCACACTAATTCAAGTAGAAAACACTCCCATTCTAACAATTTACCTTAATAGATACTATGATACTTACTCGGGAATTTTACCAGATGCTGAAATTTTAAATGCTCTAAAATTTTATGCGAATAATTATAAGGAAGTGGAATAGTATGAAATTAATTATATCTATGCTAATTTCAGCGGTTATGGGGTTTTTCTCTGGAATGCTAATAGGTTCCATTGTTAAATGGTGGTTTTATAGATACTCCCTTCATAAGTATCTGACAAAATTAGAATATATAAATGAATCAAATCAGTCAGAAATAGACAAACGACATTATAAGGTATTCTTAGCTTGGTCTCAGTATGCAAAAATCTATTTCTACTACTCAATTATGTTCTTCCTATTAATGTTCTACCTATTGTTTAGTACTGGAGGAATAATTATATTTTCCTTGTTTATACTAAGCAGTATTTCATTCTTAGTTGCATATCGAGAATTTAAAATGTTGTCAGAATATAAGAAAGGTGAGCTATGACAAATTTAGGTATTTATCCAGTAATGGAATTAAACGGATATAGGGTGGTCAATGGTAAAGTCAGCAAGTTACCAGCACGTACAATTCCTGTGGGTAATTATTATGATAGGGATAATGTTAAAAGGCTACTCGTTAAATATGCTGAGAAAGTTACCTATGCAAGTAATGGCAACAATTCTCAAGTAAACGTAGAGGAATTTATGAAAGAAGAAGGTCTATGACAAAATATTTTTATAATAATGATTTAGGTAAACGTAGATGGATTACCTACAATGCGCTAACAGGTGTGGTTAATAATGTATCCGATTATAAAAATGGTAGAGATTTCCCTGATAACTACTCAGTTGACCCTTACTCGTTTGAAACAGTTTTAGGACATCCTGTCCATAGTGAGTACGAAACTTATCCTAAGGGAACTCCAGAGAATCCTGTGATGATTTTAGACGATAACCCTACTGTTGTTACAGGTTATTTCTCTGTACCTGGTTATGATGCACTAAATAAGCCAACTGTACCTAAAAAGTATCTAGAAAAATCAGAAACGATTCTAAATAAAAAGTATCTTAATGACGTTGAAAAAATTATCATAAATCGTTCTGATAGGTCTGATGGATACAACATCACTGCAACAATGGTTCCCAGAGACAGGGTAGACCACTCAGAAGATATATCAGATGGTACTAAATATGCTTTCTTTGTTAAGGATAGACCACAGCTAACACTTGGAAAGTATAGTGGTATACACGAATATCTTGGTATTTATGACTGGTTAGAAGATAATTATGACACTTCATTTGACTATTATACTAGGGATGAGGTTAGTGAATTAGCACCCTACATCAATCAAAAAGAGATGAAAGCTATCTCAGAAGAAGATATCAAAGAGCAAATTAAAAAAGCACCATATAGCTTAGTAATCTATATAAAGAATCGTTAAGGAGGATTCTTATGACGTTTAAACTAGATAATTCAACATTCAAAGAGGGCGATAGTATATTCATCGTTAAATATACTCTTAGCTATATTTCAGGTTATACTGAGAGTTACCATACAGGTAAAGTTGTAAAGGTAGGCAAGACAGTTATAACAGTATCTGCAACAGATATTATAGGGGGTAATATCTCCTTCCATTATAGAAAGACAAAACCAATGCATGCTAAAAACTTCAACTATGAGCTTCAAGGGTTTAAGAGTGAGTATGAATGGGCTGATTATAAAGAGGATATTCGCCTTAATAAAGTAGCAGATGATATTAAGACTGCTAAGAGAATGATTCGTAAGATTAAGAACGATATTGACATGATTGACCCTTATGATACATCTGTTACGATTCAAAATTCTCAGAATTTTATCGACAGTCTAGAGGATTCTGAATCCCTAGTAGGAGATATGACACATGAAGTACATTAAACCATTAAAAAAGTCAGTTAACCGAACAGACGATGAGATTGAAAAAGAACTAGCGACTAGCATAGAATCATCACAGGAATTAGGCTTTAAGACATTTGACGTTGGTGAATATAGTCCAGTATTCCTTGATTTTTATAATTTTATCTTTAGGCATAGGGCTGAGTTATCAGCATTAGGCTATGATGTTAAGTTCTCAAAGTCTAGCTCTGGTGAGCATATTGCAACACTACATTTAGAATAGGAGATGTTTATGAAGTATACAGATGGTCAATTAGGAAGCCCATTTCCAGAGCGAAAGATGAAGAAGCGACATGCCTTTAAGCAAGTTAGGAAATGGGATATAGAACGCTTAGATGAGTATGACCAAGGAGAAGAGTATTGGAAGAACTTAATCCTAGAGCGGAGTCATAACAAGCGCTGGCGTGCTATTATGAAGGCATATGGTTACAAGGATAAATATGATGTCTTAGAAGCTATGGAACATTGGGAGTGGATGGAGTATACATTTAGCACTAGAGGTTACTCAATCCCTATGCCTTTAGGACAAAAACAAAAAGTTAGCAAACTATCTGAGGGATTTGTTCCTGATGATTACTTTGATTAATAATGGTGAATAAAAGCACAAGCGGAACTCTTACGATTAATCTATGACACGCAGAAAGGAGTATCAATGGCTAAATATAAATCCATGAAAGAATATGAAAAACAGGATAATGTTACTAAAATAGCTACGTATCATGGTAGTAGAGGCATCACATCAATCACAATGTATCTCGTAAAAGACTCTCAAAAGTACTATTATTCATATGCAATCGACACGGTTAAACCTCTAAAATATATGGGTAGAGCTTTTTACTGGATTGTATCTCCGATAGTGCCCATCGGCGTATTTCTAGAAAGGTTGTTCGAGGGTGATAGACCCTACTTTAAGTCACCGGACTACAAAGAAAATTGGCTATTATATCGTAAATTTTATCGTAGTAACTACTTGACTAGGAAGCTAAATTCTGGTAATATGTATACAGAGTACTACGGGATTCCATATTGGGCTAATACTAACTATAAGGATGCTGCTAATTATACTAAAATGACTGGTAAATATTCATCATTACCTCAGTATAAAAAAGAGAAGCTACAAAAGAAATACTTAGGTCATACCACAGATTATTTACGTGATTATAGCCTTGTTATCTCTATGATGGCGGGTATCGCCATTCCAGAGTCAGAACAACATGAAACATCAGAAAGGATAGATAGGTATGACCTATAATGTTTTAGAGTTAAAAATAGATGGCACTATTAAAGAATTTATCAATGAACAGAATAATTATAGAGATTCTATCATGGATTTTGGTCTGTTAAATGATAAAGGTCAGCACACTAAACTAACAAACTACGATGAGTCTTCTAAAGCCACACTTACAATACCTCATATCACCTCGGTACACTTATGGATTGGTTATGGGTATAAAGCTTTTATTGGTTTCGAAACAGCAAATGGTTACAAGTTTTCTATTCATGCAGAAGGGCTTACTATTCATCTAGTGAACTCTACCTACTCTAAATATGACTATCGAGATGGGGAATATGTGTCCGAAATGCAAACTTTAGTATCATACATCGATGGTCGTAAAACAGATTCAGGGTACATTCAAGAAGAAGAAAAGAATAAGTATAATTTTTACTCACAAACCCAAGGCTTAACTCATTCACAAGTAAAGAATACAGCTCGTTCAAAACTACGAAGATTGTTTAGTAGGAAAGGATAAAGATAATGACATATAATTTAGAAGGGCGCTCAATCTACGGAGAATCAGCTAAAAAGACAGCGAATTACTTTGCAAAACAAGCTGTAGATAACATAGAAAAGAGATTAGGAGTTTCTTTAACAGTAAGTATCGGCTTACCGCAACTATCCTCAATGTATCCGATTATTGCCTTAAAGCAAAGTAGGGATTCAGTTATTAAACTACTGTCAGATATACTACTTAAGGACATGGAAAACAAAGAATCTGTTTCAGACATATTTAGAGTTATCTATGCTAAATCAAGTACACCTAGTGATTTCTCAGAGATGAAACCCTATATTTTAGGCACAACTTCAATTAAAGTAGGCTATGAACCTATTAGTGACTATAAGACAGTAGAGCTGTTAGATGAAAGGTCTTTTGCCTTTATGTATTATGACCATGGTACTTATAAGAACCTCATATCAGAATTAGATAATCCAGATAGTTTAAGGTTTATCTATAGCTATACTGATGCACCAGAATAATAAGGAGAATAGTAATGGAAGTATACTATGTAACACAAGAACAGTTTGACCTGATTGATAGAATTTACCAAAAAGATTACCCATTCGACTCAATTCTATATAACGCTAATAAGCTTACTAATTTTGTTAATAAACTGAATGAAGATAAAGATAAAGCACTTTTACGTTACCTTGGTGGGGATGATTCTGTTATCTTTAAGGTAAAAGAGAAGCTTTATCACCTAGTTGGGGTTGATGGTTGGGGATGCAAGGTCTACTTTACAAATAATTATGGTGTGACATCACCAGCCACTAAAAACCAACTAGCTGCTATGGAGTTGCCTCTTAATGAAATCAAAAAGTGGGCAACGCCTGATTGGGAAATTGAGGAGGTTTAAATACCATGAAATTAATTGTACATGTCACAACTTTAGAACAGTGGAAGTCAGTGTTAAATATTTGGTTTAACCAAGGATATCATTGGGCTTCTGGTAAAGCTGATGAATACGATGAAGGAAAGTTTATAACTATGGATGGTAGGCACCTTGGTCTAAATATAAATGATGATGAGTGTATTTCCTTTTGGTCTGACTACACCTGTGACTACCTGAATAAGAAAGACTATTTAGTGGAGTATGATGCGTTCATGTTACAACAAACAGGAGCAGGAAAAATGAAAACATATTATGTAACAGAAGAACAGTTAAGTTTAATTAAGGAATTAAAAAGCAAGTCGTTCCCAATTGATTATTTAGCTCTCAATTCAGACGGATACTTTTCACCTCTAGCTATCCGTTTATCTAAAGAATTCGCTAGTGCACTCCTACGCTACTTAGGTGGAGATGATTCTGTTGAGTTTAAGGTTAAAGAGCCCCTGTATCGACTATGGCGAGTTGACTTAGCTAATGATACCGTTTACATGAAGATAAATGATTCAGGCACACCAGACTGGACTAACTTCAAATCTGGGGCTTTCACAGCACCACTTGAAGAAATTAAGATGTGGGACAACCCTGCGTGGAGTATTGAAAAGGTAGGCTAATAACAATGGTGTATAAAGTAGGTAAACAGTTAGACCTCTTCATAGGAGGTGAAAAGTTACAGACTGTTACAGATGAACCACAAGAGATTAGCTATAAGCCCGTAAAGGACTATGGTGATTTCATCGAAGCAGATGATGGTATGTTATATTGGCATTGGGGTGATAGTTCCATATCAGGCGGTCAGGTTAAGAAAGATACTCCAATAGGGTTAATTACTCTAGAGCATGAAACTCTAAACATTTTCTTATCACCTAACCCTCGCAATCTTGGTTATATTTATATTGATGGGGAATTAAATATACTATCAAGAAAATGAAAAGCCCCTAGGCGTTTAATGACCTAAGGGCTTTATTATAAAAATTTTTATGTAATATTTTAGGTAGTTTGCTCATATTTTTGTATGGGCATTTTTTAGTCATTTATAAACAACGGGGTAGGGGTAGGTAGAGTAGGGTAGTTCCATTTCCAAGATGTGTATTTATTTTGCTCCAGATTTTGCTGTGTAAAATGTCCCTGGATAGGGAGTAGGTGCGCCAGGGACAGACACCCCCAGGTATAGCCAAAAACAACGGGGGAGCGTATCACTTCCGTTGCAATTTGTCAAGTTACAGTTATGTTACAATGTTGCTAGCGTGATAGCCTTATCAACAATATACTTATACTGTGCTACAGTGTACACTTCTTTAGTATCGATAAGCCGTGTGAAGTAGTTAAACTCTGGTAGTGTCATATCATCCACATACATATCACTATCTACCTTATCAACAAACTTCTTTGTGCTTGCTAGGTCGTAGGCTTCTCCATCTAGTGCTCTCTTTGTTGCTTCAACTAATGTGTTCATTCTTTCGTACCTCTTTCATTTGATAATTCTATTATAGCACCTATAAACTACAGTGACATTACAGTTATGTTACAGTGTGAAAATGAAATTGTAGAAGTTGTCTCCCTCCTCCTGATACACTTGAATGAATCCCTCACTACTCCATTCATAAGCGCCGGCGCTATCATTATTACTAACCCTATAAGCCCCTTCAAACTGCTTAACAGTGGTCTCATATCCCCCGTATGTATCAATGATAATGAATCCACCATCAAGGGGCTTAATAGTCATATCATCCCCGAATTGTAGGGGCTTCGTTATCATGTGTGCTAGTTGTTCCATCATGGTTAATGGTACTGTAATTGTCTTACTCATTGTCTTATGCTCCTTTAGCTGAATATGTAAGCTACGAATCCATCAACGTTATACGTGTATCCGGTGGGCTCCTCATCGTCATCTAACTCTATAATTCTAGAATCCTCTAGCTTAAACTTCAAAGTCCCAACTGAATAGCCCCGTTCTGAATAGGTAGCCTCAAGCGTGTAAATACCTTCAGTGTCCTCTGTTAGGTTGTAGTTCGTTGTGTGCTTGTCTAGGGCTTGTATAAGCGCCTTGATGGTGTTTTCTGCTGTGGTCATTGTATTAGTCCTCTTTCATTTTAATTGCCCCTAGGGGCTATGTACGGGCTTTATAGCCCTTATGTTAGATGGTCATACTTTTTCTTGTGTTTGAATTTGAGACTTTACGGCGCTTCAATCCCGTGTTAGTAATCCATGTTTTAATGGTATTCTCTCCTCGTTTGAATCCACGCAAATCAAGTGCTCCAGTTGTGAAGGTAGTGGCATATATTGCCCCTGTTTGTGCCTCGTATCTCTCCATACGTTTTGCCCGAATCTGCTTATTAAGCTGTAGGGCTTCCATAGTGGTATACAATAGGTTGCCTAGGTAGTAAAAGTCTTGCGTGTCTAATACTTCCCCGTTGTCTTCAAAGTCTTCACTAGGGGATGTGAATCTGATAACCTTAAGTGTGATACGGTTGTTAAACTCTCCAAACTCATTGCTAGTAATTGAGTTCAAATATTCATTCTCAATCCGTACAGAATAAAACGCTTTACCATCCGTTAGCTTGGTATGTGCTTCCAATCCACCAATTGAAACGTTACTACGTGCAAGGGTCATCCCCTCATCTAGATACTGCTTTACCTTTTGTGTGTAAAGGTTATAAATGTAATCGATTTTCATGTTGTTTCCTCTTTCTTTATTTGATAAGTTAATTGTAACACTAATCGTTTGTAGTGTCAACAACTTTATAAACAAATTCACTTTTTAATTGTGAAAGTATACTCTCATAGGTTGCTTGTAAAGCCCCTTCATAGCTTGTATAGTACTCCCTCCAATCAGGTTCAATCTCATTAGGTGCTAGGTTATCCGCTGTTACTTGTAACCCCGCTTCAGTGCTTGCTTTTGCTTCCGCTATGGAATCCGCCTCAATTATTTCACTTGTCTCATGATATGTATTAGTAACCATTACTTTCATTCTATACACCTCTTTCATTTATTGCCCTCTAGGGGCTATGTACGGGGATGAAATCCCCTTGTGTTAATCCTTGTAATTATCGAATCCAGAACCAACTTTATAAGCGTTTGAATAAGCGCCCAAATATTGTCTTACTTGATTATCCATATTCTTGTAAGCGTTGTAATCCCAATCGCTTGTAAAGTCCATAAGTTCATATGTTCCATGCTTTACCATTTGCTGACGGGTGTTATTGTCTTTATCAGTGTAAGTCACAACACTAATCCAATCAGTTCCAGCACTTCCAACCCTAATGATACTAGTCAAAAAATGGTTTTGTGCAAATTCTGCAATACTGGGGATGTTCTTAACACTTTCATCCCCACGTTGTTTAAATGTTCCCATCACTTGTAAATATGCCATAATCCTATATACCTCTTTCATTTTTTATTGCCCCTAGGGGCTATGTACGGGCTTTATAGCCCTTAGATTAAAGTGCTTCCACTGTATACCCTTTCATATCTAATCGAATATCCGTTCCATTTGCTTCATCTCTTGATGATAGGTAGTAAACTTTGTTACCCTTGGTTGCCTTTGATACACTATACTTACTTTTTGTTACACTCATGTTTTTTCCTCTTTCCTTATTGGTATGATACAATTGTACCACGCTTTCAAATCGTTGTCAACAACTTTTATAAAACTTTTTTCCAAATGTTTGGGTTGCTATGAATCCAATCACTACAAGGCTAACCGCCCGAATCGGGTGTATCATTGCCCAATCTCTAAACCATACAATCAGTAAGCCAATCACAACCAACCAGAACAACCGTTTTAATACTTTCATTTGTGCTCCTCCTTTAACCTTGATACAATTGTATCATTGTTGTTTTTAGTTGTCAACAACTTTTTTAAAATTCTTTTGACTTTTTACTCCTCAAGTTCTCCACATTCTTATGCATAACTTTTCCATCCTTGAATACAATGGTTATAAAGTTGTCCTCAATCACAATCGAATCAAGTTGCAGCCCTGTAAGTGTATTGATGGTTTGCATAACACTGTTATTGAAGAAAGTTCGTTCTTGTGCTTCATCATAAAAGTTTTCATGTGTAAGTAGTGCAATGCTTTCATCGTTAACATCCGTTACACCTAGAGAATAAAGCAAGGCTATCAGATTATCAATCGAATTCATAAGCGCCCCCAATCTCTTCATATCCAGTTGGTACTAGCTTCAATCTATTAAGTGCTTGCTTCTCTGTGGTGTGGTACTTCTCCGACCACTCAAAGGCAACTAGCCCCCGAAATGTTTGTGCTTCCTCAATGTTCGCATAGGTTGCCACCCGTTTGTTATTGTTCAAATCAATCAAATCATACATATATCATACCTCTTTCATTTTAATTGCCCCTAGGGGCTATGTACGGGGATGAAATCCCCTTATACTATTGTACCATGTATAATGATAACTTGCTGTTTTCCTTGCTTACGTGTGATAGCGTACCATATATGTTAGGTGCTTTGATAATCCCACTTAATCGTTGGAATCTTGTGTTAGTTCCATCTTGTAATGTGGTTGGTGCTAATCCTTCAACCATCAAGCGCCCGTTAATGTAAACCCTGTAAGCCTTCCACATTTTCATGTTATCACCTTTTATACTTCTCATTCTATATACCCTCTTTCATTTATTGCCCTCTAGGGGCTATGTACGGGGATGAAATCCCCTTATGCTATACAAATTCTAGCAGCGTTGTGTTACGCTTCAGAATTGCGAACACTGCAACAGCGCTTAAATCATTCTTGTTAACTGCTTTCACAATTGCCCCGTTAACTCCATATATACCATGTGAAGTTGCTATGACTGAGAATGCGATACCCGTTAAATTAACATTTCCATCCCCGTCATAAGTGGGAGTGAATCGAACGACTTTTTTAACAATCTCTTCACGTGATAAATTAGTACCATCGAAATCATAGAAATAATTATCTTTCATTTTGCTTCTGCTTGTGAAACTCTTGAATGTGCTATATTTTGAATCGGTCATGTTTTTTCCTCTTTCCTTATTGGTATGATACAATTTTACCATTGTTGTTTTTAGTTGTCAACAGCTTTTTTAAAATTCTTTTTCGACTGCTTGTGCTCCCTTCCTAATCGATAAGACAATTGTACCACGCTATTTTTAGAATGTCAACAACTAAATCAAATATAAAGATTATATAAAACCTATTGACAATAATTAAAATGTGTGCTATACGTGTGCGTGCGTACATGCGTATATAAAGGAAGCAAAAAAAGTTTTATAAAGTGCTTGCATTTTATTTTTGCACATGGTACAATGAATGTATCAATTAGAGGAGGTCACAAAGATGACTACAATTAAGGAACTAGGCAACGAACAAGCAACACTCACAAACAAGGTACTAAGCACTGACGGGATGGAAGCAACCATCTCAAAGGCTATCCAATCTGTCAAGGGTGTAACCGTAGCGGAGCAGCTAGGATGGGAAGCAAGCGACATTTTAAGTCCTGAATCAATTACAGTTGTAGCATGGTTTAAAACAGATACTGAAATTGATGAAATCGGAATCAGTGAACTTAACATGTTCGCTAAGTTTATTAAGGAAGCCGGAGCTGACTCATACGAAAGCTACAACATCCCCGAATACATTTATATGTATGAACGAATCTTGGCGGCAATCCAGGGATAAGCAGGAGGGGCATAGCCCTTTGGGCTTGTCCTCATTTCCCCGAAGCGAACCCAGAAAGCTACTATGGAGAGCTACTATACCCAGAAAGCTACTATGTAAACCTGAATAGCTACTATGCAATACTTAGCATCCCCTAATTGAATACATCTGAACCTGAATAGCTACTATGTAGGAACTGTCTTATCCTATGTGGTAGCTTTTATTGTGGACTTGGCTCATCCCCGAAGCGAACCCAGAAAGCTACTATGTATCCTATTGTCCTATATAGCCCTAGAAGCTCCTATAAGGCTTTGTATCTATCCTTAGTGTATCTGCATTAAGAGCAAACTAAAAACCCAGACAGCTACTATAATATGCTTCCTAGCATATACCTAGTTATCGTGGGTTTACTTTTATCTTATTATTATATTGTTATCCCAAAGGGATGTATCAGTATCTACAGTCGGGGATGTCCTAACCAGAACCCAGAAAGCTACTATGTAACCTAACCTATTTCCAGTAGAAACCTATCTAAAAACAAAGTGCATCCTAAGTCAAATATTTGCCGACCTATCCTATCCTGTATCCTATCCTATTTTTTGCCTAATAATCCTAAGAGTGTATGAATCTCTTCCGTGTATTGAATGACCATCTTAGTGTTTTCACGTTGCATATCTAGGAGAGCTTTTACAAGTTCCTCACGGCTCATACTGTCTAATACCTTTAGTTGACCCTCTTGTAGTGTATCTAACTGCTTATTGATTTCTTCTTCATCCATAGTACTTTACAATACCTTTCTTGATAGTACAATTGCATCACGTATATTTGTATCTGCTTCTAAGAGCTCCTTGGTAGTCTTATAGCCAAAGAACTGCATCATGGTCTTGAATAGGCTACCAGAAACACCATGCCTATCTCCATAGTAGTCCACAATATTGATATAACCATCTTCAATTTCAACGTAACTCTCATTACCTGCACGTTTTAATGAATCATTGATTTGTGCAATAGTAGCTTCATTCTTTGTCATCATCTGTCTCCACATTTTCTTGTATTTCATCAATAATTTTCAGAACGTCTGATAGATAAACCGTTTCAAATCCGTCTTCGTCACTATATGATAACATTCGTGCTTTATACTTCGCTTCATTCTTTGTCATTTTAATCATCCCCATAACAGAATGCATCTGGAACAGTAATTAAACTACGTGCTTGTCTATATTTCATAGTTGGCTCCTCGTTAATATGATTCAGTTCAATAGTGACATCACTGGTACCATCTTTTGACCAGATAGTCAGGTATACATTCTTACTCTCTTCAAAAGCTTCCTCTAATTCATAGTCTTCCACTTCTGTCTTAAAGCCAACACTTTCTAGGTGCTTTAATAACTTATCTGCTTTTTCACGTGTCTTGATACGTACATCAACGTAATTACTTTTCATTGCTTTATTCCTCCACATGCATAATATCATTTAAGCTATCTCTGTGCAACTTTAGCGCTTGCTTGTACTTTAGAGAAGGTTCATCATCCCTATGGGCAATCATAAGAAATACATCTCCATCTCGCCATACACTGAAATAGTGTGGAACACTGTAATCAACATCTTCTAAATATTCATCTTTAATCCTGAAGAATCCAGATTTACCTAAGTGTTTCGATAACTTCTTAGCTTTCTTAAGTGTCTTAACATGTACATCTACATAACGACTCTTAATTTCCATTACCAACCTACTTTCTGTCCTGTGACATAATCTTCATATTTGTTAAAGTCCATATATGCTACTGGCGAATCCGTACCATCTACATATACAGTGAGCTTAATCTCTGTTCCGTGGGGATGTCCCTTTAGAGAAGTAAAGAAGTTACCAATAATGTTTAGGCGCTCCTCAGGGTCAATCGTAGTCAAAGCATCTGTATATGTAATGTTCAAAGAGTTACCATTTGCTGTATACGTGTACCGAAGGGCACGTACATCCCCTGAAGAGAAAGTACGAATGTAGTTCTCTACCGAAGTCTCCAAAGGAGGCAACTCTTGCTTATCTGAACTTGAAGAGCTACTAGCAAGTTTAATGTTCTGTACATTAGTAGTCTTTGAGTGCTTCACAGTATCTCCATGAGTTGTAAGGGTCATAAAGACAGCAACTCCTAAGAAGACTGCCAACACTGGAATCCAGTATTTAATTGTTGTCACCCATAAAGGCGTATCTTGCATGTGTTTCATAATTGGTATACCTCCTAGCAACCATTTTACCTATTTTACAGAACGCCTATATAAAGGCATTTGTAATTTATTGTACCAAAATGTCCCAGTGTGGAACGAAACTAATTATTCTTCGTCAGAAAATTGGTACAGGTCATACTTCTGTGTCCGACCTGTGCTAATAAGGAACTCTTGTAGTCGCCAGTAGACCTTGCTAATTGCTTCTACATCAGTAGCTCCTACATGCTCTCCTGGATATTCCAGATTGAAGAATCCACATGCTACCTCTAGGCTCAAAGGAGTTACATATAAATCACTACTTAGCATTTCTTGTAAGTCATATAGAGGGATTTTCATAACATCAGATTCCTTTAATGGTGCTTTAGAATACATAAAGTTTGCCATTACAGTAGCATATGAGGTAACATCTCGGCTAACACCCCAACCCATTAAGGGGATGCGGGTTCCAATACCATTTTCTAAGATAAAGTTATTGAACTTGAATAGTACTTCTGTGTAACCTTTGCTGTTTGGAGTTAACCATTTGCCTGTCTTATGAAGTGTAGTCTCTTGTGCAGCTTTGCTCTGCCTACCATCTAAAGCCCATTCATTAAACCGCTTTAGCACCTTACCATTCTTAGAGTAGATGACAATACTAAAGTTTGTGATGTGGAAGTCATCCCCGTATTCAAAGTCCATTACAGCGTATGATGTGCCCTTAAGACGATTAACCTGAATCAGGTTGTTTGTCTTTACTTGGTCGAATTGTACTAATGTAGTCATGTTATTTCCTCTTTCCTAATGTATGTACTTATTGTATCACTTATGTACGGGCTTGTCAACCCTTTATTCTAACTTCTCTAATAACTCTTCGAAGTACTGCTTATCTGAATTGGCTTCATTGACCCTCAGCTGATAAAATTGAATGTGAGCATGAAGATACCCAGACTTTAATTCCTCCACACTTAGGGTACGAGAGAACACATACCCTTCATTATTCATAAAGCTATTCTCTAAATCTTTGTCTACATGGTCGAAATAACCATCAACTCGGCTAAACCTGAATTGCTTGGGAGTCTTTTTGTAGTCCTTTTCCGAAAGCTCCATTGTCTTCCATTGCCCTGCACTTAACCTTACAATATTTAGTGTCATGTTGCTTTCCTCTTTCCTGATTTTAATAACGTTGCATAAACATGTCAGTTACATAGTGGTCAATTAAGTTACAATCTTTGAGAGGCATTCCACTCTCATACATTGTCTCCAAGTTTCCTACCAAAATATCAATATCAGTAGGGTCATCTTTGTGCAATTCCCAATGTTTCTTCTGTGATGAGTACCATTGAGAGAATGTCCGATTAGTAAATATTGAGTAATACCCTACATATCTTGACACTAGTGTATCCACACTCGTCCATACAGTGTA
>NZ_JAWCTQ010000015.1:0-139617 GCF_032423885.1 Streptomyces tamarix | reverse complement strand
TCCCTCCACCCGCCGAAGGGCCCCCCCCCCCCCCCCCCGGCCACCCCCCCCCGCCCCCCCCCCCCCCCCCCCCCCCCCCCCCCCCCCACCCCCCCCCCCCCCCCGCGCCCCCCCCCCCCCCCCCCCCCCCCCCCGCCACCCGCCCCCCCCCCGCCGCGGCACTCGGCGCAACCCCCCCGCGTCGGGGCCCCGCTCCCGGCCCCGCCGCCGCGCCCCTCGTCGTCGCCCTCGTCGCCGCCATCGCCGCCGCGGTCGGCCTCGGCGTCGCCCTGCTGCTGACAATGCGCTGATCAGGGCTTATTTGCCAGTGAACGCTGGCGTGATGTGGGCGCACGGTGAAAAGCTGTTACCGCCGGGTACCCAAAGGGCCCGCATCCGCATACCCTCGCCCCCATGACGGACACGCAGGCCCCCGCCCACGCCACCGGCTCCCCCTCCCCCTCCGCGTCCACGCCGGCCACCCCGTCGCCGGGGGCACCCGCCCCCGGGCCCGCGAACCCCGTGGCCCCCGCGCCCGCCGGCGCGCGCACCGCCGCCGACGTGGTGACGCCCGAGGTGGTCGTCCGGCTCACCCGCGGCGTCGTCGGCTCCGGACGGACCGCCAACCACACCCCGTTCACCGGGGAGCGGCTGGCCGAACTGCCCGAGTCCACCCCCGAGGACGTGGCGGAGGCGTTCGCCCGCGCCCGCGCCGCCCAGACCGCCTGGGCGGCCGTACCCGTCCGCCGCCGCGCCGCCGTCCTGCTCCGCTTCCACGACCTGCTCCTGGAGCGCCAGGCGGAGGTCCTCGACCTCGTCCAGTTGGAGACCGGCAAGGCGCGCCTGCACGCCCACGAGGAGGTCCAGGCCGTCTCGATCGCGGCCCGCCACTACGGCGTGCGCGCCGCCTCGTACCTGAACCCGAAGCGGCGCACCGGCGCCGTGCCGGTCCTCACCAAGGTGACCGAGCTGCGCCAACCGCGCGGCGTCGTCGGCCAGATCGCGCCGTGGAACTACCCGCTGGAGCTGTCCGTCGGCGACGCGCTGCCCGCGTTCGCCGCCGGCAACGCCGTCGTCATGAAGCCCGACACGGAGACCGCGCTGACCGCCCTGTGGGCGCGCGACCTGCTCGTCGAGGCGGGGCTGCCCGCCGAGGTGTTCCAGGTCGTCCTCGGCGACGGCCCGGTCGTCGGCCCCGAGGTCGTCAAGCACGCCGACTACGTGTCGTTCACCGGCTCCACCCGCACCGGCCGCGAGGTCGCCCGGGGCGCGGCGGCCCGGCTCGTCGGCGTCTCCCTCGAACTCGGCGGCAAGAACCCGATGCTGGTCCTGCGCGACGCCGACGTCGAGAAGGCCGCCGCCGGCGCCGTCCGCGCCTGCTTCTCCTCCGCCGGTCAGCTGTGCATCTCCATCGAGCGGCTGTACGTCCACGAGTCCGTCGCGGACGCGTTCCTGGAGCGGTTCGTCGCCCGCACCAGGGCGATGCGGCTCGGCACGTCCCTCGCGTACGGCGCCGACATGGGCTCCCTCGTCGGCGAGCGGCAGTTGGAGACCGTCACCCGGCACGTCGAGGAGGCCGTGGCCAAGGGCGCCCGGGTCCTCGCGGGCGGCGTGCCCCGCCCCGACATCGGCCCCCTCTTCTACGAGCCGACCGTTCTCGAAGGCGTCGACGCGTCGATGGCGGTGTGCGCCGAGGAGACCTTCGGCCCGGTCGTCTCCGTGTACCGCTTCACCGACGAGGACGAGGCGATCGAGCGTGCCAACGCCACCGCATACGGCCTCAACGCCAGCGTCTGGACGAAGGACGGCCGCCGCGGCCTCGCCGTCGCCGCCCGGCTGCGCGCCGGCACCGTGAACGTCAACGAGGGGTACGGGGCCGCGTACGGCAGCGTCCAGGCGCCCATGGGCGGCATGAAGGACTCGGGCCTGGGCCGCCGGCACGGCTCGGAGGGCATCCTCAAGTACACGGAGGCCCAGACGGTCGCCCAGCAGCGCGTGATGCCGCTCGCCCCCTCCTTCGGAATGGACGACGAGAAGTACGCGGCGTTCATGAGCCGCAGCCTGCGGCTGATGAAGGCCCTGCGCCTGCGCTGACGACGGGCGGGCGCGCGCCGCCCGCCCACCCCCTTCGGTACGAGGAGAGCCATGTCCGAGGTCCCCCCTGCCCAGAGCCAGCCGGAAACCGCACGGAACGCCCTCGACGACACCGCGTACGACTACGACGTCGTCGTCGTGGGCTCCGGGTTCGGCGGCTCCGTCGCGGCGCTCCGCCTCACCGAGAAGGGCTACCGCGTCGGCGTCCTGGAGGCCGGCCGCCGCTTCACCCCGGCCACCCTGCCGAAGACCTCCTGGGACCTGCGCAACTACCTGTGGGCCCCCGCGCTCGGCCTGTACGGCCTCCAGCGCGTCCACCTCCTCGGCAACGTCATGGTCCTCGCGGGCGCCGGCGTCGGCGGCGGCTCCCTCAACTACGCCAACACCCTCTACGTACCGCCGCCCGCGTTCTTCCAGGACGGGCAGTGGGCGTCCATCACCGACTGGCAGGACGAACTCGCCCCGTACTACGACCAGGCCAAGCGCATGCTCGGCGTCCGCCTCAACCCGACCACGACCCCCTCCGACGTCCACCTCCAGGCGGCCGCGCGGGCCATGGGCGTCGGCGACACCTTCCACCTGGCGCCCGTCGGGGTCTTCTTCGGCGACGGCCGGGACGCGGACGGCACCACCAGGGCCGCCCCCGGCGACCGGGCCCCCGACCCGTACTTCGGCGGCGCCGGCCCCGCCCGCCGCGCCTGCACCGAGTGCGGCGGGTGCATGACGGGCTGCCGGCACGGCGCGAAGAACAGCCTCACGGAGAACTACCTGTACCTCGCGGAGAAGGCCGGCGCCGTCATCCACCCGATGACCACCGTCACGGCCGTGACCGAGGACGGCGACGGCGGCCACCTCGTGCGCACCGTCCCCACCGACCGCCGCAGGAAGGGCGTCCCGCGAACCTACCGCGCCCGGTACGTCGTCGTCGCGGCCGGCACGTACGGCACGCAGACCCTCCTCCACCGCATGAAGGACCAGGGGCTGCTGCCCCGCCTCTCCGACCGGCTCGGGGAGCTGACCCGCACCAACTCCGAGGCCCTCGTCGGCGCCCTGACCACCGACCGCCGCTACCGCAGGCGGCACGGCGCGCCCCGGGTCGACTTCACGCGGGGCGTCGCCATCACGTCGTCGATCCACCCCGACGAGAACACCCACATCGAGCCCGTCCGCTACGGCAAGGGCTCCAACGCGATGGGCTCCCTGTCGATCCTCCAGGTCCCGTACGCGAAGAACCGCGTCGCCGCCTGGTTCGGCAACGTCGCCCGCCACCCCGTCCAGACGCTGCGGTCCCTGTCCAACCGCCGCTGGTCGGAGCGGACCATCATCGGCCTCGTCATGCAGTCGCTCGACAACTCCCTGACGACGTACCGCAAGCCCGGCGGCATCGGCAAGGGCCTGCTCACCGCCCGCCAGGGCCACGGCGCCCCGAACCCCAAGCAGATCCCCGAGGCGACACGGGCGGCGTCCCTGATCGCCGAGGAGATCAACGGCTTCGCCGGCTCCAACGTCGGCGAGCTGATGGGCACCCCGCTCACCGCCCACTTCCTGGGCGGCTGTGCCATTGGCGCCACCGCGCGGGACGGCGTCATCGACCCGTACCACCGGCTCCACGGCCACCCCGGCATCTCCGTCGTGGACGGCGCGGCCGTCTCGGCGAACCTCGGGGTGAACCCGTCCCTCACCATCACCGCGCAGGCGGAGCGCGCCATGTCCCTCTGGCCCAACAAGGGCGAACCGGACCCCCGCCCCGCCCAGGGCGCCCCCTACGCGCGCGTGGCGCCCGTCGCGCCCGGGTCGCCGGTCGTCCCGCAGGACGCCTTCGCGGCACTGCGGCTGCCGTTCCTGGGCATGCCGAAGGTCCCGCCGAAGAAGCCCGACGCCTGACGGCCGCTGCCCGGCGACTGCTGCCGCTGCTCGATGGCTGGTGGCCGCCGATGGCCGCGGCCTCACGGCCGCCGTCCGGCGCCGGGCACCGGTACCTGACGGCTGCCGCCGCCTCACGGTCGCCGATGGCCGCGGCCTGGCGGTCGCCGTCCGGTGGCGGGTCCTGGGCGGACGCGGCCGGGCGGCTGCTTGGTGGTGACCGTCTGGTGGTGACCGTCTGGTGGTGGTCTTGGGCGGTGGTCCTGGGTGGCTGCTGGCCGGTGGCGGTCATCCGGCGGTGGCCCCGGGCGGCCGGTGCCGGACGCGGTCCCGAGCGGTCGCCGCCCGACGGCCGCCGCCCGGGACGGCCACTCGCCGGCCCCCGGGCGGATCGCCGCCCGACGGCCGCCGCCACGGCCTGGCGGTCGCCGTCCGGCGGCGGAAACGGCAGAGAGGCGCTGCGCCCCCCTCCGAGCGCAGCGCCTCCCTTGTCTCAGACGCGTCCGTTACGCGGCGGCACCGTTCTGGCGGCGCTTCAGCGCGAAGACGACACCGGCACCGGCGACGACGGCGATGCCACCGGCGATCCCGATGATCGGCAGCGTGGAGCTGGAACCGGTCTCGGCGAGGTTGCCGGTGACCGGGAGCTGCTTGATGTCACCCTGCGGCTTGGTGTCCGGCTTGTCGGCGTCCTTGCCCTGGCCGTCGCCCGGGGTGGCCTCGCCCGGGTCGTCGACGGAGGAGCCCGGCTTCAGCACGACGAAGTCGACCAGCGCGCCGTTCTCGGCGATGCACTCCTGGCCCTTGACGTCACCGATGTAGCCGCCGCTGCCCAGGGCGTAGCTGTCACCGGCCGGGGCGGCCTTGTCGATGCGGACGCGGAGGTCGATCTCCACGAAGTCCTTCGACTTCATGGTCTCGACGCCCCAGAAGTAGCCGCCGGCCCACTCCTTGTCGCCGATGCCGATCCACTCGTTGCTGTTCGGCACCTTGAACTGCAGGTCGACGTACTGGCTGAGCCACTTGGACTCGTCTTCCTCCTCGTAGTTCTCGACCACGGCGTAGAAGGCGACCTCCTTGAGGTCGAGCTTCGACTTGTTGGTGATGGTGAGGCGGAAGTCCTCCCAGCCGCTGCCGGCCACGATCTTGCCGGGCAGGCCGGAGATCTTGGCGTCGAGGGCCTTCTCCTCGAAGTTCTCGTCGATGTCCTCGCAGTACTTCAGCTCATCGTCCTCGTCCTCGCCCGGGGTGGTGCTGGGGGACGGGGAGGGGGACGCGCTGGTGGAGGGGGCCGGGGAGGTGCTGGCGCTGTTGGACGGGGCCGGCGTCTCGGTCTCCGTCTCGTCGGCGGACGGCGTCGGGGACGCGGACGCGCTCGTGTCGTCGGACGGGGCCGGCTCGCCGGTCTTCGTCTCGTCGTCGGACGGGGTCGCGGCCGGCGAGGACTCCGTCGTCGACGGCGTGACGCCCGCCGCGTACGCGGCCGGGGCCACGAGGAAGGCGGCGGGCGTGATGACGGCGGTCGCGGCGGCGACGGCCATGGCGCGGCGAAGCTTCAAGTCAAGACCTCGTGGTCTGAGGCGTACCGCTGGGTACGGCACGGAGTCTGGTGGGCCCCCGCTCCGTCGCGTGCGACGGGCGTGGCCGTGGGTTTCGCATACATGACCCGCGGTGGGGGCGATTGGTTGCCCATCGACTCACAGGTTCTTTATGTGTCCTGCATCACGCCGCCGGCGGTCGGTTCCAGAGGGCCCGCGGCGGGTCCGGCGAGCTTGGGGTGGCTCCGGTGAGCCCGGAGCGGGTCCGGTAAGCCCGGGGCGGGTCCGGAGGGCGGCGGATGCGGGTACGACCCGTCCGGCGCGGTACGCATGGGGGGCGGCCGGCACCGGGCGTCCCCGGAGCCGGCCGCCCCTCGGGGTGACCGGGCTGCTGTCCCCTGCCGCCCGGTCACACACGCCGGAGCGCGGTCCCACGGCGCACACGCGATGCGCCACACGCTCCGGCGAAGTCACGCGCTGGCGCGGACACTGGGACCAACGACACACGGTGGTCCGGGTCACGCACCGTACGGGTGAGAGGCGCGCCCGACCTCAGACGCGGCCCCGGCACAGCTCCAGCACCGTCATCGCCAGCGCCGTACCCGGCTTGCCCAGGGCGTCCCTGTAGTGGCCCAGCACCTCCATCTCGCGCGCGAGGTTCACCCGACGGCCGCCCGAGCCGATGCGGGCCTCCTGGATGACGGCCGAGACGGCCATGCGCTCCTGGATGAGGCCGATGATCCGGTCGTCGAGCGCGTCGATGCGCTCCCGCGCGCCCGTGATCACCCGGGCGGCGTCGTCCGTGCGGGCGCCGGTCTTCTCCGCGGCGGTCATGGCGGTCACGGGGGCTGTGGTGGGCACGGGGGTGGCGGGGGCCGCTGCGGGCGTCCTGGTGGGGGTGTTCGTGGTGGTCATCGTCGGGGGCTCCTCGTGTCTCGCGGGGCCCCGGGGCGGCGACAACGGCCCGGTGGACGACGACAGGCGCCCCGGGCCTTGTCGGCCCGGGGCGCCTGGGAAGTCGCTTGTCAGTAGTTGCTCAAGCAGCACGACCATGGCAGCCGGACCAGCCGGTGCCATAGGTAAAGACGAAGGTCGAGTGCGTGAGCATGGCCGCAAGTATGGACCCGCGGGCGGCGCCGCGGCCAGCCGGGCCGCCGGCCGGTTCGGATGGTGAGACGAAACGGTTGTCGGCCACGCCGGTAGAATTGACTGATACCGACCCCCTCCCACCGCCGGAAGGCCGCCGTAGTGTCATCAGCGACCCCCGCTGCCGCCTCGCCCGACACCAACCCGGACGTAGTCCTCGTTGTCGATTTCGGCGCGCAGTACGCCCAGCTCATCGCCCGCCGCGTCCGTGAGGCCCGGGTCTACAGCGAGATCGTCCCGTCCACCATGCCGGTGGCCGAGATGCTGGCCAGGAACCCGAGGGCGATCATCCTCTCCGGCGGCCCCTCGTCCGTGTACGAGGAGGGCGCCCCCCGCCTCGACCGCGCGCTCTTCGAGGCCGGCGTCCCCGTCTTCGGCATGTGCTACGGCTTCCAGCTGATGGCGGTGACCCTCGGCGGCACGGTCGACAACACCGGCGCCCGCGAGTACGGCCGTACGCCGCTGCACGTCAGCAGGAGCGGGTCGACGCTGTTCGAGGGCACCCCCGACGAGCAGTCGGTGTGGATGTCGCACGGCGACGCCTGCTCCGCCGCGCCCGACGGCTTCGCCGTCACCGCGTCCACGGACGTCGTGCCGGTCGCCGCCTTCGAGAACGACGAGAAGAAGCTGTACGGCGTGCAGTACCACCCCGAGGTGATGCACTCCACGCACGGCCAGCAGATCCTGGAGCACTTCCTCTACCGCGGCGCCGGCATCGAGCCGTCCTGGACGACCGGGAACGTCATCGAGGAGCAGGTCGCGGCCATCCGCGAGCAGGTCGGCGACAAGCGGGCCATCTGCGGGCTGTCCGGCGGCGTCGACTCCGCCGTGGCCGCCGCGCTCGTCCAGCGGGCCATCGGTTCCCAGCTCACCTGCGTGTACGTCGACCACGGCCTGATGCGCAAGGGCGAGACCGAGCAGGTCGAGAAGGACTTCGTGGCCGCGACCGGCGTCCAGTTGAAGGTCGTCGACGCGCAGGAGCGCTTCCTCACCGCGCTCGCCGGGGTCACCGACCCCGAGGAGAAGCGCAAGATCATCGGTCGTGAGTTCATCCGTGTCTTCGAGCAGGCGCAGGCGGAGATCATCGCGGAGGCGTCGGGCGACCAGCCCGTCGAGTTCCTGGTGCAGGGCACGCTGTACCCGGACGTCGTCGAGTCCGGCGGCGGCACGGGCACGGCCAACATCAAGTCCCACCACAACGTGGGCGGCCTCCCCGAGGACCTCGAGTTCAAGCTGATCGAACCGCTGCGGAAGCTGTTCAAGGACGAGGTCCGCATGGTCGGCCAGGAGCTCGGCCTGCCGGAGGAGATCGTCCAGCGGCAGCCGTTCCCGGGCCCCGGCCTCGGTATCCGGATCGTCGGCGAGGTCACCAAGGAGCGCCTGGACCTGCTGCGCGAGGCCGACGCCATCGCCCGCGAGGAGCTGACCGCGGCCGGCCTGGACCGCGAGATCTGGCAGTGCCCCGTCGTCCTGCTCGCGGACGTGCGGTCGGTGGGCGTGCAGGGCGACGGCCGTACGTACGGCCACCCGATCGTGCTGCGCCCGGTCTCGTCCGAGGACGCCATGACCGCGGACTGGACGCGCATGCCGTACGACGTGCTGGCGCGCATCTCGACGCGGATCACCAACGAGGTGAAGGACGTCAACCGCGTCGTCCTCGACGTCACCAGCAAGCCCCCGGGCACCATCGAGTGGGAGTGACCCCGGAGCCCCCGCACCGCCGGGGGCGCCCGGAGTGACCCCGACACCGGTCAGCGAGCCGCCGTCCACAGCCGTGGGCGGCGGCTTCGTCGTCCTGCGCACCCCGCCGCCGGCCGCCCCGCGGCCCCGCCCCCGTTGCCGGTGTCTCGGGGCGGCTGATGCCTCGGGGCGGGCGCGACGGGGAGCGGCGAACGAGCCGTGGGCGGCGGCCATGCCGCGCACGGTGGGAGGGGACCGCGCGGGACGGGCGGCGCGCTGCTCTCGCCGGGCTCGTGGCCGGTGGCCGGCCGGCAGAGGGCCTTCTATCCGGTCTGCCCGGCGCCACCCTTGTCCGCCGGGGTGCCCGAGCCGCCCGTCGACGCGGTCCCCGTTCCGTGTTCCGTGCCCCGGGGCGGACCGGCCGGGACGGGCGGCGCGCTGCTCTCGTTGGGCGCGTGGCGCGTGGCGCGTGGCTCGTGGCGCGTGGCGCGTGGCGCGTGGCTCGTGGCTCGTGGTGGGCCGGGAGGGCCCTCTCCACCCCCGGTGGCGAACCGGCCTACCCGGGGGCGTGGTCGCCCGTACCGGTCGGGGCGCCCGCGTCGTCCGCCGGCGCGACCCCCGCGGCGTGCCGTCGCCGCCCGGCCCGGGTTGCCACCGCTGCCGGTACGAGGCCGCAGAGCAGCAGCGGGACCGCCGCGTACCAGGGGGTGTCCCAGGCGCCCGCCGCGTCGCCCCCGTACACGGTGGCGACGACCAGGCCCGTGACACCGGCGATCAGCCGGCCGGGGTGGAACTCATGGCGCAGCACGGGCCACCTCCACCTGCCCGACGGCGATCCGCAGGTCCAGGTCCAGCGTGCCGCCCGGGGCCGCGTCCGGGGGCGGCGGGAGGGTGCGGACGACCTCCCGGTCCGCCGCCACGCCCAGGCCGTCGGACCGCGCCGGAGCCGTCCGGTCGGCGGTGGGGCCCGCGCCGGGCCGGTCGGGCAGCCGTATCTCCCCGAGGCCCGCCCGCGCGCGGACCCGGACGGTCACGTCGGCGGGCACGGTGACGGCGAGGCGGCCCGCGCCGGCCTCGGCGGTCACCTCCACCGTCCGGCCGCGCGGCACGTCCAGTGCGGACAGGTCGAGCGTGCCGACACCCGAGTCCAGCGCGTAGCGCGGCCGTAGGTCCGCGAGGGACGCCGGGGCCCACTCCGCGCGCGTCCACACCGTGCCGATCTGCGGGGGCAGCGCCGACGCGCCCGCCAGCAGCAGCGCCGTCGCGACCGTCATGAAGACCGTGCCGAAGCCGGTGCGGCCCAGGAACGAGCTGACGGCCAGGCCGAGGGCGAACACGGCGAGCGCGGCCCCGAGCCCGAACTGGAGGCTCACCCCGAGGGGGTGCCCGCCCCAGGCGGCCGCGGTGCCCGCGCACCCCGCCGCCACGGCGAGGAGCAGGACGGGACCACCGAGGGAGCGGGGGCCGCGCGGGGCGGCCGGAGCCCGGGGCGGCACGGCCGGGACCGCGCCCCACGCCCGGTGCGGGTCCTCCCGCAGACCGGCGTGCGGGCCGTCGACCGGACCCCACAGGTAGCCGACCGGGACGGGGCCGGTCGAGCCGTCCTTGACGATCGGGTCGCGCCACCACGACGGGGCGACCGGTGGGGGCGGCGCCTTCGTCTCCGGCGGGGCGTCGGGCCCGCCCGGGTGCGCCGCGGTGGCCGCCGCCGGTTCCCGCCCGTCGGCGAGCCGGCGCCGCGACCAGACGGCCGCGCCGCCGACCGCGCACACGAGCAGGACCGCGAAGCCGATCGTCTCGCCGTTGCCTCCCACCATCGCCAGGAACAGCCCGCAGCCGACCAGCGCCATCAGGACGGCGACGAGGGACGCGCCGTCGACCCGGCCGGTCAGCAGCCGCCGCACCTCGTTCTCGTCCTCGCCGTCCGCGGTGACGCACAGCCAGGCGAAGCCGTAGAAGATCAGGCCGATGCCGCCGGCCGCGGCGAGCACCCCCGTCACGACCCGGAACACCACCGGGTCGAGGTCGAAGTGCCGTCCGAGGCCCCCGCACACCCCGGCCACCACTTTCTGCCGCGGGGTGCGGCGCAGCGGCGGGCGGTGCGGTGGGGTCCCGGGCGCCTCCGACGAGATGGGCGTCGCGCTTGTCATACGACCATGGTGACCGGCCGCCGCCCGCGACGGCACCCGCCACGACCCTGGCCGGTCCCTGATATTCCGCGGGCCCGCCCCCAGGGGTGCCGGGGCGCATCGGGGGCGGTCCGCCGCTTTTCAGGGTCCGGGTCAGGGCCGACCCTGATGTCCCGGTGGGCGGGGCGTGTGACGATCGGTCCATGCCAGCCTCCGTCCACATGCCCGAGACGACCGACGATCCGCCCGTGCGCAGGCTCTACCGCAGCGCCGACGGGCGGATGCTCGGCGGGGTCGCGCGCGGGCTGGCCGGGCACCTCGGGCTGCCGGTGGTGTGGGTGCGGCTCGTGTTCCTCGGGCTGTTCCTCGCGGACGGTCCGCTCGGCGTCCTGCTGTACGCGGCGTTCTGGATCGCCGTGCCGCTCGGCGTGGGCGGCCGCTCCAGCGGGCCGCGCCCGCTGTTCGAGACCACGCGCGACGGGCGCCGCCGCCTGCGCAAGCCCGACAAGGGGCAGGTCGTCGCGCTGGTCGCGTTGCTGACCGGCGCGGCCGTGTTCGTCGGCACGGCCGACGTGGGCGGCGAGGCGAACCGGTACGTGTGGCCGACCCTCCTCGTCGGCGTCGGCGTCGTCCTGGTGTGGCGGCAGGTCGACAACGCGCGCCGCGCCCGCTGGACCGGGTCGGGCCGCAGCAAGCGGCTGCTCCAGTTGGCCCGCGGCCTGGCCGGGGTGGCGCTCGTCGGCATGGGCCTGACGGTGTTCCTGGTGGTGCGCGGCTCCGCCGCCCAGTTGGGCACGGCGCTGACGGCGGCGATAGCGGTGCTGGCCGGCATGGCGCTGCTCGCGGGACCCTGGCTCGTACGCATGTCGCAGGACCTGTCCGAGGAACGGACCATGCGCATCCGCGCGCAGGAGCGCGCCGAGGTCGCCGCGCACGTCCACGACTCGGTGCTGCACACGCTGACGCTGATACAGCGCAGCGCCGAGGACGCCGCCGAGGTCCGCCGTCTCGCCCGCGCCCAGGAACGGGAGCTGCGGAACTGGCTGTACCGGCCGGAGGGCACCGGCAAGGACGAGGCGGAGGAGCCGGAGACGCTCGCCGACGCCGTCCGGAAGGCCGCCGCCGAGGTCGAGGACCAGCACGGGGTGCCGCTGGAGGTCGTGGTCGTCGGCGACTGCCCGCTCGACGAGAGGCTGGCCGCACAGATGCAGGCCGCGCGCGAGGCGATGGTCAACGCCGCCAAGTACGGTGGCGGGGGCGGCGCCGTGCAGGTCTACGCGGAGGTCGAGGGCCGTACGGTCTTCGTGTCCGTACGGGACCGGGGCCCCGGGTTCGACCTCGACTCCGTGCCCGCCGACCGGATGGGCGTACGCGAGTCGATCATCGGCCGGATGCGGCGCAACGGCGGCACCGCGCGCGTGCGGTCGGCGCCGGGCGACGGCACGGAGGTCGAGCTGGAGATGGACAGGGTGGAGGAGGCGGACGGATGACGACGACGACCGAGCAGGCGGCCGGGGGGACGGCGGAGCGCCGGGTGCGGGTGGTGCTCGTCGACGACCACCGGATGTTCCGCACCGGCGTGCAGGCCGAGATCGGACGCACGGAGGAGACCGGGGTGGAGGTCGTCGGCGAGGCCGCCGACGTGGACCAGGCGGTCACCGTCATCCACGCGACCCGGCCCGAGGTGGTCCTCCTCGACGTGCACCTGCCGGGCGGCGGCGGGGTGGAGGTGCTGCGCCGCTGCGCCCCGCTGGCGGCGGCCGCGGAGAACCCGGTGCGGTTCCTCGCGCTGTCCGTGTCGGACGCGGCGGAGGACGTCATCGGCGTCATCCGGGGCGGCGCGCGCGGGTACGTCACCAAGACCATCACGGGTGCCGACCTGATCGACTCGATCTTCCGGGTGCAGGAGGGCGACGCCGTGTTCTCGCCTCGCCTGGCCGGCTTCGTGCTGGACGCGTTCGCGTCCACGGACGCGCCGCCCGTCGACGAGGACCTGGACCGGCTCACCCAGCGCGAGCGGGAGGTGCTGCGGCTCATCGCGCGCGGCTACGCGTACAAGGAGATCGCGAAGCAACTGTTCATCTCAGTGAAGACGGTCGAGTCGCACGTCTCCGCGGTGCTGCGCAAGCTCCAGCTGTCGAACCGGCACGAGCTGACCCGCTGGGCGACGGCCCGCCGACTGGTGTGACCCGCTGCCCGGTGACCCGCCGACCGGTGATCCGCTGTCCGGTGGCCCGCCGACCGGTGTGACCGGCCGGCCCGCGCGCCGCGGCCCGGCCGCCGACGTGCGTCGGGGTGCGCCACGTCGGCGGGCACCGCACGTCGACGCGGGCGGGTAGGTCCCGGCGGCGTCCACCTGGCTGACAGGACGGCTGGAGGGCGCGGGCGCGACCGCGTCGCCGGCCCGCCGGTGAGCCCCCGGGGTTCCCGGCGAACCCCAAGGGTCCCCAAGGGTCCTGGTGAGCCCCAGGGCCCCGGCGGCCCCGGGCACGGTTGGGTCAGCCGACGCGGGTGGCGCCCGCCCAGGGCATCTCGTCGATCGACGCGATCCGCACCGTCGAGCCCGTGCGCGGCGCGTGGACCATCCTGCCGCCGCCGACGTAGATCCCGACGTGGCTGACCCCAGGGTAGAAGAAGACCAGGTCACCCGGAGCGAGCTGGGAGCGTGCGACCCGCTGCCCGGCGTTGATCTGCGAGTACGTCGTCCGGGGCAGCGACACCCCCGCCGCCCGCCACGCCGCCTGCACCAGCCCCGAGCAGTCGTACCCGGACGGGCCGGTCGCACCCCACAGGTACGGCTTGCCGATCGCCCCGTACGCGTACGAGACGGCCCGCGCGGCGCGACCGGCCGGGGCCTGGGGCCCGCCCGGCGCCCACGCCGCGAGGACGCCGCCGGTGCGGTCGGTGGCCCGCGCGCGCGTGGCGGCGGCCTCGTGGGCGGCGCGTTCGGCGGCGGTGAGGCGGGCCAGGAGCTTCTCGGCGGCGGCGAGCCGGTTCCGGACGGCGGCCTTCTGCCGGTTCAGCTCGGCCTCGTGGGCCCGCAGCTCGCGGACGTGCCCGTCCGCCTCCCGGCGCAGCCGGTCGATCCCGGCGGCCCGGCCGCGCAGGGTCGCCAACGCGTCGGCCTGCCGGTCGCCGATCCGCTGGGCTAGGGCGGCGCCCCGCAGGTAGCGGTCGGGGTCGGAGGAGAGCACCAGCTGGAAGACGGGGCTCAGGCCGCCGGCGCGGTACTGCGCGGCGGCGGTGGCGCCGAGCACGTCGCGGGCGGCGTTGAGGTGCTCGGTGCGCCGGGCGGCCTCGTCGCGGAGCGCGTCGAGCCGGGCCCGCGCCGCGTCGGCCTTCTCCTTGGCGCCGTTGTACTTCTCGGTCGCGGCCTCCGCCTCGCGGTGGAGCCGGTCGACCTGGTCCTTCACCTGGGCGGGGGTGAGGCGCGGGTCGGCGTGCGCGGGGCCCTCGAAGGCGGTGGCGGTCGCGGCTCCGGCCAGGGCCAGGGTCGCGGCCCTGCGGCCGGCCTGCGCGCCGAACGGGCGCTGCCTGGGCTTCCGATGCGCTGCCACGAGGGCGCTCACTTCCCTTCGGTACCGTGCTGCGGGGCGGCACCGGCGGGGACCGGGACGCCTGGGGGAGGAGGCTAAGGGCGGGTCCCGGGGGAGGTGGCGGGGTGACCGGTATTGGCCGCGGCTGAAGGTTCCGGTGCGGGTCCCGTCGCACCGCGGCGATCGGAAGCACGTGCTCCGTATCGTCCGTGATCGTTGTCGTGAAAGAGGTGGACCTGGCTGGTGGGCGATGGTATGGCCGGGGTTAGGCTCCGCCCCATGAACGTCCTCATCAACGTCTTCGTCGCCCTGCACGTCATCGGCATCGCCGCCCTCCTCGGAGGCTTCATGACCCAGATGAAGGCGATGGGAGCGGGCACGGCCCGCATGGTTCCGGCCATGCTGCACGGCGCGCTGACCATGCTCGTGACCGGCATGGCCCTGGTGGGCCTCAACCAGGCCGAGGGCGCCGCCGTCGACAACGTCAAGATCGGCGTCAAGCTGGCACTGCTGGTGGTCATCCTCGGCCTGGTCTACGTGAAGCGGGACGACGAACGCGTCGGCAGGGGCCCGTTCGCCGCGGTGGGCGCCCTGACGGTGGTGAACATCTTCATCGCCACCCTGTGGACCTGACCCCTCCCGGGACCGCTCCCTCTTCGGGACCTGACCCCTCCCGGGACCGCCTCCTCTCGGGCCGCCCCTTCCCGGGACCGCCTCCTCTCGGACCGCTCCTTCTCGGGACCGCCTCCTCCCGGGACCGTCCCTTCCCGGGGCCGCCCCTCCCGCCGTGCGTCGCCGCCGCGTCGCTGTGCGTGAGGGGCCCGGTTCCGGCCCGGTCTGTCAGTGGGGCCGCCTAGACTCGGTAGGCGATGAGCAGCCTCTTTGACGACAGCTTCCTGGCGGACCTCCGCGACCACCCCGCGGAGGAGCCCCCGCCGCCCGAGGACTCCGAAGCCCCCCCGGCCGCGGAGGAGGTCCCGTACGACCTCTTCGAGGGGAAGTTCGACGCGCCCCCGGTCCGCGACCCGTACTACCGGGACGGCTCCCCGCGCCCGGTCGTCGACCCGGGTGCCCTGCTGGAGGGGCTGAACGAGCAGCAGCGCGCCGCCGTCGTCCACACGGGCTCGCCGCTGCTCATCGTCGCCGGCGCGGGCTCCGGCAAGACCCGCGTCCTCACGCACCGCATCGCCCACCTCCTCGCCACCCGGGACGTCCACCCGGGGCAGATACTGGCCATCACGTTCACGAACAAGGCCGCCGGCGAGATGAAGGAGCGCGTCGAGCAGCTCGTCGGCCCGCGCGCCCACGCGATGTGGGTGATGACCTTCCACAGCGCGTGCGTCCGCATCCTGCGCCGCGAGTCCAAGCGGCTCGGCTTCACGTCGTCGTTCTCGATCTACGACGCCGCCGACTCCAAGCGCCTCATGGCCCTGGTCTGCCGCGACCTGGACCTCGACCCGAAGCGGTACCCGCCGAAGTCCTTCAGCGCCAAGGTCTCCAACCTCAAGAACGAGCTCATCGACGAGGAGACCTTCGCCGACCAGGCGGCGGACGGCTTCGAGAAGACCCTCGCCGAGGCGTACCGCATGTACCAGGCGCGGCTCCGCGAGGCCAACGCCCTGGACTTCGACGACATCATCATGACGACGGTCCACCTGCTCCAGGCGTTCCCGGACGTCGCCGAGCACTACCGCCGCCGCTTCCGCCACGTCCTCGTCGACGAGTACCAGGACACGAACCACGCCCAGTACACGCTCGTCCGCGAGCTGGTCGGCCCGTCCGGCGACGCGGAGCACCCGCCGTCCGAGCTGTGCGTCGTCGGCGACGCCGACCAGTCGATCTACGCCTTCCGTGGGGCGACCATCCGCAACATCCTCCAGTTCGAGGAGGACTACCCGAACGCGACGACGATCCTGCTGGAGCAGAACTACCGCTCCACGCAGACCATCCTGTCCGCCGCCAACGCGGTGATCGAGCGCAACGAGAGCCGCCGCCCCAAGAACCTGTGGACGAATGCCGGCGCGGGCGCCCGCATCACTGGCTACGTCGCGGACACGGAGCACGACGAGGCGCAGTTCGTCGCCGACGAGATCGACCGGCTCACCGACGCCGGTGAGGCGAAGGCGGGCGACGTCGCCGTCTTCTACCGGACCAACGCCCAGTCGCGCGTCTTCGAAGAGGTCTTCATCCGCGTCGGCCTGCCCTACAAGGTCGTCGGCGGCGTCCGCTTCTACGAGCGCAAGGAGGTCCGCGACGTCCTCGCGTACCTGCGCGTCCTGGCCAACCCGGAGGACGCCGTCCCGCTGCGCCGCATCCTCAACGTGCCGAAGCGCGGCATCGGCGAGCGCGCCGAGGCCATGATCGAGGCCCTCGCCCTGCGCGAGAGGATCACGTTCCCGCAGGCGCTGAAGCGGGTCGACGAGGCGTACGGCATGGCGGCCCGTTCCACGAACGCCGTGAAGCGGTTCAACACGCTGATGGAGGAGCTGCGCACGGTCGTCGAGTCCGGCGCCGGCCCCGCCGTCGTCCTGGAGGCCGTCCTGGAGCGCACCGGGTACCTCGCGGAGCTCCAGGCGTCGACGGACCCGCAGGACGAGACGCGGATCGAGAACCTGCAGGAGCTCGCCGCCGTCGCCCTGGAGTTCGAGCAGGAGCGAGGCGAGGGCGAGGGGACGGGCACGCTCGCCGAGTTCCTGGAGCAGGTCGCCCTCGTCGCGGACTCCGACCAGATCCCGGACGGCGACGAGGACGGCGACGGCGTCATCACGCTCATGACGCTGCACACGGCCAAGGGCCTGGAGTTCCCGGTGGTGTTCCTGACGGGCATGGAGGACGGCGTCTTCCCGCACATGCGGGCCCTCGGCCAGACCAAGGAGCTGGAGGAGGAGCGCCGCCTCGCGTACGTGGGCATCACGCGCGCGCGGGAGCGGCTCTACCTGACGCGCTCGTCGATGCGCAGCGCCTGGGGCCAGCCCGCGTACAACCCGCCGTCGCGGTTCCTGGAGGAGATCCCGCCGCAGCACGTGGAGTGGAAGCGCACGGGCCGGACGGCCGCCGCCCCGGCCGGCCCGTCGAGCCCGGCGTCGGGCGTCGCCGCCTCCCTGTCGGCGTCGCGGTCCCGCTCGGGCCCGTCCGGCTTCGCGACGCGGCGTACGGCGGACAAGCCGGTGGTCGCGCTGACCGTGGGCGACCGGGTCACGCACGACCAGTTCGGCCTCGGCACGGTGACGGCGGTGACGGGGACGGGCGGCGACGCGCAGGCGACCATCGACTTCGGTGACGGCAAGCCGAAGCGGCTGCTGCTGCGGTACGCGCCGGTCGAGAAGCTGTAGGGGCGGTACGGAGCCGGGGCGCCGGGCGGGCGGTGAACGGCCGCTCGGCGCCCCGACCGCCGGGGCCGGGGCCGGGGCTGGGCCGGTGAGCCGTCCGCGCGACGAGCCGATCCGGGCGCGGCCGTCGGGCCGGTCGGTCGGGCCGGGTCGGTTGGAACAGCCGGCCGGCCGGTCGGGTCAGCCGGTCGGGCGAGGAGGCCGGGTCGAGCCGGGCCAACCGGTCGGGCCAGGGCGGTTGGAGCCAGTCGGCCGGGGCGAAGGGGCCGGGCCAGGGCGGTTGCGCCAGTCGGCCGGGGCGAGGAGGCGTCGGGGGAGGAGGCCGGGCCAGCCGGTCGGATCAGCCGGTCGGGTTGAGGCCGTGTCCTCGGAGCCACGCCTCGGGGTCGATCGCGGTGCCGCCGCCCGGCCGCACCTCGAAGTGCAGGTGCGGGCCGGTGGAGTTGCCGGAGTTGCCCGAGTACGCGATGACGTCGCCCGCCTTGACGGAGCCCGAGCGGATCTTGGCGCTGCTCAGGTGGCAGTACCAGGTCTCGGTGCCGTCCTTGGCGGTGACGATGACCATGTTCCCGTACGCGCTGTTCCACTGGGTGCGCACGGTGCCGTCCGTCGCCGCCATCACGGGCGTGCCGTACTGGACGGGGAAGTCGATGCCGGTGTGCAGGGACATCCAGTTGACGCCCGCCTGGCCGTAACCGGCGCTCAGCTGGCGCAGCTGCACCGGGAGCGCGAACTTGGGGCGCATGGCCTCGCGGAGCCTCGCGTCCTCCTCGCGCTTCTTGCGCTCCGCCTCCTGGCGGGCCTTGAGGTCGAGGCGCTCCTGGGTGCGGCTGGCGCGGTCGCTGAAGTCGAGGGCCTCGGCGTCGAGCGCGGCGAGCTGGGTGTCGAGGGCGCTGTTGGCGACGGCCGGCTTCGGGGCGGCAGGGTCGGCGGCGGTCACCGCCTTGCCGTCGTCCTTCTGCTCGGTGCCGGTGAGTCCGCTGACGGACGCGGCGGCGATCCCGGCGACCCCCATCACGCACGCCGAGGGCACGGCGACGGTCAGCAGCGCGGAACGCCGGGCGGGGGTGCGACGCCTGCCGCGGCTGCCGCCGGCGCGGCGGGTCGGGCGCGGGGCGGGAGCGACGGCGACGGTCTCGCCCAGCGTCTCCAGCGTCTCCGTCGACGGGCCGTCGTCGGCGAGGTCGTCCGCCTCGGACGCGGAGCCGTCGGCGTGCGGGTCGTCGTCGGGCTCGGTCCCGGGACCGGCGTCCGCCTCCGGCTCGGCCGGGAGGGCCTCGGCCTGGGGGGTGTCGTCGACGGCGGAGTAGTCGTACTGCTCGGGGACGAACGTCCCGGTGGTCTCTTCGGGCGCGTAGTTCCACGCGGTCGCGTCGTAGGAACCGGTCCCGTAGGTATCCGTGCCGTACGTCCCGGTGCCGAAGGGCTCGGTGCCGTAGGAGTCGGCGCCCGGCACGTACCACTGGCCGGTCGTCTCGTACGTGGCCGCCGTCGCCGCGTACTGCGGGTCGTCCTGTGGCGGGGCCCAGGTCGTGGTGTCCCACTGGCCGGACTGGTCCGCGTACGCGGCGTACGCGGAGGTGGCGGACGCGTCGGGCCACTGCGCGGCGTCGTACTGGCCGCCGTGCCCGGTGTCGTAGCCACCGTAGAGGGAGTCGGCCGTCCGGTAGGCGCCGGTGTCGTAGGAACCGGTGCCGTACGCGGGGGCCTGGTGACCGCCGTTGTCGAAGCCGCTCTCACTGGTCGTGAAACTGCCCGTGGCGTACACGTCGTCTTCGACGTAGCCGGCGTGGGGGTGCTGGTCGTTCACCAACTTCTCTCTCGCCTCGGCAGCAGGACCAGTTCCGGGCCGGCCCTGACGGGGACCCGGAGGGGAAGCAGTGGGCGCGACTGTACCCGGCGGTATGCGCAACCGACAATCTTCGGTGGGGTTTACCGCCCGAGGAAACGGGCATTCGGTCGCCTTTCGGCGGAGCGCACACCGAGCCTTGGCGGTACGTTCGAAATTCGTTCGACGCGTGGTGGCGACTTCACGCCACAATCACGGAATTCGCGGTTCCGGGATCGGGGGCGTCGCGGTCGAGTTCCGCGACGATCCGGGCGGCCACCGCCGGGTGCACCGGCAGCGCGAGGTGGCCGACGCCGGTGACCTCGACGTTCACGGTGTCCAGGTCGGGATGGTCGAGGCGGGCCGTCTCGGCGGGGGACATCCAGAGGTCGAGGTCGCTCCAGAAGCTGACGAACCGGGTGCGGCAGTCGGGCGCCGGGGCGGCCAGTTCGCGCAGGACGGGGGAGCCGGGGCGCATCTGGCGGACGAGCGGGTGCACGCCGGCGAGCGGGACGGCGGAGGTGCCGCCGTGCGGCGTGCCGAGCGTGACGACCGTGCGGACGTGGGGGGCGCCGCCGAGCCGCTGTGCGTAGTACCGGGCGACCAAGCCGCCCAGGCTGTGCCCGACGAGGTCCACCTCGGCGTGGCCGGTGCGGGCGCGGAGCTCCTCGACGTGGTCGGCGAGCCGGTGGGCGGCGGCGCGCAGGTCACGGGTGAGCGGTGAGTGGTTGACGGCCCGGACGTACCGGGTGCCGTCCCGCGCGAGGGCGTGCCGCAGCAGGACGAAGGCGGAACGGTTGTCGGAGAGCCCGTGGAGCAGGACGACGGGCGGGCGGGTGCCGTGCGGCGCGGCGGTGGGGCACCGTCCGGGATGGAGGCACTCGGGGACGAGGCGCTCGGGGACGAGGCCCGCCGGGATGAGGCCGGCGGGGTAGAGGAACACGTGCCCGGCGAGGACGGCCGCCTCCAGGGCGGCCGACCTCAGGGCGTCGGCGCGGAGGGCGGTCGCGGTGGCGGGTGGTGGTGGACCCCGCATGCCGACCTCCTGGTGAGCGGCGTACAGAGGACGGCTCCGTCTCCCCCCGCACGCCCTCGGGCGGCGCCGCGGCCGAGGGTGGGGATGCGCCCTACCTCCGTGCCGCGCGGCTGGCGGCGCGAGGGGTACGACGACCTCGTCGCGGCTCCGGATCGCGTCCGCCCCGGCTGTCCCGTGGTCCACTCGGCGCGGGTGCGGCGCGTGGCGAACATGTCCCACGTGTGATTTCCCCCTCGCTCTTGACCGCGAAACGGCCGGTTGCGGGATGCTGGAGATAACGTTCGTTCACCTCCCCGGCATACAGGTACGGGGGACGCATGTGGAGGCAGTGATGGGTGTGACCGGTCCGATCCGCGTGGTGGTGGCCAAGCCGGGTCTCGACGGCCACGATCGCGGCGCGAAGGTGATCGCGCGGGCGCTGCGTGACGCCGGTATGGAGGTCATTTACACCGGCCTGCACCAGACGCCGGAGCAGATCGTGGACACCGCGATCCAGGAGGACGCCGACGCGATCGGGTTGTCGATCCTGTCCGGCGCGCACAACACGCTGTTCGCGCGTGTGCTGGAGCTGCTGAAGGAACGCGACGCGGAGGACATCAAGGTCTTCGGCGGCGGCATCATCCCGGAGGCCGACATCCCGCCGCTGAAGGAGAAGGGCGTCGCGGAGATCTTCACGCCCGGCGCGACGACGGCGTCCATCGTCGACTGGGTCAACGCCCACGTCCGCCAGCCGACCGGCGCCTGACCCCGAGGGGAGCCCCGGACGAGCCCCCCTTCACCCCGCCCGGCCGATCCGACGGATCGTCGGATCCGGTGACTGACCGGTCCGGTGGCTGACGGGTCTGGCGACCGGCCGGTCCGGCGGCCGACCGGTCTGGTGGCCAACAGGTCCGGTGGCCAATAGGTCCGCTGACCGCCCGGTCTGATGACTGACGAGGGCTGGTGACCGCCCGGTCCGGTGGCTGACGGGTTCGATGACCGCCCGGTTCGGTGGCCAACAGGTCCGCTGACCGGCCGGTTCGGTGGCCGATCGGTTCGGTGGCTGCTTGGTCCGGTGGTCCGGCACGTCCGGGCATCCGGCCGCGCCGGACCGTCCCCTCGGCCGGGGTCGGCCGGTGCGAGGGCCCGTCAGCTCCCCGGCGGGGCCAGCTCCGTACGCATCGCCGCGCGCAGGCGCAGGGTGGCGACCAGCCGCTGGAACGCCTCCGCCCAGTACCCCCCGGCCCCGGGCGCCGCGTCCTCCCCCTCGTCGGTCGCCGCCGTCAGCACCTCCAGCCGGTCCGCCTCGCGGGGGTCGAGGCACCGCTCCGCCAGCCCCATCACCCCGCTGAAGCTCCACGGGTAGCTCCCGGCCTCCCGCGCGATGTCCAGCGCGTCGACCACGGCCCTCCCCAGCGCCCCGGACCACGGCACCGCGCACACCCCGAGCAGCTGGAACGCCTCCGACAGCCCGTGTGCCGCGATGAACGCCGCGACCCACTCCGCCCGCTCCTCGTGCGGCAGCGTGGACAGCAGCGCCGCCGCCGACGACACCCCCGGTCCCGACGCGGGCGGCGCCGACGCGGGGCCGAGCAGCGCCCGCGACCACGCCGCGTCCCGCTGCCGTACCGCCGCCCTGCACCACGCGGCGTGCAGTTCGTCGCGCCAGTCGTCGGCCACCGGCAGGGCGACGATCTCCTCGGGGGTCCGTCCGCCGAGCCGTTCCCGCCACAGCCCGAGCGGGGCGGCCTCCACCAGTTGGCCGAGCCACCAGGACCGCCGGCCCCGGCCGGAGGGCGGCTGCGGTACGACACCGTCGCGCTGCATCTCCGCGTCGCACTCGTGCGGCGCCTCCACCGTGATCGTCGCCTGCCGCCCGGTGTGGTCGAGGCCCACGCACGACGCGGCCCGCGCGGCCATCCGCGCGGCGAACGCCGACCCGGGCAGCGCGGACAGCAGCTCCGCCGCCGTGGACCGGACGTTGCGGCTGCGGTCCGGCAGGGCCCGCTCCAGGAACTCCTCGTCGGCGTCGGACAGCCCCGTCCGCAGCGAGTCCAGGAACATCAGCCGGTCCTCGGCCCGCTCCGTCGCCCACGTCGACGCCAGCAGGTCCAGCGCCGCCGCCGGGTCGTGCGCCCGTACGGCCGCCAGCAGCGCGACCCGCTCGGCGAACAGGCCCTCCTCCCACAGCCGCCGCACGCCCTCGGCGTCGTCGGGCGCGGGCAGTGCCGCTCCGCCGGCCGCGCCGCGCAGGGCGAACCTCCACTCCGGGTTGAACGCGGCCAGCCACAGCGCGCGCGGCCCGCCGAACGCCAGCGCCTGCGGCCGCAGGTCGGTACGGGCGCGGGCGGCGTCGAGCAGCGCGGGCAGGGCGGGCGCGGGCGCGCGGTAGCCGTACGCGTTGGCGGCGGCCAGCCACTGCGGCAGCAGCTCGGTCAGGTCGGGCGCGGTGCCCCGGCGGCCACCGCCGCCCGCCGACGGCCGGTCGGCGAGCAACTGCGCCAGCCGGCGCGCGGCGGCCTCGGGCAACGGCGGACGCCCGTCGCGCGGCGCGGGCCGCGGCAGGGGCGCGGCGGCGGCCGGGACGAGCCCGGCCCGCCGCCGCACGGTCTGCACGGCGGCGGCGTCCAGCAACGCGACCGGAGCGTCGGCGGGGGGCCCGTCGCCGGGACCCCCGGTCCCGGGCGGGGCGCCCGCCTCCGCCGGGAGCCCCGCCGGGGCCGGCAGCGGGCGGCGGTCCGTGCCCAGGAGGGCCGACGTGACGAGGTCTTCCCACGTCGTGGTGGTCATGTCTTCTCCTCCAGCCGTCAGGTGAGCGGGATCGTGCCGGGCGCGTCCGGGGACCAGGCGGCCAGCGGTGTGAACCCCCGGTGGCCGCACTCGCCGAAGACGGTGACCGGCGCGCCGCCGGACACCGCCGCCAGCCGCCACAGCCCCGGCCGGGCCGGGGCCGACCCCGTGACGGGCAGCGCGGCGCCCCCGTCCGCGTCGGCCAACTGCCAGCCCTCCGCGGCCGGCACGGGTACCACGTCCCGCAGCGTCACCGGCCAGGAGTCCAGCCACGGGTCGTCCCGCAGCGCCAGCCCGTACGCCGTGAGCGCGTCCCCGACCGTCCCGCCCGGCGGCGGCGCGTCCCCCGGTACGGGCGCGGCGAACCGCTCGCCCAGCTCCGCCCGCAACTGCCCGGCCCCCGGGTGGCGGACGAGCTCCGCGTCGACGACCAGGCCCACCGCGAGCGCCAGCTCCGGCGCCCGGCCCGCCGCCCCGAACGACAGCAGCAGCGCCGTGCGCCCCGTGTCCTGCCCGTACAGCCATATGCGGCGCGTCGTCAGCCTGCCGTCCGACGTGTCGTACTGGGCGAGGACCAACCAGCGGTCCCGGACCGCCGGTCCCTCCGCCGACGCGGGCAGACCGACCCGCGTGCGGACCGTCGCGGCCAGCGGCCCCGGCAACCGGTCGACGCCCAGCCACGCCCGGTCCAGCAGGTGCGTCAGCGCGCTCTCCTCCAGCAGCCGCACCGGCCAGCCGGGGCCCGAACCGGGTATCGCGCCCAGCTCCCGGACCCGGCCCGCCAGGCCCGGCGCCTGCGCGTCGACCATGCGGCGCGCGGTCTCCTCCCACAGCCCGTACCCCGCCTGCTCGGCGGCGGCCAGCCCGCCGCGTACCAGGTCCGCGAGGCGCTGCTCCAGCTCCTCCGCGCCGGCCGTGACGCGGGCCGCCCGGGCCGCCACCCGCTTCCGCGCCGCCTCCGCGTCGACCGGCCCGCCGTCGTCCTTCCGCTTCCGCGCGTCGGCGCGCTCCCCCCGGCTCTCCAGCCACTGCTCCGCCCAGTCCGGCGCGTCCGCCCCCGCCGGTACGGCGGCGTCGTCCGCCGCCCAGAGCAGCAGCAGCCCCAGCGCGTGCTTGCACGGGAACTTCCGGCTCGGGCAACTGCACTTGTACGCCGGGCCCGTGAGGTCGACGACCGTCCGGTACGGCTTGCTGCCGCTGCCGTTGCACAGGCCCCACACGGCCCCCGTGCCGCCGCACCCCGTGCCGGACCACGGCCCGGCGGTGCCCAGCTTGCTTCCCGCTTTGCGCGAGGCGGCGTCAGGAGCCAGAGCCAGCACCTGTTCCGCCGTCCAGCGCACCCCCTGCTCAGTCATGTCGTCGACCGTAGGGCCCGCCACTGACAATCGGTCCCGACCTGCGGTGACGGGCCCCGGCGGGGGAGGCGGCGGGGCACGCTCGTACCGTTGTGCCACCACCACTCGACCTCCGGGGGAGCACATGAACCGCACCAGCCGATCCGCCGTCGCCGTCCTGGCGGCGGCCGGTCTCGCGCTCGGCCTGGGCGCCTGCTCGCAGGCGGCCGACGAGGCCACCGAGCGCGTCGACAGCGCGATCAACGAGACGTACCAGGTGACGTACGAGGTGACCGGCGCCGGCATCGATTCGATCAGCTACAACGGCGGCGGGGGCGACGCGATGAACCCGAAGCTGGAGACCGTCGAGAAGCCGACCCTGCCGTGGCGCAAGACGGTGACGCTGCGCGGCATCGAGGCGCCGCTCGTCACGCCCGTCTCCATCCAGGACGGCGCCCGGGCGAGCTGCAAGATCACCCACAAGGGCAAGGTGCTGAAGGAGGCGTCCGGCAAGGGCGCGGCCGCGACGCTCAGCTGCGTGGCGGTCTCCCCGATCGCCACCGAGTGAGCGGGCCGGCCGACGCCCGGTGACCCCGCCCGGGCGTCGGCCGGGTGGCCCCCTCCCCGGGTGGCCCCCTCCCCGGGTGGCCCCCTCCCCGGGTGGCCCCCTCCCCGGGTGGCCCCCTCCCGCCCCCGGCCCGCCCAACTCCCCGGGGAAGCCCCGGTTTTACCGCTGTGGCCTGCGGAAACGGTCGATTGTCAGTGGCGTGGTGCACGGTGGATCCCAGACCCGGTCGAACCATTCGAACGATCTGGAGGGGGATCCCATGACCGTGCTCGCAACCACCGAGAAGCACCGTGCCGAAAGCGGCGCCGACGCCCTGCGGCCGCATGCCGAGGACGCGTTCGCGCACGAGTTGGAGGCGCTCGCCGCGGCCGACGACCGGCCCCGCCCGGAGCGCTGGCGGCTCTCGCCGTGGGCGGTCGCCACGTACCTGCTGGGCGGCACGCTCCCGGACGGCACGGTGATCACACCGAAGTACGTGGGCCCGCGCCGGATCGTCGAGGTCGCCGTCACCACGCTCGCCACCGACCGCGCCCTGCTCCTCCTCGGCGTCCCCGGCACGGCCAAGACCTGGGTGTCCGAGCACCTCGCGGCGGCCGTCAGCGGCGACTCGACGCTCCTCGTCCAGGGCACGGCCGGCACGCCCGAGGAGGCCATCCGGTACGGGTGGAACTACGCGCGGCTCCTCGCCCACGGCCCCAGCCGCGACGCCCTCGTGCCCAGCCCGGTCATGCGCGCCATGGCCGACGGCATGACGGCCCGTGTGGAGGAGCTGACCCGCATCCCCGCCGACGTGCAGGACACGCTCATCACGATCCTGTCCGAGAAGACGCTGCCCATCCCGGAGCTGGGCCAGGAGGTCCAGGCCGTCCGCGGTTTCAACCTGATCGCCACGGCCAACGACCGCGACCGGGGCGTCAACGACCTGTCGAGCGCCCTGCGCCGCCGCTTCAACACGGTCGTCCTGCCCTTGCCCGAGACGCCCGAGGCCGAGGTCGACATCGTCTCCCGCCGCGTCGACCAGATCGGCCGCTCCCTCGACCTGCCCGGCGCGCCCGAGGGCATCGACGAGATCCGCCGTGTCGTCACCGTCTTCCGCGAACTGCGCGACGGCGTCACCGCGGACGGCCGCACCAAGCTCAAGTCGCCGTCGGGCACGCTCTCCACGGCCGAGGCGATCTCCGTCGTCACCAGCGGACTCGCCCTCGCCGCGCACTTCGGGGACGGCGTGCTGCGCCCCGCCGACGTGGCCGCCGGCATCCTCGGCGCCGTCGTCCGCGACCCGGCCGCCGACCGCGTCATCTGGCAGGAGTACCTGGAGACCGTCGTCCGCGAGCGGGACGGCTGGAAGGACTTCTACCGCGCCTGCCGGGAGGTGTCGGCGTGACCGGTCCCCTGCTGCTCGGGGTGCGCCACCACGGGCCCGGCTCGGCGCGCGCGGTCCGCGCCGCCCTCGACGCGGCCCGTCCCGCGGCCGTGCTGATCGAGGGCCCGCCGGAGGCCGACGCGCTGCTGCCGCTCGCCGCCGACGAGCGGATGCGCCCGCCGGTCGCCCTGCTGGCGCACGCCGTCGACGACCCGGGGAAGGCCGCGTTCTGGCCGCTCGCCGCCTTCTCGCCCGAGTGGGTCGCCCTCCGCTGGGCGCTCGACCACGGCGCCGCCGTCCGCTTCGCCGACCTGCCGGCCACCCACACCCTCGCCATGACGGGCGATCCCACGTGGGGCGACGAGGACGACGACACCGGTGACGGCGACTCGGGCGAGCCGTCCGCCGACGGGCGGCGCCGCGGACTGCGCGTCGACCCCCTCGCCGTACTCGCCGAGACCGCCGGGTACGACGACCCGGAACGCTGGTGGGAGGACGCCGTCGAGCACCGCGCGGCGCACACGGGCGACCCGCTGGCACCGTTCGCGGCCGTCGCGGAGGCGATGACGGCGCTGCGCGAGACGTACGGGCACGGCGGCAACGCCCGCGATCCCGTCCGCGAGGCGTACATGCGGCTCCAACTGCGCGCCGCCCGCAAGGAGCACGGCGACGACGCCGTCGCCTTCGTCTGCGGCGCCTGGCACGTCCCGGCGCTCGCCGAGAAGACCACCGTCACCGCCGACCGGGCCCTCCTCAAGGGACTCGCCAAGGTCAGGACGGAGACGACCTGGGTGCCGTGGACGCACCGCAGGCTCGCCCGCCGCTCCGGTTACGGCGCCGGCATCGACTCGCCCGGCTGGTACGGGCACCTGTTCGCCGCGCCCGACCGGCCCGTCGAACGGTGGATGACGAAGGTCGCCGGACTGTTGCGGGAGGAGGACCACCCCGTGTCGTCCGCCCACGTCATCGAGGCCGTACGGCTCGCCGGGACGCTCGCCGCGATGCGCGGCCGGCCCCTGCCCGGGCTCACCGAGACGACCGACGCCGTCCGGGCGGTGATGTGCGACGGCTCCGACGTGCCGCTCGCCCTGATCCGTGACCGGCTCGTCGTCGGGGACGTCCTGGGCGAGGTGCCCGACGGGGCGCCCGCCGTGCCCCTCCAGCGCGACCTGAACCGCCTCCAGCGCACGCTGCGCCTCAGACCGGAGGCGGCGGAGCGGGAGCTCGACCTCGACCTGCGCAAGGACACCGACGCCGCCCGCAGCCGCCTCCTGCACCGGCTGCGCCTCCTCGGCGTCGACTGGGGCGAGCCCGCGCGCGCCCGCGGCACGGGCACGTTCCGGGAGACCTGGCGGCTGCGCTGGGAGCCCGAGCTCCACGTCCGGGTGGCGGAGGCCGGCGTGTGGGGCACCACGGTCCTGTCCGCCGCCACCGCCAAGGCCGAGGCCGGAGCCGTCGCCGCCACGGCCCTCGCGGAGGTCACCGCCCTCGCCGAGCGGTGCCTCCTCGCAGACCTGCCCGAGGCGCTGCCCCCGGTCATGAGGGCCCTCGCCGACCGCGCCGCGCTCGACGCCGACGTCGGCCGCCTCGCCCTGGCCCTGCCCGCCCTGGCGCGCTCCCTCCGCTACGGGGACGTGCGGGCCACGGACGCCGCCGCGCTCGCGGAGGTCGCCACCGGCCTCGCCCTGCGCATATGCGTCGGCCTGCCGCCCGCCTGCGCGGGACTGGACGCGGACGGCGCCGCCGAGATGCGCGGCCACGTCGACACCGTCCACACGGCGATACGGCTCCTCCCGGACGCCGACGAGGTCACCGCGCGGTGGACGGCCGTCCTGGAACGGCTCGCCCGCCGCGACACGGTCCCCGGCGCCCTGCGCGGCCGCGCCGCCCGGCTCCTCCTGGACGACGGGCGGCTCGCCGAGGACGAGGCCGCCCGCCTGATGGGCCTCGCCCTGTCCCCCGGCACGGCACCGGCCGAGGCCGCCGCCTGGATCGAGGGGTTCGTCGGCGGGACGGGCGGCCCCGGCCGGGACGGCTCGGGCGGCATGCTCCTCGTCCACGACGAGCGACTGCTCGCCCTGGTCGACGCGTGGCTGACGGCCGTGCCCGCCGAGGCGTTCACGGACGTGCTGCCGCTGCTGCGCCGCACGTTCTCCGCGTACGAGCCGGGGGTGCGCCGCACGCTCGGCGAACTCGTCCGGCGCGGCCCCTCCGGGGGCGGCGGCGCGACGCTGACCGAGGCGGGCGCGCCCGGTTTCGGCCCCGGCCTCGACGAGGCCCGCGCCGACGGGGTGCTGCCCCTGCTGGACCTGCTGCTGGGCCACCGGCGGCCGAACGACGACGAACTCGCGGGGGTGGGCCGATGACCGGCGACGAGGAGCGGCTGCGGCGCTGGCGCATGGTGCTCGGCGGGGGAGCGGCGGACGGCACGGGCTGTGTCCTCACCGGCACGGACGCCGCCATGGACGGCGCGCTGAGCGCCCTGTACGGCGGGGCCCCCGGCGACGCCGGGCGGCAGGGGCGCCGGGACCGGTCGGCGGGGCTCGGCGGGTCGGCGCCGTCCGTGGCGCGCTGGCTCGGCGACATCCGCACGTACTTCCCCAGCTCCGTCGTGCAGGTCATGCAGCGCGACGCGATCGATCGGCTCGGCCTGTCCGCGCTGTTGATGGAGCCGGAGATGCTGGAGGCCGTCGAGGCGGACGTCCACCTCGTCGGCACGCTGCTCTCCCTCAACAAGGCCATGCCCGAGACGACGAAGGAGACGGCGCGGGCCGTCGTCCGCAAGGTCGTCGACGACCTGGAGAAGCGCCTCGCCACGCGCACCCGGGCCACCCTCACCGGAGCCCTCGACCGCAGTGCCCGCATCAGCCGGCCCCGGCACCGGGACATCGACTGGGACCGCACGATCCGCGCCAACCTGAAGAACTACCTGCCCGAGTACCGCACGGTCGTCCCCGAGCGGCTGGTCGGCTACGGACGCGCCTCACAGGCCGTCAAGAAGGAGGTCGTGCTCTGCATCGACCAGTCCGGGTCGATGGCGGCGTCCGTCGTGTACGCCTCGGTGTTCGGCGCGGTCCTGGCGTCGATGCGGTCGATCGCGACCCGGCTCGTCGTCTTCGACACGGCCGTCGTCGACCTGACGGACCAGCTCGACGACCCGGTGGACGTGCTGTTCGGCACGCAACTGGGTGGCGGCACGGACATCAACCGGGCGCTCGCGTACTGCCAGTCGCAGATCTCTCGGCCGGCCGACACGGTCGTGGTGCTGATCAGCGACCTCTACGAGGGCGGCATCCGCAACGAGATGCTGAGGAGGGTCGCGGCGATGAAGGCGGCCGGGGTGCAGTTCGTGACGCTGCTCGCCCTGTCCGACGAGGGCGCCCCCGCGTACGACCGGGAGCACGCCGCCGCGCTGGCGGCGCTGGGGGCGCCGGCGTTCGCGTGCACCCCCGACCTCTTCCCGGAGGTGATGGCGGCGGCCCTGGAGAAGCGCCCGATACCGGTCCCCGAGCGGATGTGACCCACGCGGACGGCCGGGCCCCACGGCGGGGCCGGGCGGTCGACGTGGCCACCGGCAAGGTGCTCGACACCACGCGGAGCTGGGCCCCACGGCGGGGCCGGTCTCACGACGGGGCCGGGCACGTGCCGGGAGCGGACCTGATGGCGGGGCGGGCGTCGCGGCGGGGCGGGCGTCGCGGCGGGGCGAGGGTCGCGGCGGGGCCGGGCCTCATGGCGGGCCGGGCACATGCCGGGGCGGGCCTGATGGCGGGGCGGGCCCTGCGGCGGGGCGGACCGCTGTGGGGGTGCCGGGGACCCGGTGTCGCCGGTCGGGAACGAGCCGGTTGTCGACCGTGAGGCGCGCACCCACCTGGTGGTGCGCTGCGGTGCCGGGACGGCCGGCTCCACGGGCGGCCCGGTCGCCGGTGCCACCGAGGGCGCCCGGCCGCCGACGACGGGCGTGGCGGCTGAGGTGGACCCGTTCGCCCACGGGGGTGACCGGTGCCGTCGCCCGTACCGTGCGGAGGCTCGTGGAGACCTTCGTCGCCCTGGTCGAGCCCGTCGCGACGAGCGTCACCACCAGCGCCACCCTCGCGGACGGCGCCGCGCCGTTCGCCCACGACGGGACCACCGCGACGACGAGCGACGCCCGTCCGCACGCCGGGACCACCCTCCAGGGCGTCCGGACGGCGGACAGCCCCATCGCCCCGGACTGCTCCTGCGGATTCTCCGCCGAGCTTCCGTCGCGTCTCCGTCGAGGCCCCGCCGAGCTTCCGTCGCGTCCCCGTCGAACCCCTGCCGGGTCTCTGCCGAGAGTCCGTCGAGCCGTCCGCCGGGGCTCTGCCGAGCCGCCCACTGAGGCTCCCGCCGAGCTTCTGTCGAGCCCCTGCCGAGTCCTCGTCGAGCCCCTGCCGGGACTCCGTCGAGCCGTCCGCCGGGGCTCGGCCGGGCCTCCACCGGGCCTCCACCGGGGCTCCGTCGGTCCCCGCCGGGGCTCCCAGCGAGCCTCTACCGAGCTCCGCCGAGCTCCCGCCACGCCCCGGCGGGAGCGCCTGCCACGGCCCGGCGGGAGCGTTCGGTCCGTGCGTCTGGTCTGCCACGAAATCCGTAGTCACGGGCGGTCTCACAGCCGGTGGGGCCGCCCGTTTGAGGTTCCTGTCTGTGACAGGTATCACCGTTCGGGTGTGATCTGCGATTTAGGGCGGCACCCCCTCCGGGGATAACCTGCGAGACGGACATGCCGCGTCCACGGACACCGTGTACGCCTCCCTTGTGACAGAGCAGTCACGTTGCCCTCCGCCCGTGTGACGGGCGCGCGGCACGCCCACGCATGACAACGAACCGCGATCACCAGAAAAGGGACGGACGCGCGTGGACCTGTTCGAGTACCAGGCGAGGGACCTCTTCGCCAAGCACGGTGTACCGGTGCTGGCCGGTGAAGTCATCGACACGCCTGAGGCGGCGCGCGAGGCGACGGAGCGGCTGGGCGGCAAGTCGGTCGTCAAGGCGCAGGTCAAGGTCGGCGGCCGTGGCAAGGCCGGCGGCGTCAAGCTGGCCTCGGACCCGCAGGACGCGGTCGAGAAGGCCCAGCAGATCCTCGGCATGGACATCAAGGGCCACACGGTCCACAAGGTCATGATCGCCGAGACGGCCCCGGAGATCGTCGAGGAGTACTACGTCTCGTACCTCCTCGACCGTACGAACCGCACCTTCCTGGCCATGGCGTCCGTCGAGGGCGGCATGGACATCGAGGAGGTCGCGGCCACCAAGCCCGAGGCCCTCGCGAAGGTCCCGGTCGACGCCAACGAGGGCGTCACGATCGAGAAGGCCCGCGAGATCGTCGCGCAGGCGAAGTTCCCGGCCGAGGTCGCCGAGAAGGTCGCCGAGGTCCTCGTGACCCTGTGGAAGACGTTCGTCGCGGAGGACGCCCTCCTCGTCGAGGTGAACCCGCTCGCCAAGGTCGCCTCCGGCGACATCCTGGCCCTCGACGGCAAGGTCTCCCTGGACGCCAACGCCGACTTCCGCCAGCCCGAGCACGAGGCGCTGGAGGACAAGGCCGCCGCCAACCCGCTCGAGGCCGCCGCCAAGGCGAAGGGCCTCAACTACGTCAAGCTCGACGGCGAGGTCGGCATCATCGGCAACGGCGCGGGTCTGGTCATGTCCACCCTGGACGTCGTCGCGTACGCCGGTGAGGCGCACGGCGGCGTGAAGCCGGCCAACTTCCTGGACATCGGCGGCGGCGCCTCCGCCGAGGTCATGGCGAACGGCCTGGAGATCATCCTCGGCGACCCGGACGTCAAGTCCGTGTTCGTCAACGTCTTCGGCGGCATCACCGCCTGCGACGAGGTCGCCAACGGTATCGTCCAGGCCCTGGAGCTCCTCAAGTCCAAGGGCGAGGAAGTCACCAAGCCGCTGGTCGTGCGCCTCGACGGCAACAACGCGGAGCTGGGTCGCAAGATCCTGTCGGACGCCAACCACCCGCTGGTGCAGCGCGTGGACACCATGGACGGCGCGGCCGACAAGGCCGCCGAGCTCGCGGCTGCGAAGTAAAAGGGACGAGGTCACAGACACACCATGGCTATCTTCCTCACCAAGGACAGCAAGGTCATCGTCCAGGGCATGACCGGCGCCACGGGCATGAAGCACACCAAGCTCATGCTCGGTGACGGCACCAACATCGTCGGTGGCGTGAACCCGCGCAAGGCCGGTACGACCGTCGACTTCGACGGCACCGAGGTACCGGTCTTCGGCACGGTCGCCGAGGCGATGGAGAAGACGGGCGCCGACGTCTCCGTCCTCTTCGTGCCGCCGGCCTTCGCGAAGGCCGCCGTCGTCGAGGCCATCGACGCCGAGATCCCCCTCGCGGTCGTCATCACCGAGGGCATCGCCGTCCACGACTCCGCCGCCTTCTGGGCGTACGCGAAGTCGAAGGGCAACAAGACCCGCATCATCGGCCCGAACTGCCCCGGCCTGATCACGCCCGGCCAGTCCAACGCGGGCATCATCCCCGGCGACATCACCAAGCCGGGCAAGATCGGCCTCGTGTCGAAGTCCGGCACGCTGACCTACCAGATGATGTACGAGCTGCGCGACATCGGCTTCTCGTCGTGCGTCGGCATCGGTGGCGACCCGGTCATCGGCACCACCCACATCGACGCGCTCGCGGCCTTCGAGGCCGACCCGGAGACCGAGCTGATCGTCATGATCGGTGAGATCGGCGGTGACGCGGAGGAGCGCGCGGCCGACTTCATCAAGGCGAACGTGACGAAGCCGGTCGTCGGCTACGTCGCGGGCTTCACCGCGCCCGAGGGCAAGACGATGGGCCACGCCGGCGCGATCGTCTCCGGCTCGTCCGGTACGGCGCAGGCGAAGAAGGAGGCCCTTGAGGCCGCCGGCGTCAAGGTCGGCAAGACGCCGACCGAGACGGCCAAGCTGGCTCGCGAGATCCTGAACGCCCAGGCGTGACACCCGTGTGAGCACGCTCCGAAGCGGGCCCGCCCCCGGTACTCCGGGAGGCGGGCCCGCTTCGCGTACGGGGTCTGGTCGCGGGGGCCTAGTACGGTGACGGGACCAGCCGGACCGGGCCCTTCACCGGTTCCCGTTCCAGGTGGGACCGGAGCTCCTCGTCCTGCCGCGTCAGCCGCTCCGGCCCGCTCAGCACCGGCACCCCCGCCACCGCCTCGCCCGGCGCCAGCGGCGGCTCGTACCGGGTGGGCGCCGTCGCCAGCGTGAACGCCGTCGCCGTGACGATCAGCGCCGACAGCGCCGCCGTCCCGCGCGTCCACAGCCACACCCGCCGCTCCCCGCCCGCGCGCACCGTCCTCGGTGTGGCCAGCGTCGTCGCCGCGCCCTGCTCCAGCAGCTCCGCCAGCCGCTCCCGCAGCGCCTCCGGTTCCGCCAGGGCCGGCACCCGCTCCGCGACCGCCTCGCGCGCGTGCAGCAGCCGCTGCGCGGCGGCCGGACTGCTGGCCTCCGTCTCGGCGGCCACCTCCGGAAGGCCCACGCCCAGCCCGTCGTAGAGGAGGAGCGTCCGCCGGTACGGGGCGGGCAGCTCCAGCAGGGCGTCGCGCAGCGCCCGCGTCGTGGCGCCCCCGGCGGGCGGGTCGGGGCGCCGGTGCGCGCGCCGCAGCCGGTGCCAGGGGGAGAGGGCGTAGTCGTGCGCGGCGGCCCGCACCCACCCCCCGGGGTCCCGGTCGACGGCGACCTCGGGCCAGCGGTCCCAGGCCCGGTGGAAGGCGTACTCGACGGCCTCCCGCGCCAGCCCCCGCCGTCCGGTGAGGACGTACGCCTGCCGTACGAGGCCGGGCGCGGCGTACGCGTACAGCGCGTCGAACGCCTCGACGGGGGTCGCGGGCGGCGCGGTCGCCGTCCCCGGTCCGGGCGCGTCCACCCCTCCGGGTGGCGGGTCCGGCGCCGTGGCCGCCCGCGCCCCGCCGATCGTGCCCTGCGTCATCGCCTGCCTCCGCGAACACTCTGCGTAGCGGAAAAGTACATAAACGTATATTGAGCGACACAGCGGATATCCGCCTGTTGCACGGCTACAGCGCGTGTCGTTGGCAGCATGTTCGTGTGACCGCTCCCGTGTCCGATTCCGCTTCGTCCCCCTCCGCCTCCCCCTCCCCTTCTGCCTCGGCCTCTGCCCCCGCCTCCGCGCTCGGCCCCGGGCCCGGGGCGGTGGTCCCCGTCGAGTCGCAGCCCGTCGTGTACGGCGTCCGACCCGCCGCCGTGGCGGGGATGGCCCTCGCGCGCGGGGTGATCGCGGCGGGGCTGGGCCTCGCCGCGTTCGCCGTCCTCGTCACCGCCGCGTGGATCGGCTCCCCGTACCCCGACAGGGGCCCCGACGTGGCCCTGCACGTCGCGGCGGGGCTGTGGCTGCTGGCGCACGGCGTGGAACTGGTCCGCCCGGAGACGCTCTCCGGCACCCCGGCCCCGGTGGGCGTCGTCCCGCTGCTGCCGGCCGTGCTGCCGGTGTGGCTGGCGTACCGGACCGCGCGCGACGCCCTGGAGCCGGGCGGTACGCGGCCGAGGACGACGCCGACCGGGACGGTGTGCGCGGTGACCGCCGGATACACCGTGGTCGCCCTGGGGGCCTTCCTGTACGCGACGGGCGGGCCCCTGGAGGCGGATCCGCTGAGCGCGGCCGGGCACGTTCCGCCAGTCGTGGCGCTGGCGGCGGCGGCCGGGGCGTGGAGCGCGTACGGGCGACCGCTCGGGCCGCTGCCGGAGTGGCTGCCCGTGCGGGTGCGGCGGGCACCGGCGCGGACCCGGTCCCTGGCCGCGGCGCGGGCGGCGGGCGGGGCGCTGCTGGTGCTGCTGGTGGGGGGCGCGCTGCTGGTGGCGGGGTCGCTGGTGGGGCACTGGGGGGCGACCCGCGGTTCGCTGCTCGGCCTGACGGGTGACTGGGGCGGGCGGGCGGCGGTCCTGGCGCTGGCGCTGGCGCTGCTGCCGAACGCGGCGGTGTGGGGCGCGGCGTACGGCCTGGGGCCCGGGTTCGCGCTGGGCACGGGCGCGGTGGTGACGCCGCTGGGGGTGGTGGGGGTGCCGGCCGTCCCGGACTTCCCGCTGCTGGCGGCCGTGCCGGTCGGCACGCGGGGCGGCTGGGTGACGTGGGCGGCGGCCGTGGTGCCGCTGGTGGCCGGGGCGGTCGCGGGGTGGTGTACGGCGGGGGAGGCGGCGCCGCCGCTGGTCCGCCGCGACGAGGCGTGGAGCGCGCGCCGTACGGCGGGGGCCGCGGGGTTGGCGGCGGTGGTGTGCGGCGGGGCGACGGCGGTGCTCGCGGCGGCGGCGTCGGGGCCGCTGGGAAGGGGCCGGCTGTCGGCCTTCGGGCCGGTGTGGTGGCAGGCGGGGGCGGCGGCCCTGGCATGGACGGCGCTGGTGGCCGTACCGACGGCGTTGGCGCTGCGCGCCTGGCGCGTCCGGACGACGGAGGCCCGCCTGGCGGAGGCCCCGCCGCTCTCCCCGCTGTCCCCGTTGCCCCCCTTGCCCCCGCTGTCCCGGGTGTCCCCGCTCCCCCTGCCGGAGGACCCGAGGCAGCGACCGCCGACCGCCGCCCGGCCGGGGCCCGAGGCGCCGCGGGCCGACGGGCCGCAGGCCGAGGGGCCGCGAGCCGTCGAGCCACGGGTCGACGGGCCACAGGTCGACGAGCCGAGGGCCGACGAACCGCGGACCGTCGAGCCGCAGGCCGAGGCGCCGCGAGCCGTCGAACCGCGGGCCGACGGGCCACAGGTCGACAAGCCGGGGGCCGAGGAATCACGGACCGTCGAGCAGCGGGCCGACGAGCCACCGGGCAGGCCGTAGGTCCCGGGGCGCCGGCGCCGGCCCGGCTGGAGCCGACCCGCGCGGCCCGCCCCGGTGAGGCCGCGGATCCGCCCCGGTGAGCCCGCGGACCCGCCCAGGTGAGGCCGGAGGCCCGCCCCGGTGAGCCCGCGGACCCGCCCCGGTGAGGCCGCCATCACGTCCCCGCGGCCCTCCGCGAAACGCGCCCAGCCGCCTTGTGGGGCCGGGCCGCCCACCGACCGCCCCACCCCCGCGTACCGCGCGCGTACGTCCGTTGGTCGCCTCACCGCCCGGGCCCACCCGCGCGCACGCCCACCGGGCGGTCGGCGCCGCCCGCGCGGGGCCCCGGACGGTCGCCGGCGCCCGGACGGTAGGGCTCGCGCCACCGCCGGAGCGGCCGGGCGGAGGCCCCGGTGCGCGAGGACGAAGGGGGGAGGGGGATAGGGGGAAGGGGGGGTAGGGCCGGTCCTACTGCTTGACGCCGACGAGGTCGCGCAGCGGGTCGGGGAGCCGCTCGTTGCAGGAAAGCTGGCCGTCCTTGGTCAGGGCGTCGTCCACGCAGGTGTAGAAGTCCCGGTACACCAGTTGGAAGGTGAACATCGTCGCCACGATGACCAACGCCAGCGCACCCGTGATCAGACCGCTCACCGCCGCCGTCGTCTGCGACTTCACCGCTTGCGACTTCACCGCCGTCGCGGCCGTCTCGCCGCGGTTCCGCTCGCGCAGCGAGCTGATGCCCCAGTACAGGGCCAGCGCGCCCAGCAGCAGGGCCAGCTCCGGGAAGTCGAAGACCGCGAAGAAGAAGCCCCACATGCCCGACAGCAGTGCGTACCGCGCACGCCGCTGCGACGGGTCGGTCGGGTCCCAGCGCAACTGCGGCCCGTCCTGCTGAGGGCGCCCCTGCCGGGACGGCTCGCCGCCGAAGTCGTCCGAGGAGCGGCCCGGCTGGCGCGGGCTCCAGCGGCTGCCCCAGCGCCCCTCGCGGCCGTCCCGGCCTCCTTCGCCGCCCCCGCCCTCCCCGGAGGTGCCGGACCCGTCGCCCCCGTCCGCCGGGCGGCGCGGCTGCCAGGGCTGGTCGGGGCTCCCCTCCGGCGGCGGCGCGAACGGGTTGCTGTCGTCGGTGGACTGGCGGCCTCGGTCCGGCATGTGGTGAACGTCTTCCCCTGTTGTCGTGATCCGTCCGCTCCCCGTCGGCCTGCTCTGTCGGCGGCGCGGGGAACGGTTCCGCACCAGACGCTACCGCTCGTCCCGGCCCCCGTCCCGTGGGGGAGGTGTGGTGTGCCGGTATCGTTGCTGACGGTCGGCGCGTTCGTAGAGTTCCCCGTATCGGAGTACACGACGCGTTCGTACGACCGTACAAAGCCGCACATCGCACGTACTGCTCACGCGAAAAGAGTCCCCCCGTGGCCCCCGCCGCCCCCGCCGCCCGCATCGTCGTCCTGGTCTCCGGCTCCGGAACGAACCTCCAGGCGCTCCTCGACGCGATCGCCGCCGACCCCGAGGGGTACGGCTCCCGGGTCCGCGTCGTCGCCGTCGGCGCCGACCGCACCGGCATCGCGGGCCTGGAGCGGGCGGAGCGCGCCGGGGTGCCGACGTTCGTCCGCCGGGTGAAGGACTACGTGACGCGTGACGAGTGGGACCGCGCGCTGGCCGAGGCCACGGCCGCGTACGAGCCGGACCTCGTCGTCTCGGCCGGCTTCATGAAGATCGTCGGGAAGGAGTTCCTGGCGCGCTTCGGCGGGCGGACCGTCAACACCCACCCCGCGCTGCTGCCCAGTTTCCCCGGTGCCCACGGAGTGCGGGACGCGCTCGCGTACGGCGCGAAGGTCACCGGATGCACCGTCCACTTCGTCGACGACGGCGTCGACACCGGCCCGATCATCGCCCAGGGCGTGGTCGAGGTGCGGGACACGGACGACGAAGCCGCTCTCCACGAGCGCATCAAGGAAGTCGAGCGCACGCTGCTCGTCGAGGTCGTGGGGCGTCTCGCCCGGCACGGCTACCGCATTGAGGGACGAAAGGTTCATGTCGGTGAATAAGCCCATCCGTCGCGCGTTGATCAGTGTCTACGACAAGACGGGGCTGGAGGAGCTGGCCCGCGGTCTGCACGAGGCGGGCGTCGAGCTGGTCTCCACGGGCTCCACGGCCGCGAAGATCGCCGCCGCCGGCGTCCCGGTCACCAAGGTCGAGGAGCTGACCGGCTTCCCCGAGTGCCTGGACGGCCGCGTCAAGACGCTCCACCCGCGCGTGCACGCCGGGATCCTCGCCGACCTGCGCCTCGACGCGCACCGCGAGCAGCTCGCCGAGCTGGGCGTGGAGCCGTTCGACCTGGTCGTCGTGAACCTGTACCCGTTCGAGGCGACCGTCGCGTCCGGCGCCGCCCCCGACGAGTGCGTCGAGCAGATCGACATCGGCGGCCCCTCCATGGTCCGCGCCGCCGCGAAGAACCACCCGTCCGTCGCGGTCGTCACCTCCCCGGCCCGGTACGGCGACGTCCTCGCCGCCGCCGCGGCCGGCGGCTTCGACCTGGCGGCCCGCAAGCGGCTCGCCGCCGAGGCGTTCCAGCACACCGCCGCGTACGACGTGGCCGTCGCCTCCTGGTTCGCGTCCTCGTACGCCCCGGCCGACGAGTCGGCGTTCCCCGACTTCATGGGCGCCACGTACGCCCGCCAGAGCGTCCTGCGGTACGGCGAGAACCCCCACCAGGGCGCCGCGCTCTACGTCGACGGCAAGGGCGGCCTGGCCGAGGCGGAGCAACTGCACGGCAAGGAGATGTCCTACAACAACTACACGGACACCGACGCCGCCCGCCGCGCCGCCTACGACCACGCCGAGCCGTGCGTCGCGATCATCAAGCACGCCAACCCGTGCGGCATCGCCGTCGGCGCGGACGTCGCGGAGGCCCACCGCAAGGCCCACGCCTGCGACCCGCTGTCCGCGTTCGGCGGCGTCATCGCCGTCAACCGCCCGGTGTCCGTCGCCATGGCCGAGCAGGTCGCGGAGATCTTCACCGAGGTCATCGTCGCCCCCGACTACGAGGACGGCGCGGTCGAGGTCCTCGCCCGCAAGAAGAACATCCGCGTCCTGCGCTGCCCGGAGGCGCCGTCCGCGCCCGTCGAGGTCAAGCCGATCGACGGCGGCGCGCTCCTCCAGGTCACCGACCGCCTCCAGGCGGAGGGCGACGACCCGGCCGCGTGGACCCTCGCCACCGGCGAGGCCCTGTCCGAGGCGGAGCTGGCCGAGCTGGCCTTCGCCTGGCGCGCCTGCCGCGCCGTCAAGTCGAACGCGATCCTCCTCGCCAAGGACGGCGCCAGCGTCGGCGTCGGCATGGGCCAGGTCAACCGCGTCGACTCCGCCAAGCTGGCCGTCGAGCGGGCCGGCGAGGAGCGGGCGCGCGGCTCGTACGCCGCGTCCGACGCGTTCTTCCCCTTCCCGGACGGCCTGGAGATCCTCACCGCCGCCGGCGTGAAGGCCGTCGTCCAGCCGGGCGGCTCCGTCCGCGACGAACTGGTCGTGGAGGCCGCGAAGAAGGCGGGCGTGACCATGTACTTCACGGGCACGCGCCACTTCTTCCACTGACCGTCCCGTCACCGACGCACTGGGGCCGCCCGGCACTCACCGGGCGGCCCCGGCCGCGTCGGTACGGCGGCTACGCGAGCGAGTCGACGAACGCGCCCCAGGCGCCGTCCGAGACGACCAGCCCGGGCCGGGCGGGGTCCTTGCTGTCCCGTACGGGAACGAGGCCGGGGAGGCCGAACCCGACCTCCACGCACTCGCCGCCCTGCGCGTTGCTGTGGCTGGACTTGCGCCACTGCACGAAGGCACCCCACGCCCGGTCGGTGACGACGAGGGCGGGGTGGTGCGGCTTCTTGCTGTCGCGTACGGGGACGACGCCGGTGTAGCCGTCAGCGACTTCGACGCAGTTTCCACCCTGGGTGTTGCTGTGGCTGGACTTGCGCCAGGCGGCGGCGTCGAGGTCGGGTCGGGGGTCGTGGGTCATGGTGGTTCTCCTCCCTCGCGGGACGGATGAAGCCGGGCCGTTGGTTACGCGAGCGAGCCGATGAACGCTCCCCAGGCGCCGTCAGAGACGATCAGTCCGGGTCGGGCGGGGTTCTTGCTGTCGCGGACCGGTACGAGCCCGGGGAGGCCGTCAGCGACCTCGATGCAGTCCCCGCCCTGCGTGTTGCTGTAGCTGGACTTGCGCCACTCGATGAACGCCCCCCAGGCGCCGTCAGTGACGACCAGGGCGGGGTGGTGGGGGCTCTTGCTGTCGCGTACGGGAACGACGCCGGTGTAGCCGTCAGCGACCTCGACGCACTCGCCGCCCTGCGTGTTGCTGTAGCTGGACTTGCGCCAGGCGGCGGCGCTGAGATCGGGTCGGGAGACGTGGGTCACGGAAGTCCTCCATTACGGTTCGGATCAGGCGGGCTGAAGCTTGCGGAGACAGCGCCTGAGCCAGCAAGTGATCGAATGCTAGGGCGCATTGAGCTACCTTCCCAGCGTGCTCGATCAGCTCTCCGGAGTGTGAGTTCTCTCGATACGCGACGCCTGATCGGTTGTAGAACGACAACACTGTGAGCGAGCCGCCCAGGACGGGGTGAGCGCCCCGGTCGTAGGGGAGCACTTGCAGCGTAACGTTGGCCAACGCTTCGGATACAGACAGCAGATGGCCAAGCTGCTCTTGCATCACCGCTCTGCCGCCGATGGGACGCCGGATCACGGACTCGTCGAGGATGACCCACAGTACTGGTGCCTCGTCGTGGTACAGCGTGGCCTGACGGTCCAGTCGTGCTTCCAGTAAGTCCTCCAGCCGGTTGCCCACTGACGGTACGGCCGCAGTCAGCAGCGCCCGCGCATAGGCCCGAGTCTGGAGCAAGCCATGCACGCTGTGTGCCGAATACGTCTGGATCTTGTACGCCTGCCGTTCCAGGAGCATGTACTTCCGCGCCCAGTCCGGGATCGGTGTGCGCACCACGTGGAGCCACAGGTCCACGAGGTCGCCGTCCGCGTGCAGGAGGCGGTCCAGGGCCTCGACGACCTGCTGCGTCGGGGTCTCCGTACCCAGTTCGAATCGCGCGATCATGCTGTGGGCGATCGGGATCATCGCCCCGAGCTGCCGCTGCGTCAGGCCGGCGCGCGTGCGCAGTTTTCGCAACCTCGCGCCGAAGAGGGCCGAAAGGGACTCGCTCGGATCGAGTGCTTTGGCTGTGGGCATGCCTGTTCCCCGGTTTCCGCTCACCGCGTCGAAAGTCGTTACCCCTGGTGAACGTAGCGCTACCTGCCGATGCTGAGAGTGCGGAAGAGAGAAGTGAACCGGAAAGGGGCAACACGCATGGGAATCGCCGAACGGGAGGCGTCGGCCGAGCGGGTCAGGGAGGCGGAGGAGGCGTGCGACGAACTGCGCGCCGCACTGTCCGAGGCGGGGATCACGCTGCCGTCGCTGGGCCTGGACTGCGTCTCGCTGGCCGCCGAACCGCCGTACCCGCTCGTGGAGTTGGGGCGGTGCGCGCCGAAGACGGCCCGCCGGCTGGCGGAGGCGCTGTCGGGTGCGGGCCGTACGGCCGCGGGCGGTGGCCGCTGATGCCCGGGCTCATGGTGCGGACCCTGGAGGTCACGGGGGACCAGGTGCGGGTGGGGGACGTGATCACGGTGGGCGGGCTGCCGCACACGGTGAGCGGCGTACGGCAGGTGCGGCCGGACCGGAGGCGGCTGGAGTTCGAGGACGGCAACGCGTACGTGCTGGGGCGGGGCCGGGCGATCCGGGTGGTGCGGACGTACGCGGAGCGGGGACGCTGACGCGGGACCGCGGCAGTACGAGCGGTACGGCGGTACGGCGACAGTACGGGCGGTACAGGCGGCGCGGGGGCACAGCGGTACGGCGGTGCGGGCGGTGCAGCAGTACGGGCGGTACGGCGGCACAGCGATACGGGCAGCACGGCGGCACGGCGAAGGCCGTGGCCCACGCGAGCGGAGCTCGGGGCCACGGCCTTCGTGCGGGACCGGCGGGATCAGTGGCGCGGGCGCTTGAACCAGGCCGCGGTGTCGCCCTTGGCGGCGAACACGATCAGCAGGATCGCGAAGACGATCGTCGCTATGCCGATCGGCATCTGGAAGATGCCGCCGACGATGGCGAACGAACCCCAGACGATCGCGCAGGTGCGGACGGAGCTGCCGCCCTTCGCCCACTTGAGCGCGATGATCAGGCCGAGGGCGGCGAAGATCAGGGCGAAGACGGCGAAGACGGCGACGATGCCCTTGCCGATGTCCGAGGCGATCTCGGTCTCGGTGCTCGACAGGCCCGTGCCGCTCTGGTTCACGGCCTCCTCGACGGCGCCCATCTGGGTGAACGCGTAGACGGCGAAGACGAGCTGGAGGGCGATGACCACCCACACGAAGATGCGGCCCGCCTTGGCGCCGCCGGGCATCTCCATCGGCGGGGCCGGGTAGCCGGCGCCCGCGCCGTACGGCTGGACCGGCGGGGCCTGCGGGTAGCCGTAGCCGGGCTGAGGGGGCTGCTGCTGGCCGTAGGGGTTGTTGGGGTCGCCGAAACTCATGGCGGGGTTCCTCCGTGGGTCGTGCGGGGACGCGCGGTCCGCGCGGAGGAACTGACCGCACCCAAGTACGCGCCGCATCGTCCCCCCGGCACTGCCCGCGGCATTGCGCCGTCATCGTGGTATTGACATCCGCTTCTTGTCCAGTCGATAAGGGAGACCGTTGTGCAGACGCAACCTCTCCCACCTGGGCCGGGGACCCGGAATTGGAAGAGGGCGGGGGTCATCCGCGAGTATGGGCACATGAGCGCCCAGATTCTCGACGGCAAGGCAACGGCCGCAGCGATCAAGTCCGACCTGACCGCCCGGGTGGCGGACCTGAAGGCCAGGGGCATCACGCCGGGGCTCGGAACGCTGCTGGTGGGCGACGACGTCGGCAGCCAGAAGTACGTGGCCGGCAAGCACCGCGACTGCGCCCAGGTGGGCATCGCGTCGATCCAGCGGGAGCTGCCCGCGACGGCGACGCAGGAGGACATCGAGGCGGTGGTCCGCGAGCTGAACGAGGACCCCGCGTGCACCGGCTACATCGTGCAGCTCCCGCTGCCGAAGGGCGTGGACACCAACCGGGTGCTGGAGCTGATGGACCCGGAGAAGGACGCGGACGGCCTGCACCCCATGAACCTGGGGCGGCTGGTGCTCGGCGAGCCCGCGCCGCTGCCCTGCACGCCGGCGGGCATCGTGACGCTGTTGCGGCGGCACGGAGTGGAGATCGCCGGGGCGCACGTGGTGGTCGTGGGGCGCGGCGTGACGATCGGGCGCCCGATGCCGCTGCTGCTGACCCGGCGCTCGGAGAACGCGACGGTGACGCAGTGCCACACGGGTACGCGGGACCTGTCCGCGTACCTGCGGCAGGCCGACATCGTGGTCGCCGCGGCGGGCGTGCCGCACCTGATCAAGCCGGAGGACATCAAGCCGGGCGCGGCCGTGCTGGACGTGGGCGTGAGCCGGGACGAGAGCGGCAGGATCATGGGCGATGTGCACCCGGGCGTGCGCGAGGTGGCCGGCTGGGTCGCCCCGAACCCGGGCGGTGTCGGCCCGATGACGCGCGCGCAGTTGCTGGTGAACGTCGTCGAGGCGGCCGAGCGCGCGGCGCTCTGACACCCGGAGAGGCCCACCCCATGCCGAACGACGGATCCGCCACCGAGGACTCCGCCCCTCCGGGTACGCCCCCTCCCGCCCCGGAGGCGGGCGCCGGGGCGGGCACGGCCGCCGAGCCGGGTGCCGCGGACGCGGCGGCCGAGCCTGCGGCGGCGGTCACCGCTGCCGCGGGCGCCGGTGCCGGGTCCGCCGAGTCCGGTACCGCCGGGTCCGCCGGTACCGGAGCTGAGTCCGCCGGGGCCGGGTCCACCGGTACCGGGGCCGGGTCCGGTGAGGGCGACGGCGTGCCGGCTGCCGCTTCGCGCGAGGTCGATGCCGCCACCGCCGTCGAGGCGCTCGCGACGGCCGGTGCCGCCGTGGCGGGGGCCGTGGCGGTGTCGGGACGTCCGGGGGACGGGCCGGCGAGGGCCAGGGCGTCGTCGGGACGCGGTTCCGCCGAGGGCGGGGCGCCCGGTTCGGTGAACCCCCCTCAGGGAGGCGACGGCGGAGGCGCCGCCCGCAGAAGCACGGCCCGGTCCGGCGCACCCGCCGGCGCAGTGCCGGACACCGGCCCGCAGGACGGCGCGTCCGCGCCGGGCGCCTCGCGGCGTCCGCCCACCGTGACCGAGGGAACCGTCCGGCCCGAAGGGGGCGGGCGGGCCGCCCCCGGCGACGCTCCCGCGCCCGCGCGCCAGTGGCCGCTGCTCACCGTGCTCGGGCTCACCGCGCTCGGGCTGCTGGTCATCGGTACCGACCTGTTCCCGCACGCGCCGCGGATCGGGGCGCTGCTGATCGGCGCCGCGCTGCTGACGGGCGCCGGGCTGCGGCGTGCGCTGCCGTCCGTCGGGATGCTCGCCGTACGGTCCCGGTTCACCGACATGATCACGTACGGGGTGCTGGGCGGCGGCATCGTCCTCTTCGCCCTGATGACCCAGCCCAAACCGTGGCTGGAGATCCCGTTCCTGAAGGAAGTGGTCCGCTTCACCGTGCGGTAGGGGCCGCCGGCCGTCACCGCGTCGGCAGCGGCCTGACCCGCGGTGCCCGGCACGGCGGCCCGGGTGGCGGCACCCGTCCCCTCCCCCGAGTACAGGACGGGCGCCGCACACCAACAGGGTCATGGACGCGCCAAACCCGATCAAGGGGTGCTTTGCCTCTGTGGCACGGAAGTGACCATTCCGGAACTGTGTGAGCACCGGGCCACAACTGGGAAACCGGTTGCCGGAACTGTCATCCTGGGCCCGCGCGTCCCCACGGGCGCGCCGGACGGTCCGGGTGGTCCGGGGCGTTCGGGAACAAGAGGGGGGAGCATGCCTCGCTGGAAGGCGCTGCCGGAGGAACTGGACCCGCGAATAAGGGAGTTCGCCGACACGCTGCGCAGGCTGGTGGACCGGGGCGGGCTGGGGCCCGGCGCGCTCGCGGACCGCACGGGGTACGCCGCGGCCTCGTGGGAGCGGTACCTGGACGGGCGGTCGCCCGCCCCCAAGGGCGCCGTCCTGGCCCTGGCCGAGGCGACCGGCACGGACCCGGTGCACCTGACCACCCTGTGGGAGCTGGCCGAACGCGCCTGGAGCCGCGCGGAGAAGCACCGCGACCGGACCGCGGAGGCCGTCCGCGCCGACCGGACCCGCGCCGTCCCCGGCGCTCCGGCCGCCCCGCGCGCGGCGGCCCCGCACGCCCCCGGCGCTCCGGCCGCCCCGCGCGCGGCGGCCCCGCACGCCCCCGGCGCGAAGGCCGGCGGTCCGCACACCCCCGCGCACGGCGCCCCCGCGCCCGCGCGCACCGACCCCTGGGCCGTCCGCGCCCCCTCGCCCGCGTACGGCGATCCCGCGCCCGCGTACGGCGACCCCAAGCCCGCGCACGGCGATCCCGCGCCCGCGTACGGCGATCCCGGGCCCGTTCGCGCCCCCGTGCCCGCGCACGACACCCCCGCCCGGCGGGCCGGCCGTACCGTCGTCATGTTCTTCGCCGGCGCCCTCGGCACCCTCCTCGTGTTCGCCGCGGCCCTCTTCCTCTCGGGCCTCGGCGAGGAGCGGGTGCCCGAGCCCGCCGCCGGTGCGGCCACCGACCCCGAGCCCGCCGCCACGCCGAGCCTCCCCGTCGGCGTCGGCTGCCACCGCGGGGCCTGCGACGGGCAGGACCCGCACGCCATGGGCTGCGGCGGGTCGTACGGCTCCACCGTCGCGTCCACCATCGTCGGCTCCGCCCTCGTCGAGGTCCGCTACAGCAGCGCGTGCGGCGCCGCCTGGGCCCGCATCAGCCGGGCCGTCCCCGGTGACACCGTCGTGGTCACCGCCGCGGGCGCCACCCGGAGCGCCGCGGCCGACGGCGACGGCGACGCGTACACCCCGATGGTCGTCGTCCCGGCGGGTACCGACGCGGGCGCCTGCGCCACGCTCCGCAGCGGCACGACGGGCTGCACGGCGGTCCCGTGACGGTACGACGGCCACCCGTTCGGGTGAGCTGGACCACAAGGGGGCGGGGGTTCAAGGGGGGCCGGGTCGGATAGCCTGACCGCTGGATATCTCCACGTCGAGAGAGTGCGCGGCGACACCGGGCATCCTCGGCGCGGAAGACGTCCGCCACCCGGGGCAGGGACCCCCACCGCCAGCTGTCTTACGGAGATCGCACATGACCCGCACTCCCGTGAATGTCACCGTCACCGGCGCGGCCGGCCAGATCGGCTACGCGCTGCTGTTCCGCATCGCCTCCGGTCACCTGCTCGGCGCCGACGTGCCGGTCAAGCTGCGCCTCCTGGAGATCCCGCAGGGCCTGAAGGCCGCCGAGGGCACCGCCATGGAGCTCGACGACTGCGCCTTCCCGCTGCTGCGCGGCATCGACATCACCGACGACCCGAACGTCGCCTTCGACGGCGCGAACGTCGCCCTCCTCGTCGGTGCCCGCCCCCGCACCAAGGGCATGGAGCGCGGCGACCTGCTGGAGGCCAACGGCGGCATCTTCAAGCCGCAGGGCAAGGCCATCAACGACCACGCCGCGGACGACATCCGGGTCCTCGTCGTCGGCAACCCGGCCAACACCAACGCCCTCATCGCCCAGGCCGCCGCCCCGGACGTACCGGCCGAGCGCTTCACCGCGATGACCCGCCTCGACCACAACCGCGCGATCTCGCAGCTCGCCGCCAAGACCGGCGCCGCCGTCTCCGACATCAAGCGGCTGACGATCTGGGGCAACCACTCCGCCACGCAGTACCCGGACATCTTCCACGCCACCGTCGGCGGCAAGAACGCCGCCGAGGTCGTCAACGACGAGAAGTGGCTGGCCGACGAGTTCATCCCGACCGTCGCCAAGCGCGGCGCGGCCATCATCGAGGCCCGTGGCGCCTCCTCCGCCGCCTCCGCCGCGAACGCCGCCATCGACCACGTCCACACGTGGGTCAACGGCACCGCCGAGGGCGACTGGACCTCCATGGGCATCCCGTCCGACGGCTCGTACGGCGTGCCGGAGGGTCTGATCTCCTCCTTCCCGGTCACCTGCAAGGACGGCAAGTACGAGATCGTCCAGGGCCTCGACATCAACGAGTTCTCCCGCACCCGCATCGACGCGTCGGTGAAGGAGCTGGAGGAGGAGCGCGACGCCGTGCGCGGCCTCGGCCTCATCTGATCCACCCCGCACCACCCCGTACCACCAGGAAGCCCCCGGACGGCCACGACAGGCCGTCCGGGGGCTTCCTACGTACGGCTTACGAGTTGGTGCGGTTGGAGACGAGGCTGGTGATGGCGCGGTAGGTGTCGGGTAGGCGGTCGCGGCGACGGGTCCAGCGCATCAGTTGTTTCCAGCATTTGTGGTCGGCAAGGGCGTGTTCGACGGTGATGCGGTCCGAGGAGTGCCCGTGGCGGTCGCGTTCCCATTGCTGGACTCTGTCGGGCAGTGCTCCCGGCCTCGGTTTTCTGGGCGGTGTGATCGCTTGCCCGCGGTGGTCGCGGCTCCGACCGAGGTAGCCGTCGTCCAGGAGGATCTCGACGTCGGGGAAGTGCTGGAAGCAGACGGCGATGCCCTCGTTGCGTGCGGCCGTTCCGACATAGGCCGTAGGAGCGGTTCACGTGCTGCACCGGCTTCGATGGCAGCACAGCTGAGCCCGGCCGGGTGCCACCGGCCGGGCTCAGCTGCTGGTACTGCTAGATGAGTCGCCGAGGTGTCAGAGTATCTCCACGATCACCTTGTCGATACTGAAAGTGCAGTCAGGTACGTAGACGCGCACAGTGCCGCTCTTCTGGTTCACGCGCTGCGAAGCCTTGTCCGCTTCGAAGTCGCAGACTGCCAGTGCGCGCCACGTGCCGGAGCCGGTGCACTCTGCCCAGCCTCCTGTACTGCCAGCGCTTGTCTTACATGACAGCGCCAAAGCGCCTGCCTCACTCGCCATTGCTGGGGCTGCCCCCAGCACCAGTGCGGCGCCTGCTAGAACAGCCGTGATACGGCCCTTCATCGTTTCCCCTCTTCGATGGACGCATGCCGTGCGGATGCAATAAGCATCGCGCGACATATGTAAGATCTAGGCCCCCTTGACGGAAGCGTCTAGACCGGGTTAACATCTCGGTATGACGGATGAGTTCGTGAACAGCGGTATGCATCGCGTCCGCGCGAAACGCCAGCGAGATGGATGGGTTCTGCGGATCGCGGGCACCGATGAGGTGTGGACCCGTCGACTCACAGAAGCGGTCGCAGCCGCTCGGAGCTTGATTTCCGCAGCGACCGGCACCCCGGCAGGCGAAATCAACGTCCAGGTTGACGTCGAACTGGAGGAGCCTCTGCAAAGCAGAAAAAGGGAAGCGGTGCAAGCGATTTTGGATGCCCGCCGCGCTCAAGAAAAAGCATCCCAAGCCTACCGAGAGGTGGCCAGAAGCCTCCAGGAATCCGGAGTATCAGGAGCAGAGATTGCTTTGATCCTCAACGTGTCTCGGCAGCGCGTTTCACAGCTACTGTCCGAAAAGTAGGGTTCACTGGAGGCTCGGACCGTGAACTACTTCATTTCCACCTGAACGCGGTCAATATCGAACGAGCAGTCCACCGCGTACCGTCGCATCGTGCCACCGCTCTGCGTGGCCCAGGTCGTGTACTTGTCGATCCCAGGGCTACAGATGGAGACTACGCGCCACGTGCCGGAGCCAGTGCATTCGGCCCATCCCCCGGTGTTGCCGACGCTGGTTTTGCAGGACAGGGCCTGTGGTGCAGCCGTGGCAGTCGGAACGGTAAGCCCGAAAAGGGCTGTCGCACCGATAACGGCTGCAGCGATACCTCGTCTGTTCATTTTTTCCTCCCCTGTGTGTACCGCGGGAGCGCGGTACGGCCACAGCCTGCATGACAGCCATTCGACACTCAACGGCTTATCGAAAAAATGGCCAAGAACTACACGACTATCAGGCACCTGTATCCGGACTTCACTACCGCTTGGCCAACATCAATCAGCCGAATATTTGGCCGACATCCCGGCGAGTGCGAAGATCCAAGACTCCTCTTACCGGGTCAAAACTGGACAAAAGTGCGACCCGTAACGTAATCAATACCGCAAATATCAAAAATTGGACAAGGTCGACTCTGTGGACTTTTCGAGGTTGCTGCTTTTTGCGCCAACGTTTCCAACTCGGTTGATCGTCGGCGCTGCCGTGATGCAGGCTGTGGCCGTGCCGCGTTCCCGCGGTACACACAGGGGAGGAAAAAATGAACAGACGAGGCATCGCTGCAGCCGTTATCGGTGCGACAGCCCTTTTCGGGCTTACCGTTCCGACTGCCACGGCTGCACCACAGGCCCTGTCCTGCATAACCAGCGTTGGTGACACCGGGGGATGGGCCGAATGCACCGGCACGGGGACGTGGAGGGTCCGCTCTGTGTGCAGCTTCGCCGACTATGACCGGTACACCCAATGGGTAACCACGAACAGAAAGACCCGGGTATATGCATCGGACTGCACCTTCAGCATCGTCGATGTCGTGGTGCAGATGAAGTAAAGCTGCGGATGAGCATGTCGAGCTATCTAGATAGCCTGCGCGACGGTCGTAATGCTGACTGCGCGCGACGGTGTCACCGTCGGAAGCCGCTTCTGGTCGACTAACCAGATTTCGAGGCGTGAGGCGGAACTTGGCACGAGCATACGCTCGGCACATTGCTTAAGCGCAGGCGTGAGCCCCGAACAGGAGTGTGAGTACCGGTCCGGGGCTCACCCTCATGCGATAGCGCTTCGTCGAGGCCGGCGAAACCGTTGGATGGGTTCAGATGCCGGAAAGTTTGCCAGCGCCGCACCAAGGTGCACGGCTTTTTGATGCAATGGTGACATCGCACCGGCCCAATGTGGACATGGTGCGCTCAGCTAATACCCTCCGGGGCTCTTCTGGATTTAGCTGCTATTTGACTCGTAATGAACCCAATAGGGCTCAAAGGTGGTTGCGGCAGTCGAGACCACCCTTGCCGCCTGCAAGACTGCGGTCCGCGACGAACATGAATGCCGTGCGGCATGCAAAGTGAGTGAAGGATTTAATGAAGGTGTCGTCACAACTGCTCGAAAATAGGCGACATGCAGACTCCGTGCATGCTGACGGAAACCAAAGCCGCATGAAGCGGTACGCAACACCACTGTCGACAGTGCTGATCTTCGCCTCTATAAAAGCAGTTGGTTTGGCGGTCCTGGCGTTCTGGTCTCATGCCCAGGAGAAAAGCGCTCTGCACTTACTCGGCCGACGATGGGACTCGCTGTGGTACGCGCGAGTCGCCGAGCACGGTTATGACTTCACCCTGACAGCTCCGGACGGCCGAGAACTGTCGAGCATGGCCTTCTTCCCACTCTTGCCCTGGCTGGAGAGAGCGGTAAGCGTCACCGGCCTTACTCTCAATCAAGCAGGACTTTTCATCAGTGCGATGGCGTCGGTCGTCGCAGCTCTCGGACTGTTCCACCTGGGCCGACACGTCCACAGTCCAGAAGTCGGAACTCTCCTCGTCTGCCTGTGGGCCTCACTGCCCGTCGCCATCGTCCAATCCATGGCGTACAGCGAGTCCCTCTTCGTCGCACTCGCTGCATGGAGTCTCTACTTCCTTCTGCAGGATCGATGGGGCGTCGCCGCGTTGCTGGCCTGCGCCGCTGGCTTGACGAGGCCCGTCGGGGTCGCCATAGGCATAGCCATGTGCACCCACGCGCTCACCCGCCTGCGCCGTGCGGACAACAGGGCTCGGATCCTCGCATCGTGCGCCCTCTCCCTGTCGGGAACCGCTGCCTACGTACTGTGGGTAGGAGCCCAACGAGGTAACTTCTTCGGATATCTGGGCGTACAAGCGGCCTGGGGAAATGGATTCGACGGTGGATACTCATTCGCCCGCTTCCTCGGTGAATTCATCTCACCATCGCCAATCCTCACCGCAGTCCTACTGATCGCCATCATCGCCCTCTCCGTAACCCCACACGTCATGATGCGTCTGCGCGGATATCCTCCTGCCTTGATTGCCTACTCAACGGTGGTCACTGCCATGGCCATGGGAGCGTCCGGGTACTTCGGATCTAAGCCTCGACTCCTCGTACCCGCATTCCCGCTGCTTCTGCTCGTCGCGATCGCTCTGCAGCGCTCCGCAAAGCCCTACCTCTGCATCGCGTCCCTGGTGATGGCAAGCGCCCTCTATGGCGCCTTCTGGCTCAACGGTTCGGGACCGCCTTAGAACTCCTAATGAAATGATCTTCGGGGTGGTTGGATCGCTCCGGGACCGTTGATCCGGGGGTGCAAGGTGGTTCGACCGAAGCCGTGGGATGACGATGACGAACTGTGGGCGTTGATTGAACCGCTGCTGCCGAAGGTCGAGCGTCGGACTCGGCATCCTGGGCGGAAGCGGTATCCGGACCGGTTGGTGTTCAGGGGTATCCTTTTCGTGCTCCACACGGGGATCGCGTGGGAATACCTGCCGCAGGAGCTCGGCCTCGGCTCGGGCATGACCTGCTGGCGCCGCTTGGCCGAGTGGACCGAGGCTGGCGTGTGGCCCCGGCTGCACCAGGAGTTGCTGGCGAAGCTGCGCGGCGCGAACGTTCTGGACTTCTCCAGGGCGGCGGTCGACGGCTCTTACTTTCGGGTGCTAAAGGGGGCCCCAAGACGGGACGAAGTCCTGTTGACCGGGGCAGGACGGGCAGCAAGCACCATCTGATCACCGACGCCACCGGCATCCCGCTCGCCCTCACCCTGACCGGCGGTAATCGCAACGACGTCACCTAGCTCATTCCGCTGCTCGAAGCCGTTCCACCGGTGCGGGGCAAGCGCGGCCGACCCCGGCGCCGCCCGGGCATCGTGCTCGGTGACCGCGGCTACGACCACGACAAGTACCGCCGCCTCGTCTGGGCCCTCGGCGTGAAGCCGGTGATCGCCCAACGCGGCACCGAGCATGGCTCCGGACTGGGCACCCAACGCTGGGTCGTGGAGCGTGCGTTCGCCCACCTGTACTGGTTCCGCCGCCTGTGGATCCGCTGGGAGATCCGCGACGACATCCACGAAGCCTTCCTGACCCTCGGATGCGCCCTCATCTGCTGGCGGCGACTTGTCTCCCTACCCTGCCAGCATCGGGACCCAGTGATCCATCACCTGGCGCAGACGCTGGAGGTGGTCAGCAATCCAGTCGTCCGGCGGGACGAGCGGGACGCGCACGGTGACCATGGACCCGGACTCGTCCTCCACGACGACCTCCGGGCAGTCACGCTCGCCCGTGAGCTGGATGAAGATGGACGGCCCGCTGCACATTTCCATCCAGGCCACGTCGTCGCCGGCGTCAAGCCGGTCCAGTGCGTCGGCCCAGCTCTCCAACCTCGCAACGTACAGCGCCAGGTCGATACGGCCGGACACGAAGGGCGTCTTGACGACGATCTCCGCGTCGAGCCCCGCGGTCCACCTGGGGCTACGTCCCAGAACGTTGACCGAGACGCTGTTGCCCTCGTCATCAGCGAGCGAGATGAGCTCCCACGGGGGACTGTCGCCCATAGCTGCCCTTTCGTCGGCGAGTACCGAGTGATCCTCGCCCGACCTGAGGCCATCCTTCATCTCATTTTGTTAGGAGTTCTTAGAGCGCCTAACACAATGAGGTGGTGTCACCAGCAGGCGACGCAGTGGGTGAGGTCTTCCGACAGGAAGATCGTGAAACGTCTTTGTGATCCGGTGACCGTCGCCATGTAGACCCGGGCTGCTCCTGCGGCTTCGAGTCCGGCGATGACCTCGGCAAGTCCGGGCCGGGGTGTGACGCCCGTGTCGAGCATGACTTGGTGCCGCCAGGACCAGGTGGCCCAGAGCTGTCGTGCAGAAGCCGTTTGGTTCAGGAAGACCTGGAAGTCCGCGCCTGCCTCCAGTTCGGCCAGGGCTGCGCGTGCTGAGACGCTGTCGTCCTGGGTCAGTGCGGATTGCAGGGCGTCTCGGTTCATGCGATCAGTTTGCCGGGCCGGCCGATCGGCATGGGGACGAGTGCCGGTCAGGTCAAGGACAGCACCTGGCGGTGGGTTATCAGACAGCAGGCGAGCTTGAGGAAGGCTTCGTGGATGCCGGCTCGGCGTTCCCAGCGGACGCGGAGTCGTTTGAAGCCGTGAAGTCAGGTGAAGGCGCGCTCGACCACCCACCGGTAGGTACCCAGGCCGCTGCCGTGGGGCGTGCCGCGTCGGGCGATGACGGGGAGGATTCGGGGGCCCGGACCTGATCTCGGTAGACATCGTGGGCATAGCCGCGGTCAGCGAAAACCGATTCGGGCTTGCGGCGTGGCCGCCCGGGCCTGCTTCGGACTGGTGGGATGGCGTCGAGCAGGGGCACGGACCGGGTGACGTCGTTATCCCCTTGACGGATTCAAGGTATTCCATGGCCCGGAATACGTCCGCGCGGTGGTCGAGACCGGCGGATGTGACAATGATGTGCACGGCGGTGTTTCGGGGGCCGAAATGGGCGCCCCCGCGGCGGTGCACGTCCTGGTCGGCGGTGAAGCCGTCCAGCGTTTCGAGGGCCGCACGACAGCCGACGCTCTCCTGTCCCCCTTGCCGCTTCACGGCGGCCTGGCGGGCGACGATCGGTAGCCGAACAACGAGCCCCCGCGCCTTCCCAGGCGTAGGGGCCTTCCTGTGTTTACACAACTCCGTGGGTTGGGGGTGTCACTGCTGCCGCTTTCGAACCATGACCGTGAGCGCGGGTGACTGGGGGGAAGGCTGGCTGTTTCCGATGCTGCGGTAACCCCACCGTTCGTAGAGGCGGTGGACCTTCCCACCCCCTGCCTCCGGGTTCACCATGAGCGTCACATGGGTTTCCGTGCGGCCGAAGAGGAGAGTGTCGTGCAGCCTCAGAGCCGCGCCGGTACCGCGCCAAGGAACGCGAACGCCGATCTCTTTCAAGGCCAGGGCGGGGCGTTCGGTATACCCCTTGGAGGGCGGCGGAAACACACGTTGCCACCACCTGTCTCCGTCGAGGATCGTGTTTCCGTATGCGTACCCGATCGGTTCCCCGGCGTCGTAGCCGAGTACCGCTTCCCACCCCGCTTCGCCGGCGTGCCGGTCGAGCCGTTCGGCGAAGGCGTCAACGGCGTAGTTCGGGAGATGCAACAACGGGGCGCGAACGTCGGCGTACACGTCGAGGAGCGTGGTCCGCACGTCTCCTATCCGGTCGTAGCGCTGGAAGACGATCTTCGCGTTCATGCTCGGCCCTTCAGGGTGTCGTCGGCGTACTCCTGCCAGGTCTTCGCTGCCGTACTGGCGGGGGCACTCGCACACAGCCGCTCCCCGAGCCGGCGGAGCATGCCACCGACCCGCGGGTGCTGAAGCACGGCTTCGGCGGGGATGCGCATTGCAGTGTGGACGGCGGGTTCTAGGCCGCCGTGCCGTTCACCGCGTTCGCCGTGTACCGGCCGGTGCCGCCGCGGCGTGGGGCTGCGCGACGCGGACGACCCCGCACACGTGACGCCCACCACTTTCGCGCATGCTTCTCCCCGCCCCGGGCAGGGGGCCCGGTCGCCGGTCAGGGACGGTCCTGACCACATAGGGCAGGGAAGGCAGCACGCGAAGTGCCGGAGCACCAACAGAAGAGCATCCACGTGGCGGGGGAGCGGCGAGGAGCCGCTTCCGGAGCCACCCGTGAGGTCCTCGACCCCGCCGACGCCACGGTCCTCGCGGTCGTGGCGGGAGGCGGGGGCGCCGACGCCGAGACCGCCGCCGCAGGCGGGGCGTTCGACCGCGGCCGGGGTCCGTGGCCGGCCACTCCGGCCGTCGTACGGGCCGTGAGGGTGCGCGGGCTGGACGGGCTGCGCGTCGCCGACGCGTCCGTCTTCCCGACCATGACCGCCGTCAACCCGATGGTGGCGGTGCTCATGGTCGGGGAGAAGGCCGCCGAGCTGCTGGGCGGTGACGCCCGGTGAACACTTCCACCACGACACCCGTCTTCGGCGTCCGCGGCCTGTGGAAGGTCTACGGACCGAAGGCCGACCGCGTCCCCCGCGACCCCGAACTGGCCGGCCTGTCCCCGGCCGACCTGCGTGCCCGCACCGGCTGCACCGCCGCCGTCCGGGACGTGTCCTTCGACGTCCACCAGGGCGAGGTCTTCGTCGTCATGGGCCTGTCCGGCTCCGGCAAGTCCACCCTCGTCCGCTGCCTGACCCGGCTCGTCGAACCGACCTCCGGCACGCTGGAGATCGACGGCGACGACGTGCTCGCCATGGACGGCGGCCGGCTGCGCGAGCTGCGCCGTCGCCGCGCCGCCATGGTCTTCCAGCACTTCGGCCTGCTCCCGCACCGCTCCGTCCTCGACAACGTCGCGTACGGGTTGGAGATCCAGGGCGTCGGCCGCGCCGAACGGCGCGCCAGGGCCGCCGAGTTCGTCGCCAAGGTCGGTCTCGCCGGACTGGAGCACCGCAGGCCCGGTCAGTTGTCCGGCGGTCAGCAGCAGCGCGTCGGGCTCGCCCGCGCCCTCGCCGTCGACCCCCAGGTGCTGCTGTTCGACGAGCCGTTCAGCGCGCTCGACCCGCTGATCCGCCGCGACATGCAGGAGGAGGTCGTCCGGCTCCACCGCGAGGAGGGCCGCACGATGGTCTTCATCACCCACGACCTCGGCGAGGCGCTGCGCGTCGGCGACCGGATCGCCCTCATGCGCGACGGGCGGATCGTCCAGGTGGGCACACCGGAGGAGATCGTCGGCGCCCCCGCCGACGACTACGTACGGGACTTCGTCCGCGACGTGCCGCGCGAACAGGTCGTGACCGTCCGCACGGCCATGCGCCCGGTGCGCGCGGACGACGCGGGGAGCGGGCCGGCGCTGCCGCCCGCCGCGACCGTCTCCGAGGCCATCACGGCCGCCGCCCGCGGCGGTGGCGCCCCGGTCCGCGTCGTCGAGAACGGCCGCTGCCTGGGCGTCGTCGACCCCCAGACCCTGCTGGGCGTCGTCGCGGGGGTCACGCTCCCGGCCGGAAGGGCGGCCGCATGACCTCCACCGCCACCCCGAAACAGGGCCCGGGGAAGAAGCGCCCCACCACCCCCCGCATCCCCCACCCCACCGGCACCGCGACCCCGGGGGAAACCCCCGCCACCCCGGGTGGGACGTCCGCGCCCCTGCGGGAGACCCCCGCCGCCCTGCGGTCGGCGCCCCCGGCGCCCCCGGCCCGCGCGGTCGCCACCGCCGGGACGACGAACGACGGGCCCCCCACGACCGTCGTCCGTCCCCGGGCGCCGCACGGCACCGCCACCCCGCCGCCCATGCCGGGCGGCGGCACCGCGGCGGCCACGCCGGGCGGGGCGGCGCTGACGACCGCCCCGTCCGCATCGCGCTCCGGCCTCCCCGCGTCGGACGCCGCCGCCCCACCGCCCCCGCCGGACGCCGCCACCCCGTCGGACGGCGGCACCGCGGCGGCCGGGGGGCGCCGGGTTCCGCGGCGGACGGTGCGGACGCTCGGCGGGGTCGCGCTGGTCGCCGTGCTCGGGATCGCCGGAACCCTGGTGCTCGGGGGCGGCGGGTGGCCGGCGGGGCTGACCGTGGACCTCTCCGCGCCGCTCGACGGGGCCGGCCGGTGGGTCCTCGACAACCGGGACACCCACCCCCTCTTCCTGTACTTCCTCCTCCACCTCTCCAACACCGCCACCGACGCCGTCGACGCCGTGTACCAGGTGCTCGCCGCCATGGGCTGGCCCGGCGTCCTCGCCGCCGGGGTGCTGCTCGCCTGGCGCGCCGCCGGGTCCGGCCGGCGCGGCGCGCGGGTCGCCTGCGTGGCGTTCGGGGCGTTCGCCGCGTGCGGGCTGCTCGGCATGTGGGACGCCACGCTGCTCACCCTCGCCCTGATGGCCGTCGCCGTGGCCGTCGCCGCGCTGCTCGGTGCGCTCATCGGCCTCGCCGCCGGGCTGTCGGACCGCGTGGACCGCGTGGTGCGGCCGGTCCTCGACACGATGCAGGTGCTGCCCGCCTTCGCGTACCTGCTGCCCTTCGTGCTCGTCTTCGGCACGGGCACGCCCGCCGCGCTGTTCTGCACCGTCATCTACGCCGCCCCGCCCATGGCCCGGCTCACCGCGCTCGGCCTGCGCTCCGCCGACCAGGGCGTCCTGGAGGCGGCCGTGTCGCTCGGCGCGAACGGCCGCCAGCGGCTGTGGACCGCGCGACTGCCCCTGGCCCGCCGCCAGATGCTCCTCGGCCTCAACCAGACGATCATGATGGCGCTGTCCATGGTGGTCGTCGCCGCCCTCGTCGGCGCGGGCGGCCTCGGCGAGGAGGTCTACTCGGCGCTGTCCACCGTCGACGTGGGCAAGGCCCTCGCCGCGGGCGTCCCGATCGTGCTGATCGCCGTCTGGCTGGACCGCACGACCGCCGCCGCGGGCGACCACCTGGACGACGCCGCGCAGCGCCGCGGCCTCCTGCACGGCCGGTCCGCGTGGGCGCTCGCCGCCGGAGGCGTCCTGGCCGCCGTGCTCGTCGGCCGCGCGCTCGGCGGCGCCGCCTGGCCGCGCGGCTGGACGTACGACATCTCCACCCCGGTCAACCGGGCACAGGACTGGGTCGTCGACCACCTCTCCACCGGCGTGCCCCTCGTCGGCGGCACCCAGGTCTGGTCGGACGCGTTCACGCTGGGACTGCTCAACCCGCTGCGCGACGGCCTCCAGTGGCTCCCCTGGTGGGCGCTGCTGCTGGCCGTCGCCGTCCTGGCCCGGCTGGTCGGCACGTGGGCGACGGCGCTGACCGCGACGGCCGCGCTCGCCGCGACCGGTGTGCTCGGCGTGTGGACGAAGTCCCTCGACACGCTCTCCCAGGTCGTCGCCGCCCTCGCCGTCACCCTCGTCGTCGGCGTGCTCACCGGCGTGGCGTGCGCCCGGCTGCGGTGGGTCGAGCGCTGGCTGCGGCCGGTGCTGGACACGCTCCAGACGATGCCGCAGTTCGTGTACCTGATCCCGGTCGTCGCCCTGTTCGGCGTCAGCCGCGCGGCGGCGATCACCGCGGCGGTCGTGTACGCGCTGCCCGCCGTCGTCCGCATCACCGCGCAGGGCGTGCGCGAGGTCGACCCGGCGGCGCTGGAGGCAGCCCGTTCGATGGGCGCCTCCACCCGGCAGCAGCTCTTCCAGGTGCAGCTCCCGCTGGCCCGCCCGGCGCTCGGGCTCGCCGTCAACCAGGGCGTCGTGCTGGTCCTCGCCGTGGTCGTCGTCGGCGGCCTCGTCGGTGGCGGAGCGCTCGGCTACGACGTGGTGAAGGGCCTGTCACAGGGCGACATGGGCACCGGTGTGACCGCCGGTCTCGCGATCGTCTGCCTCGGCCTGGTCCTCGACCGGATCACGCAGCCCGCCGCGCGCGAGCCCCGGCCCTGACCGCCGCCCGCCTCCCCGCACCCCCCACCAGGAGCACCCCCATGCCCACCGCCGACCCCGCGCACCACACCCGCCCCGCCCGTACTGCCCGTGCCGTCCGTACTGCCGGACCCGCCCGCCCCGCCCGCGCCCGCCGTGCCGTCCGTACCGCGACCGCGGTCGCCGCCGCCCTCGGCGTCCTCGCGCTCAGCGCGTGCGGCGCCGCCGAGACCGGCAAGTCCCAGCGGGCGGGCACCACCGACAGGACCGTCGTCCTGACCGTCCCCTCCTGGGTCGGCGCCCAGGCCAACACGGCCGTCGCCGAGTACCTCCTGGAGAACGAGCTCGGCTACGACGTCAAGACGCAGCAACTGGGCGGGATCCTCGCCTGGGACGCCCTGTCCAGGGGCGACATCGACGCGGTCCTGGAGGACTGGGGCCACCCCGAGGAGGAGAAGCGGTACGTCGAGGAGAAGAAGACCGTCGCCAGGGGCGGAGACCTCGGCGTGACCGGGCACATCGGCTGGTACGTCCCGAAGTACTTCGCCGACGCCCACCCGGACGTGACGGACTGGAAGAACCTCGACGAGTACGCCGAGGAGCTCGCGACCGCCGAGAGCGGCGGCAAGGGCCAGATCCTGGAGGGCTCGCCCGACTACGTCACCCACGACGAGGCGATCATCAGGAACCTGGGGCTGGACCTCAAGCCCACCTACGCGGGCTCCGAGGCGGCGCAGATCACCGCCATCAGGAAGTACGCCGAGGAGAAGAAGCCGTTCCTCACCTACTGGTGGACCCCGCAGTGGCTGAACGAGCAGGTCGACCTCGTCGAGGTGAAGCTGCCCCCGCACGAGGAGGGCTGCGACGCCGACCCGGAGGAGGTCGCCTGCGGCTACCCGCGGACGCCGCTGCGGAAGTTCCTCAACGCCGACTTCGCGAAGAACGGCGGTGAGGCCGCCGAGTTCCTGAAGAACTTCACGTGGACCACCGAGCAGCAGAACGAGGTCGCCCAGATGATCGCCGACCGGAAGCTGACCCCGGAGGCGGCGGCCGAGAAGTGGGTCCGGGCCAACGAGGCCACCTGGAGGACCTGGCTCCCCGGGTGACCCGCGGGGCGGCCCCGGCGTCAGGCCGCCCACTCCTCCGCGAGCAGGCCGAGGACCACCTCGTCGACGAAGCGGCCGTGCACCCAGGCGGAGCGTCGCAGGGTCCCCTCGACGGTGAACCCGGCCCGCTTCGCGGCCGCGATCATCGGGACGTTGTCGGCGAGGGCCTCGATCTGGAGCCGCCACATCCCGCGCACGGCGAACCCGTACGTGCACAGCACGCGGACCGCGTCCGTCGCCAGCCCGCGGCCCCGGAAGGCGGGGCGGAGCGAGATCCCCAGGTGGGCGAGCCGGTTGTGGGGGTCGATGCCCCACAGCAGGGCCTCGCCCGCCAGCTCGCCCGACGCCAGCTCCACCACCGAGAAGGGCACCCGGGTCTCCCCGGTCCCCGGGCCCGCGTACGGGGAGTCCGCCGAGCCCACCGGGATCGGCACCCAGGGCTTGGAGCTGGCGCCGGACCGGGTCACCACGTCGTCGTACAACTCCGCGTGGAGCACCGGCCCGTCGTCGTCGTGCCGGGCCCGCAGCCCGGCCTTCTCGCCTCGCAGCACCCTCCCTTGCTACCCCACCCGGCCGCCCGCCCAACCGGTTTCGGCCCACAGGGCTCCGGCGATGCCGCGCAGGGCCGCCGCCGCGCGGTGCTGGAGGACCGGGCCGTACGTGATCCGGGCGGCGCCCAGCCGGCCCAGTTCGGCGGCCGACGGGCCGTCGGGTGCGGCGAACGCGTTGACCGGGACGTCCACCTCCGCGCGCAGCACCGGCAGCAGGTCCGGCGGCGCCAGCAGCGGGTACACGCCGTCCGCGCCCGCCTCCACGTACAGCCGCGCCCGCCGGACCGTCTCCTCCGGGTCCGGCACGCCCCGCACGTACGTGTCCACGCGGGCGTTGAGGAACACGGCGTCGCCCACGGCCGCGCGGAACTCCGCCAGCCAGTCGGCGTGAGCGGCCGGGTCCTTCAGCCCGCCGTCCCCGCCGTCCTCCAGGTTCACGCCCACCGCGCCCGTGTCGAGGACCCGCGCCGCCAGCTCCTTCGCCGGCAGCCCGTATCCGCCCTCCAGGTCGGCCGAGACGGGGACGTCCACGGCGCGGACGATCCGGGCCACCGCCGCGAACATCTCGTCCGCGGGCGTGTGCCCGTCCTCGTACCCGAGCGACGCCGCCACCCCCGCGGACGGCGTCGCGAGCGCGGGGAACCCCGCCTCGGCGAAGACCCGCGCGCTCACCGCGTCCCACGGGCCCGGGAGGACCAGCGGGTCCTCCGGGGCCCGGCCGCGGTGCAGGGCCCGGAACGCCTGCGCGAGCCCCGCCCCGCGCGGTCGCGTCACGCGCTGTGGCCCTTGTGCTGGCCGGGCGTGTAGCGGCCCGGCACCGAGCGGCACGTCACGGCGATCCGGTTCCACGCGTTGATCACGATGATCGACGCGATCAGGTGGGACAGCTCCACCTCGTCGAAGTGCTCGGCCGCCCGCTCGTACACCTCGTCCGGGACGAAACCCTCCGTCAGGAGGGTGATCGCCTCGGTCAGCTCGAGCGCGGCCAGCTCCTTCTCCGTGTAGAAGTGCCGCGACTCCCGCCAGGCGCTGAGCTGCACGATCCGCCCGACGCTCTCACCGGCCGCCAGCGCGTCCTTGTGGTGCATGTCCAGGCAGAACGCGCAGTGGTTGAGCTGCGAGGCGCGGATCTTGACCAGCTCGACCAGCACCGGGTCGAGCCCCTTGTGGGCGGCGGCGTCCAGCCGGACCATCGCCTTGTACACCTCCGGGGCGTGCTCCGGGAGGACCAGGCGGGCCGGGTGTTCGGCGGCGTACCCGCCGCCGGCCGGGAGGGCGTCGGCGTGGCTGTCGGCCGGGGTGCCGGCGGGGGCGTCGTTCTGCTGCGTGTTCGTCGTCATGCCTCGACCGTACGTCCCCGTTGGCGTCCCGGTATGGTCCATTTCCATGACGGAATCACGGGCCATTTCCGCGGCCTTCGGAGCCGACCTCCACCTGGAGATCCAGGGCCCCGGCCTGCGCGCCGGCCTCATGGAGGCCCTCCGCGACGCCGTCAGGAGCGGTCGCCTCGCCCCGGGCACCCGGCTGCCGTCGTCCCGCTCCCTCGCCGCCGACCTCGGCATCGCCCGCAACACCGTCGCCGACGCCTACGCCGAACTGGTCGCCGAGGGCTGGCTCACCGCCCGCCAGGGCTCCGGCACCCGCGTCGCCCGCCGCGCCGCCGCCGCCCCGCCCTCCCGGCGGGCACCGGCCGCCGCGCCGCTGCCGTGGCAGCGCGGCGGCCCCCGCTCCGGCCGTCCCCTCCACACGCTCCACCCCGGCACGCCCGACCTCGCCTCCTTCCCCCGCGCCGAGTGGCTCAAGGCCGCCCGCCGCGCCCTGACGAACGCCCCGCACGAGGCGTTCGGCTACGCCGACCCGCGTGGCCGCCCCGAACTGCGCGCCGCCCTCGCCGAGTACCTGGCCCGCTCGCGCGGCGTGCGCGCCACCCCCGACCGGATCGTCGTCTGCTCCGGCTTCGCCCAGGGGCTGATGCTGCTCGCCGCCGTCCTGCGGCGCCGCCGCGTCCGGGACGTGGCCGTCGAGTCGTACGGCCTCGACGTGCACTGGGGCGCCCTCGCCGACGCCGGGCTGCGCACCCCGGCGCTGCCGCTCGACGGGCTCGGCACCCGCACCGAGGCCCTGACCGAGGACGGCGGGCTCCGGCCCGGCGCCGTCCTGATCACGCCCGCCCACCAGTTCCCGCTCGGCGGCGCCCTCGCGCCGGACCGGCGGGCCGCGCTCGTCGACTGGGCACGGGCCTTTGGCGGGCTGGTGCTGGAGGACGACTACGACGGCGAGTTCCGGTACGACAGGCAGCCCGTCGGCGCCCTCCAGGGCCTCGACCCGGAGCGGGTCGTCTACCTGGGCACCGCCAGCAAGTCCCTGGCGCCCGGGCTGCGCCTCGGCTGGATGGCGCTGCCCCGGCAGCTCGTTGACGAGGTGCTGGAGGCGAAGGGCTCCATCGAGTGGGCGTCGAGCACGCTCGACCAGCTCACCCTGGCCGAGTTCCTCTCCTCCGGCGCGTACGACCGGCACGTGCGCGGCATGCGGCTGCGGTACCGGCGCCGCCGCGACCAGCTCGTGGCGGCGCTCGCCGAGCGGGCGCCCGGCATCCGCGTCACCGGCATCGCCGCCGGGCTGCACGCCGTCCTGGAACTGCCGCCGGGCAGCGAGCGGGCCGTGCTGCACGCCGCCGCCCACCAGGGCCTCGCCCTCCAGGGCCTGGACGCCTTCCGCCACCCGGACGCGGCCCCCGGCCGCGACGCGCTCGTCGTCGGCTACGCCACCCCCACCGACAGCGCCTGGCCCGGCGCCCTCGACGCCCTGTGCAGGGTCCTGCCGTAGCACGCGTGAACGACGCCCTCTAGTCTGTGCGGCGTTCCACGCGACAACGGGGGAGAACCACACCACATGCGCAGACTGCGATCGAGTCACGTCGTGCTCGGGGGGATGGGCGCCCTCGCGCTGACCCTCACGTCCTGCGGGAGCTCCGAGCCCGACAAGCGGTGCGTCGACCCGCTCACCCGCGAGGTCCTGCCCGACTACAAGTGCCGCGACGGCAGCGGCAGCAGTGGCAACGGTGGCGGCAGCGGCTCGTACTACTACGGCGGGTCCGCCAAGAACGGCAGGGTCGACGGCGGCAGCTTCGACAAGTCCGCCGTCCAGCGCGGCGGCTTCGGCTGCTCGGGCAGCGGCGGCGGCTGACCCCGGAGCCGTACGGACCATGGAACGCCACACGATCGAGCCCCGCCCCGACTGGCAGCGCATCGTCGAGGAGCAGGGCTGCATCTACCCGCTCACCCGCCACCCCGACGGCTCGCTGCGCCCCTACTGGGACGAGAGCGCCTACTACTCCTTCACCCTCCCCGAGGTGGAGGCACTGGAGGAGGTCGTCGAGGAGCTGCACGGCATGTGCCTGGCCGCCGCCGCGCACATCGTCGAGCAGGACCGCTTCGCCGACCTCGGCATCACCGACGGGCGGCTCGCCGCACTGGTCGCCGAGTCCTGGCGGCGCCGCGCCGAGCTGCCCTCCGTGTACGGCCGGTTCGACCTGCGCTACGACGGCCGGGGCCCGGCCAAGCTGCTGGAGTACAACGCGGACACGCCCACCTCGCTCGTCGAGGCGGCCAGCCCGCAGTGGTTCTGGATGGAGGACCGCTTCCCCGGCGCCGACCAGTGGAACTCGCTCCACGAGCGGCTCGTCGACGCGTGGCGGCGCCAGGCCCGCCTCCTGCCGCCCGGCCCGCTGCACTTCGTCCACTCCGAGGGCGACGAGATCGGCGAGGACCTGATGACGGTCGCGTACCTGCGCGAGACCGCCGAACAGGCCGGGATCGCCACCGAGGCCCTGTCCGTGGAGCAGATCGGCTGGGACCGGCTGTCGGGCCGCTTCGTCGACGACCGGCTGCGCTTCATCCGCAGCTGCTTCAAGCTCTACCCCTGGGAGTGGCTGGTCACCGACGAGTTCGGCCCGTACGTCCTCGACACCCTCGACAACGGCGGCGGCACCGGCAGCACCTGCTGGATCGAACCGGCGTGGAAGATGCTCCTCTCCAACAAGGCGCTCCTCGCCGTCCTGTGGGAGCTGTACCCGGGCCACCCCCACCTGCTGCCCGCCTACCTGGACGGTCCGCGCGAGCTGGCCGCCGAGGGCGGGTACGTCGCCAAGCCGCTGCTGGGCCGCGAGGGCGCCGGGGTCACCGTCCACGAGCCGGGCGCCCCGCCCGCCGTGCGCCCCGAACCGTGCTGCTACCAGGCCCTCGCCCCGCTGCCCGACTTCGACGGCAACCGGGTCGTGCTCGGCGCGTGGGTCGTCGAGGACGAGGCGGCCGGGCTCGGCATCCGCGAGTCGTCGGGCCTGGTCACCGACGGGTACGCGCGCTTCCTGCCGCACGTCATCCGGTGACGCCGCCCCCGGGCCGCCGGGACACCCCGGCGGCCCGCGCTGCCCCGGGCTCAGCCCGTGCTCTCCCGGCGCTCCCCCGGGCTCACCCCGCTCACCCCGCGAGGACCTCCCGCAGCCGCTCCAGGCCCCAGTCCAGGTCCTCCTTGGAGATCGTCAGCGGCGGGGCGAGCCGGATCGTCGACCCGTGGGTCTCCTTCACCAGCACGCCCCGCTCCAGCAGCCGCTCCGACACCTGCCGGCCCGTGCCCCTCGACGGGTCGACGTCCACCCCGGCCCACAGACCGCGCCCGCGCACCTCGCGCACCGCCCCGCCGTCGACCAGCAGCCCCAGCTCCCGGTGGAGGTGGTCGCCCAGCTCCGCGGCCCGCTGCTGGTACTCGCCGGTCCGCAGCATCGCCAGCACCTCCAGCGCCACCGCGCACGCCAGCGGGTTCCCGCCGAACGTCGACCCGTGCTCGCCCGGCCGGTGCACGCCCAGCACCGCCGCGCTCGACACGACCGCCGACACCGGCACGATCCCGCCGCCGAGCGCCTTGCCCAGCACGTACACGTCGGGGACGACGCCCTCGTGCTCGCACGCGAACGTCCTCCCCGTCCGCCCCAGGCCCGACTGGATCTCGTCCGCGACGAACAGCACGTCCCGCTCGCGGGTCAGCCGCCGGACGCCCGCCAGGTAGCCCGGCGGCGGCACCAGCACGCCCGCCTCGCCCTGGATGGGCTCCAGCAGCACGGCCACCGCGTTGTCGGACAGCGCCGCGCCGAGTGCCGTCAGGTCCCCGTACGGGACGATCTCGAAGCCCGGCGTGTAGGGGCCGTGGTCGGCGCGGGCCTCCGGGTCGGTCGAGAAGCTGACGATCGTCGTCGTCCGGCCGTGGAAGTTGCCCGCCGCCACGACGATCTTCGCGGTGCCCTCCGGGACGCCCTTGACCCGGTAGCCCCACTTCCGGACGGTCTTCACGGCGGTCTCCACCGCCTCCGCCCCGGTGTTCATCGGCAGCACCGACTCCATGCCGCAGAACTCCGCGAGCCGCGCGCAGAACTCCGCGAACCGGTCGTGGTGGAAGGCGCGCGACGTCAGCGTCACCCGTTCCAGCTGCGCCTTGGCGGCGTCGATCAGACGGCGGTTGCCGTGCCCGAAGTTCAGCGCCGAGTAGCCGGCGAGCATGTCGAGGTAGCGGCGCCCCTCGACGTCGGTCATCCACGCGCCCTCCGCCGTCGCGACGACGACGGGCAGCGGGTGGTAGTTGTGCGCGCTGTGCGCCTCGGCGGCGGCGATCGCGTCCTGCGTTGTCGACACGGGGTCTCCGTTCGTCGTCGTACGGCCGGTCGTCCCCATCGTCACTCGCGACGGCCGCGCGCGACGCGGACCGGGAGGCCCGGCGCGGCGCGGCGACCGGGTGATCCGTACGCGCGGTGGCCGGCGCACGGGGGACCGGCCCCGGGGAAACCGCGCACCACGGACCGCCGTCCGTCCGGCCCCCCGTCCGTCCGGGCCCCGTCCGCCGTCCGTCCGTCCCCGGGGCGACTCTGGCGCCGCCCGCCCCGGAGGCCGCGGTGACCGGCCCCCGCCACCCGCCCCGCCGCCGCGGCCCCGGTACGGAGCACACGGCCGCCGTCGCGGAGCGGACCGGCCGGGGCGCCGCCGCCGCGCGCCGGGACGGCGACGCCCCGGCCGGTCCGCGCGGAGGCCGTGGACCCCGCGGTACGGCATCCGGCCGCCCGGCGTTCCGGCCCGGCGCGAAGACCCGCCTGCGGTCGGCTGGTTGTCCACAGGCAGTCCCGAGCTGCCCGCCGGACCTGAGAGAATGAGGGACATGGCCTCTGCTGACCCTCGTGTGCTTTCCGGAATCCAGCCCACCGCAGGCTCTTTCCACCTCGGCAACTACCTCGGCGCGGTCCGTCAGTGGGTCGCGCTGCAGGAGTCCCACGACGCCTTCTACATGGTCGTCGACCTGCACGCGATCACCGTGCCGCAGGACCCGGCCGAGCTCCGCGCCAACACCCGCCTGGCCGCCGCCCAGCTTCTCGCCGCCGGTCTCGACCCGGAGCGGTGCACCCTCTTCGTCCAGAGCCACGTCCCGGAGCACGCGCAGCTCGCGTGGGTCATGAACTGCCTCACCGGCTTCGGCGAGGCGTCCCGGATGACGCAGTTCAAGGACAAGTCCGCCAAGCAGGGCGCCGACCGCGCCACGGTCGGCCTGTTCACGTACCCGGTCCTCCAGGTCGCGGACATCCTGCTCTACCAGGCCAACGAGGTCCCGGTCGGCGAGGACCAGCGGCAGCACATCGAGCTGACCCGCGACCTCGCGGAGCGGTTCAACACGCGCTTCGGCGACACGTTCACCGTCCCCGCGCCGTACATCCTCAAGGAGACGGCGAAGATCTACGACCTCCAGGACCCGACGGCGAAGATGTCGAAGTCGGCGGCGAACCCCAAGGGCCTGATCAACCTCCTGGACGACCCGAAGACGACCGCGAAGAAGGTCAAGAGCGCCGTCACGGACACGGACACGGTGATCCGCTTCGACCCGGAGGGCAAGCCCGGCGTCAGCAACCTCCTCACGATCATGTCGACGCTCACCGGCACCCCGGTCGACGACCTGGTCGAGGGGTACGAGGGCAAGATGTACGGCGCCCTGAAGACGGACCTCGCGGAGATCGTCGTGGACTTCGTCACGCCGTTCCGGACGCGCACGCAGGAATATCTGGACGACCCGGAGACGCTGGACTCGATCCTGGCCAAGGGCGCCGAGAAGGCCCGGGCCGTCGCGGCGGAGACCCTCGCCCAGACCTACGAGAAGGTGGGCTTCCTGCCCGCCAAGCACTGAGCCGGACGGATCTGGCCACGGGACCGGCCGAAGCGCCACACTGGCGAGCGACTCGCGGGCGCGCCCGCACGGACACGACCGAAGGATGAGGAGAACGACGTGGGGACCGTAACGCTCGGCGTTTCGATCGCGGTCCCGGAGCCCTACGGCAGCCTGCTCCAGGAGCGGCGCGCGGGCTTCGGCGACGCCGCGGCCCACGGCATCCCCACGCACGTCACGCTCCTCCCGCCGACGGAGGTGGACGCCGGGCGGCTGCCGGAGATCCGGGCCCACCTGGCCTCGGTCGCCGCGGCCGGGCGCCCCTTCCCGATGCGGCTGAGCGGCACGGGCACGTTCCGGCCGCTCTCCCCGGTCGTCTACGTGCGGGTCGTCGAGGGCGGCGAGGCGTGCGCCCGGCTCCAGCAGCACATCCGCGACGCGTCGGGGCCGCTGGCCCGGGAGCTCCAGTTCCCGTACCACCCGCACGTCACGGTCGCGCACGGCATCCCCGACGAGGCGATGGACCGCGCCTTCTCGGAGCTCGCCGGTTTCGAGGCGGCGTGGACGGTGTGCTCCTTCGCCCTGTACGAGCAGGGCGCCGACGCGGTGTGGCGCAAGCTGCGCACGTACGACTTCGGCGGCTGCGGCCCCGCCAGGACGGTCCCCGCCCAGGGCTCACCGGTCGACGAGCCGGCCACCGCCCCGCAGGGCGGCTGACCCCCGCCCGTCCTCCGCCCGGCGCGTCCGGTCGGCGCCCTCCGCCCGGCGCGTCGGGCTGCTGTTCCCCGTCCGGCGCGTTCGGCCGCCGCCTTCCGTCCGGTGCGCCCGGTTGCCGTTCTGCGTCCGGCCGCCGCCTCCCTCCCGGGGCGTTCGGCCGCCGTCCTCCGCCCGGCGCGCCCGGCCGGTCGCCGCGTCGCGTGGCGGCCGGTGGGCGAGCCGGGGCGGTGCGCGGGCCGTCCGGTGGTAGGCGTACCGCCATGGACTGGCTGACCAAGCTCCCCGTCATCGGCCCCTGGGCCGCCCGGCTCATGCGCACCCACGCCTGGTACGCCTACGAGACACTGGACCGGGCCCACTGGACGCGGCTCGCCGCCGCGATCACGTTCATCAGCTTCCTGTCCCTCTTCCCGCTGATCACCCTGGGTGCCGTCGTCGGCGCCGCCCTCCTCGGCGACGAGCGTCTGCGCACCGCCCAGGACACGCTCAGCGAGCAGGTGCCGGGCATCTCCGACCAGCTCGACCTGGGCGCCTTCGTCGACAACGCCGGCACGGTCGGCCTCGTCGCCGGCGGTGTGCTGCTGTTCACGGGCATCGGCTGGGTCGGCTCCCTGCGCGACTGCCTGCGCGCCGTGTGGGCCCTGGACGACACCGACGAGGGCAACCCGATCGTCCGCAAGGGCAAGGACGCCCTGCTCCTGCTGGGACTCGGCGGCACGGCGCTCGTCTCGCTCGCCGCGTCCACCCTGGGTGCCACCGCCGTCGGCTGGGCCGCCGACCGGCTGGGCATCCCCGAAGGCGGCGCCGGCGGCGTCCTGCTCCACACGGCCGCGCTCGCCATCGCCGTCCTTGCGGACTTCCTGCTCCTGCTGTACCTGCTGACGCTGCTGCCCGGCGTGGAGCCGCCGCGCCGCGACCTGGTCACCGCCGCCCTGATCGGCGCGGTCGGCTTCGAACTGCTGAAGCTGCTCCTCGGCGGCTACATCCGGGGGGTGGCGGCGAAGTCGATGTACGGGGCGTTCGGCGTGCCCGTCGCCCTGCTGCTGTGGATCAGCTTCACCGCCCGGCTGCTGCTGTTCTGCGCCGCCTGGTCCGCCACGGGAGGCCGCCGGAAGGACGCTACCGGCCCTTCTGCGCCGGCCACCGCCGGTTGATCACGAACGCCGCGCCCGCCAGCGTCGCCAGCACCCCGCCGGCGACGGCGAGGGCGACCCCGGCCCCGTCCGACCCGGCCTTCCCCGGCCCGGCCACGGCGGCCTCGGCCGCGTCCCCGACGACCTCGGTCCGGACGTCGTCCGGCCCGTCGGGGGAGGCGCTGGGGGCCGCGGTCCCGGTCTTCGCGGACCTCGGCGGCACCAGCTCGCCGACCGGCCGCGCCTTCCCCGCCGCCGCGAAGCCCCAGTCGAGGAGGCGCGCGGCCTCCTTGTAGACGGCGTGGGGCTCCTTCGACGACGGGTTCATCACGGTCACCAGCAGCACCCGGCCGTTGCGCTCGGCGACCCCGGTGAAGGTCGACCCGGCGTGCGTCGTCGTCCCGTTCTTCACACCGGCGATGCCCTTGTACGGCATGACCCCGTCGGCGCCGGTCAGCAGCCGGTTGGTGTTCTGGATCTCGAACGTCGTGCGCTTCCCGCCGGGCTCCTGCTCGCCGGGGAACTGCGTCCGCACGGTCGAGCAGTACTCGCGGAAGTCCTTGTTCTGCATGCCGCTGCGGGCGATCAGCGTCAGGTCGTACGCCGACGACACCTGGCCCTCGGCGTCGTAGCCGTCCGGGGAGACCACCTCGGTGTCGAGCGCCTGGAGCTCGTCGGCGCGCGCGTTCATCTCCCGCACCGTCTTCGCTATGCCGCCGTTCATCTCCGCCAGCGCGTGGACGGCGTCGTTGCCGGAGCGGAGGAACACCCCGAGCCACAGGTCGTGGACGGTGTAGGTGTGCTTCTCCTTTATCCCCACGAGGCTGGACCCGTCGCCCAGCCGCGACAGCTCACCGACCCCGACGAGGTGCTTCTGCGTCTTCGGGAACTTCGGCAGCAGCGTGTCGGCGAACAGCATCTTCATCGTGGACGCGGGGGCGAGCCGCCAGTGGGCGTTGTGCGCGGCGAGCACGGCGCCGCTCTCCGCGTCCGCCACGATCCAGGACCGGCCGCTCAGCTCCTTCGGCAGGACCGGCGCCCCGTTCGCGAGGTCCACCTGCGTGCCCGGCTTGCCGAGCCGCGCGCCGCCGACCGTCGACATGACGGCGGGGGGCTTGGGCTGCGGGGACGGCGCGGCGAGCGCGGGACCGGCGGCGGCGAGGGGGAGCAGCGCGGCGGCGGCCACGACGGAGGCGGCCTTCGTGAGAGGAAGCACGTTCGAGAACGTACAGCCACCCGGCGCGCCTGCCGACACCGGTGCACCGGATACTGGACCCATGAGACTCAGCCGCTCCGCTTCCTGGTTCCTGCTCGCGTTCGGGGTCTGGAGCTGGTTCATCTGGATCACCTTCGTCAAGAACCTCTGGAACGACGCGAGCGGCCTCGCCTTCGACGACGCGGGTGACCCCACCGGATACTTCTGGGTTCATCTTCTGCTGGCCGTCACGTCCTTTCTCCTGGGGACGGCCATTGGCGTGATCGGGTTGCGCGGAGTGCGGGCCCTGAAGCGCGAACGCGACGAGAAGTAGGAGGGGCCCGTGCTGGTCCTGCTGGTCATCCCGCTGGTACTGGCCCTGCTGGGCCTCGCGCACTGGTACGTGTGGCGCCGCCTGGTGCGCGACGTCACCCGCCCCGGCAGCGGGCCGCGCCGCGCGGGGACGGCGGCGGCGTTCGTCCTGCCGCTGCTGGCGCTCGGCGCGCTGACGGCGGGACGCGCGGGGTTCCCGTTCCGGTTGCAGCAGGTCGTGTCGTGGCCGGGCTTCCTGTGGCTGGCGACGTTGCTGTACCTGGTGCTGGCACTGCTGGTGACCGAGGCCCTGCGCCCGGTCCTCCTCCGCCTGCCCGCGAGGGCCGGACGCCGCCCCGCCCCGGCCGGGCCCGCCGCCCCGGCCGAGTTCTCCGCCCCGGCCGAGCCGGTCGCCGCGGGCGCGCGTCCCGCCGGGGCCCACGGGGGCTCCCTCCGGCCGCGCGGAGCCGAGGCCCCGGGGGAGCCCACCCCCGGCGGACCTGCCGGGAGCCCGGCGGCGGACGCCGCGCCCCGGGGCGGTGCGGCCCCGAGCAGTGCGCCCCAGGGCGGTACGGCCCTCGCGACGGCTCCCGCCGAGGACCCCCCGGCGGTGGTGCGGGAGGAGGAGCCGCGGACCGGGGAGGACGCCGGTCCGGGCATGCCCCGGCGCCTGTTCGTGTCGAGGGTCCTCGCGGTGACCGCCACGGCCGCCGCCGTGGGCACCGTCGCCCACGGCGCCCACACGGTCCTGCGCGGCCCCGCCGTCAAGCGGGTGACCGTCCCCCTCGCCAAGCTGCCGCGCTCCGCCCACGGCTACCGCATAGCCGTCGTCAGCGACATCCACCTCGGTCCCACCCTCGGCCGCGCCCACGCCCAGCGCATCGTCGACGCGGTCAACTCCACGCAGCCGGACCTGATCGCCGTCGTGGGCGACCTCGTCGACGGCTCCGTCGAGAACCTGGGCCCGGCGGCCGAGCCGCTGGCGCGGCTGCGCGCCCGCCACGGCAGCTTCTTCGTCACCGGCAACCACGAGTACTTCTCCGGCGCCGAGGAGTGGGTGGAGGAGGTCCGCGACCTCGGTCTGCGCCCGCTGCGCAACGAGCGCGTCGAGATCGCCGCCGGCTTCGACCTGGCCGGCGTCAACGACGTGGCCGGCGAGAACTACGGCGACGGCCCCGACTTCGTCCGCGCCCTCGGCGACCGCGACCGGGCCCGTACCGCCGTGCTCCTCGCGCACCAGCCGGTGATGATCCACGACGCGGTGCGGCACGGGGTGGACCTCCAACTGTCCGGCCACACCCACGGCGGCCAGCTGTGGCCCGGCAACCTCCTCGCGGAGCTGGCCAACCCGACCGTCGCGGGCCTGGAGCAGTACGGGGACACGCAGCTGTACGTGTCGCGCGGCGCGGGCGCCTGGGGCCCGCCGGTCCGCGTCGGCGCCCCCTCCGACATCACGGTCGTGGAACTGGCCTCCCGCCACGCCTGACCGCCCGCCGGCCCCCGCGGCTTCACCCCTCGACTCTCGCCCCCGCCCCCGCCCCTGTTCCGCAGGTCGCGGGGGCGATGTGATGAGGAAGTGAAGGTTCACCCTTCCCTAAGTGAACGGTGCGTGGTTGAGTTTGCGCCATCGCTCAGGGGAGGGCGTGAAAGGAATCGCGGCTATGCGATCGATCCATGTCCGGATCATCACGATATGTGTTCTTCTGGTGGCGGCCGGGGTGGGGGCCTGGCAGCTACTGCCGACGGACGAGGGGAAGAACCGGCCAATCTCCGTCGGCACGACCGACGACGTCTCGTCACTGGACCCGGCCGGCGCGTACGACGCCGGTTCCTGGGCCGTCTACGGCAACGTCTACCAGTCGCTGCTGACCTTCGAGCCGGGTTCCACGAACCCGGTGCCCGACGCGGCCGACACCTGCGGCTTCACCGGTACCTCGCTCACGACGTACACGTGCACGCTGCGGGAGGGGCTGGTCTTCTCCAACGGCCGCGAGGTGACCGCGCGGGACGTGGAGTACTCGTTCGACCGGATGCTCGGCATCGCCGCCGACGTCGGCCCGGCGGCGCTGTTCCCGACGCTGGAGAGCGTCACCGCCCGGGGCCGCGAGGTCGTCTTCGAGCTGAGCGCGCGGGACGCGACGTTCCCGCTGAAGCTCGCCACGGGCGCGGGCGCGATCGTCGACAGCACCCGCTACCCCGAGGACAGGCTGCGCGAGGACACCGCCGTCGACGGCTCCGGCCCGTACGTGCTCGCCGAGTACCAGCCCGGCGTCCGCGCCCTGCTGGAGCCCAACCCGCACTACCGGGGCGCCATGGCGCGGCCCGGCACGCCGGTCGAGGTGCGGTACTTCGCCGAGGGCGAGCAGCTCGCCGCCGCCTGGCGCAGCGGCGACATCGACGTGACCCACCGCCAGCTCCCGCCGCAGATGATCTCCACGTTCGACCCGAGCGAGGAGGGCGTCCAGATGACGGAGGCCACCACGGCGGAGATCCGCAGCGTCGTCTTCGACGTCCGCGAGGACTCCCCGATGGCGGAGAAGGCGGTACGGCGGGCCGTGGCCACGCTGATCGACCGCCACAGGATCGCCGACGGTCCGCACCACTCGACGGTGGAGCCGCTGTACTCGCTGATCCCGCGCGGCTTCGTCGGCCACAGCACGCCCTTCTTCGACCTCTACCCCGACGGCGACCGGGCCGTGGAGCAGGCGCGGAAGCTGCTGCGCGACGCGGGCGTCGACACGCCCGTCAGCTTCACCTACGCCCACCGCGCGGGGGAGACGTGGGCGGCGGAGGCGGTCGAGCTGCGCCGCCAACTGGAGACGAGCGGACTGTTCCGGGTGAAGATCGTCTCCGCGGAGTGGAAGGAGTTCCAGAAGGGCTACGCCAACGGCGCGTACGACGCGTACGGGCTCGGCTGGCTCCCGGACTTCCCCGACTCGGACAGCTTCACGCAGCCCCTCGTCGGCCGGGACAACGCCCTGCAGAACGCCTACGCCGACAGCCGCGTCGACCGGCTCATCGCCGCCACCCAGCAGTACGGCGACCGGTCCAGGGCCGTGGACGACTTCAAGGAGATCCAGGCGCGGGTCGCCGAGGACGTGCCGCTCGTGCCGCTGTGGCAGAAGAAGGACTACGTGCTGAGCAGCCCGGACGTCACGGGCTCCCAGTACCTGTCCGACGGCACGGGCATCTGGCGCCTCTGGCGGCTCAGCTGGCTGTAGCCCGCCCCCGGGCGGCGCCTTGTGCCGGTCCGTTCCCGCCGGGCGCCCGAGACGCGCCGTCCGCGACCGCGTCCTTCTCCAGCGCCTCCCCGGCGCCCGGCATGAACTCCGCGATGACGTCGTGGGCCTGCCGCACCAGCGGCCGCAGCACCCGGAACCGGGAGAGCGCGATGGCCCGCGCGGCCAGCGGGGCCGTCCGCTCCACGAGCCGGCGGCTCCGCTCGGCGCCCTCGCTCCGGTCGTACACCCAGAACAGCACCAGCCCCATGTGCATCAGCCACAGCATCGGGGGGAGCAGACCGGCCAGTTCGGGCGCGGCTTTGGTGTCGGAGCCGTGCAGCACCCGCTCGTGGATGGAGATCACGGCCCGGCGCGCCTCGGCCGACTCGGGCGAGAACGGGCTGAGCGGGCTCTCCGGATCGGCGGCGTTCTTGAAGAACTGCGCCGCGAACCGGTGGTACGGCTCCGCCACGTCCAGCCAGGTCAGCAGCGCCCCCCGGATGCGCGCCGCGAGGTCCGGGTCGCCGGCCAGCACCGGCTGGACCGCCGCCTCGTGCTCGGCGGCGATCCGGTCGTAGAAGCCCTGGACCAGGTGTTCCTTGGAGGCGTAGTAGTAGTAGGCGTTGCCTACGGACACGCCCGCCTCCTGGGCGATGGCCCGCATCGTCGTCCTGTCGTAGCCGCGCTCCTGGAACAGCCGGAGCGCGGTCTCCAGGATGAGGGCGCGCGTCTGCTCGCTTTTCGGCACCTTGGCGGGCGCCTTCCGGTCCTTCACAGCACCCGAGCCTAACGGGACGGGCCCGACCCCCCCGCACCCGCCGCCGTGACGGCCCGGCTCCCGTACCAGCGGTCGTGGCAGGCCGCTCCCGTACCGGCGGTCGTGGCGGCCCGCCCCCCGCATCCGGCGTCGTGACGGCCCGGTCCGGTCGACGCCGCCCGCCACCGGGGGGCGGGCGGGAGCCGCGCCCGCGGCGGGACGGGCGGTCGCCCGCGCTCCGGGGCGCGGCGGGGGCGGATCCGGTCGAGGGTGAAGACGCCGCCCGGGCACGCCGCGCCGGGTGCCCGGGTGGGGACCCCCGGCCTCCGCCGACGGCCCCTCGGCGGCTCCGGCCGGCTTCCCGGCCCCGTCAGGATTCGGTGACCGCGATGGCGCGGACCGGGCAGGCGCGGGCCGCCTCCTTCACCATCGGGGCGTCCGGGTCGTGCCCGGGGAGCAGGGCGCCGTAGCCGTCGTCGTCCTGGACGAACACGTCGGGGGCCGTGAGGGCGCACTGGCCCGCCCCGATGCAGCGGTGGGGATCGATGGAGATACGCATGGACCCAGCCTTCTCACCCGACCACCGGCAACTCCACCACCCCTGGAGCGTGTCGCCGGATTCGACGGGAATCTCCCCCGCCGGGACCGCCGGGACCGCCGGGACCGCCGGGTCCGCCGGGACCGCCGGGTCCACCGTCCACCGCACCCGGTCGGCCCGCGCGGACCGGCCGGAAACCGCGAACGGCCCGCATCCGTACACCAGTACGGATGCGGGCCGTTCGCCGGAACGTCAGTAGCGGCGCGTGATCAGCGCGCGCTTGACCTCGGCGATCGCCTTGGTGACCTCGATACCGCGCGGGCAGGCGTCCGTGCAGTTGAACGTGGTGCGGCAGCGCCACACGCCGTCCTTGTCGTTGAGGATCTCCAGCCGCTGCTCCGCCGCCTCGTCACGCGAGTCGAAGATGAAGCGGTGGGCGTTGACGATCGCGGCCGGGCCGAAGTACTGGCCGTCGTTCCAGAACACCGGGCAGGACGAGGTGCAGGCGGCGCACAGGATGCACTTCGTCGTGTCGTCGAAGCGCTCCCGGTCCTCCGCGGACTGCAGGCGCTCCCGCGTCGGCTCGTTCCCGGACGTGATCAGGAACGGCATCACGTCCCGGTACGCCTGGAAGAACGGCTCCATGTCGACCACGAGGTCCTTGAGGACCGTCAGGCCCTTTATGGGCTCGACCGTGATCGGCTTCTCCGGGTTGATGTCCTTGATCAGCGTCTTGCAGGCCAGCCGGTTCTTGCCGTTGATCCGCATCGCGTCGGAGCCGCAGATGCCGTGCGCGCAGGAGCGGCGGAAGGTCAGCGAGCCGTCCATGTCCCACTTGATCTTGTGGAGACCGTCGAGCACGCGCTCCTTCGGGTCGATCTCGACCTGGAAGTCCTGCCACTGCGCCTCGTCCGACACCTCGGGGTTGAAGCGGCGGACCCGGAACGTGACCGTGATGTAGGGGGAGACGTCGGACTTGGCGGCCGTCTTCTCCAGGGTCGGGGTAGCCATCAGTACTTACGCTCCATCGGCTGGTAGCGGGTCTGGACGACCGGCTTGTAGTCGAGGCGGACGGTCTCGGTGCCGTCGTCGCCGACCTCGCGGTACGCCATGGTGTGACGCATGAAGTTGACGTCGTCGCGGTTGGGGTAGTCCTCGCGGTAGTGACCGCCGCGGGACTCCTTGCGGGCCAGCGCCGAGACGGCCATGACCTCGGCCAGGTCGAGCAGGTTGCCCAGCTCGATGGCCTCCAGCAGGTCGGTGTTGAACCGCTTGCCCTTGTCCTGGATGGCGACGTTCCGGTAGCGCTCGCGCAGCTCGCCGATCTTCTCGACCGCGGTCTTGATCGTCTGCTCGGTGCGGAACACCATGACGTTGGCGTCCATGGTCTCCTGAAGCTCGCGGCGGAGCTCGGCGACCCGCTCGGTGCCCGTGGAGTTGCGCAGGCGCTCGACCTGCTCCTCCACGAAGGACGCCGGGTTCTCCGGCAGCTCGACGTAGTCGGCCTTCGCGGCGTACGCGGCGGCGGCGATGCCGGCGCGGCGTCCGAAGACGTTGATGTCGAGCAGCGAGTTCGTGCCCAGGCGGTTGGCGCCGTGCACGGACACGCAGGCGACCTCGCCGGCCGCGTACAGGCCCGGGACGACGGTGGTGTTGTCCGCCAGGACCTCGCCCTCGACGTTCGTCGGGATGCCGCCCATCGCGTAGTGCGCGGTCGGCTGGATCGGGATCGGGTCCGTGTACGGCTCGATGCCCAGGTACGTACGGGCGAACTCGGTGATGTCCGGGAGCTTGGCGTCCAGCTGCTCCGGCGGCAGGTGCGTCAGGTCCAGGAAGACGTGGTCGCCCTCGGGGCCGCAGCCGCGGCCCTCGCGGATCTCCGTGTAGATGGAGCGGGAGACGACGTCGCGGGAGGCGAGGTCCTTCATGACCGGCGCGTACTTCTCCATGAAGCGCTCGCCGTCCTTGTTGCGGAGGATGCCGCCCTCACCGCGGGCGCCCTCCGTCAGCAGGATGCCCATGCGCCAGATGCCCGTCGGGTGGAACTGGAAGAACTCCATGTCCTCCAGCGGCAGCCCGCGCCGGTACACGGCCGCCTGGCCGTCGCCGGTCAGGGTGTGCGCGTTCGACGTCACCTTGAAGAACTTGCCGCAGCCGCCGGAGGCGTAGATGACGGCCTTCGCCTGGAAGATGTGGATCTCGCCGGTGGCCAGCTCGTACGCGACCACGCCGGCCGACTTCTTGACGCCGTCGACCTCGGTGATGAGCTGGTCGAGGACGTAGAACTCGTTGAAGAACTCCACGCCCTCCTTGACGCAGTTCTGGTACAGCGTCTGGAGGATCATGTGACCGGTGCGGTCCGCGGCGTAGCAGGACCGGCGGACCGGGGCCTCGCCGTGGTTGCGGGAGTGGCCGCCGAAGCGGCGCTGGTCGATGGTGCCGTCCGGGGTCCGGTTGAACGGCAGGCCCATCTTCTCCAGGTCGAGGACGGCGTCGATGGCCTCCTTCGCCAGGATCTCGGCGGCGTCCTGGTCGACCAGGTAGTCACCGCCCTTGACCGTGTCGAAGGTGTGCCACTCCCAGTTGTCCTCCTCCACGTTCGCCAGCGCGGCGGCCATGCCGCCCTGCGCGGCGCCCGTGTGGGAGCGGGTGGGGTAGAGCTTCGTGAGCACGGCGGTGCGGCTGCGCTTCGTCGCCTCGATGGCGGCGCGCATGCCCGCGCCGCCGGCGCCGACGATGACGGTGTCGTACTTGTGGATCTTCATGGTGTGGATTACCTCAGCCCGTGCCTAGCGGATGTTCGGGTCGAAGGTGAAGATCACCAGCGTGCCCAGAAGGATGGTGAACACCGTCGCGGTGTACAGCAGGCCCTTGAGCCACAGGCGCGTGCTCGGGCGCTCGGCGTAGTCGTTGATGACGGTACGCAGGCCGTTCGCGCCGTGCAGCATCGCGAGCCACAGCATCAGCAGGTCCCAGACCTGCCAGAACGGGGACGCCCAGCGGCCCGCCACGAAGGCGAAGCCGATCTTGGAGACGCCGCCGTCCAGCACGAGCTGGATCAGCAGGTGGCCGATGACGAGGACGACGAGGACCACGCCGGACAGGCGCATGAACAGCCACGCGGCGAGCTCGAAGTTGCCCCGCGTCGACTTCGGGCTCCGCTTGGTCCGCTTGCGGGGCGCCTCGATCAGCGGGGCGGGGTTGTCGACGTCGTAGAGGCTCACGCCCTCGACGGGACCGACGGCGGGGGTGGTGTCAGCAGACATGTCTGGCGTCAGCTCCCGAACAGTTCACGTGCGGCGTGGCCGAGGACGGGGTAGACGGCGCCCGCCATCAGCACGATCCAGATGCCCATGACGGTCCAGAGCATCTGCTTCTGGTAGCGGGGGCCCTTGGCCCAGAAGTCCACGGCGATGACGCGCAGACCGTTGAGCGCGTGGAAGAGGATGGCGGCCACCAGGCCGTACTCCAGCAGCGCGACGATCGGCGTCTTGTACGTCGCCACGACTTCGTCGTAGGCCTCGGGCGAGACGCGGACGAGAGCGGTGTCCAGTACGTGTACGAACAGGAAGAAGAAGATGAGGACGCCGGTGACTCGATGAGCCACCCACGACCACATCCCTTCCCGGCCGCGGTACAGCGTTCCAGCCGGCACGGAAAAACCCTCCGGGAGCGGGGATCAGGGTCGGCCGGCTTCTCTGTCGGTCAGACCCGGCCGGGTACGGTCCACCGGCCCCGGTCATGGTAGCGACGACTTGTCGGTTCCCTCACGCGGGGTCCATAGGTGTGATCAAACAGGCAATCAAACAGGCTCGGACGGCCCATTGTATCCGCTTCAATCATCACTTCAGGTGACAAGGCGGACAAGCCGGGCCCGGGTCAGGCGGCGGAGCTCCTCGACGACGACGGCCCGCTCCTTCTCCGGCGTGTTGCCGAGCCGCGCCCGGATCCCGTCCAGGATCAGGTTCGAGTGCTCATCGGACCGGTCGTCGTCGATGCAGGCGACGAAGACGTGGCCGAAACGCGCCACGTACACGTCGTGCGCCGCGCGCAGCGCCGTGCAGGCCACCGGGCACGTGCCCGGCGGGAAGACGGGCGCGACCTCGTCGGCCAGCGCCTCGTCGAGGTCGGCGCCGGACAGGTCGTACGCGGCCTCGTCGGCGGCGGCGAGCAGTGCCTCGACGGTCGGGTACGGGCGGTGGCGGGTCAGGCGGCGCGCCCAGCGGCGGCTCCCGCAGCAGGCCAGCAGGGACGCCTCCGCGGCGGAGACGGGCGCGGTGTTGAACAGGGAGAGGCGATCGGTGGGGCGCGGGGCGTGGGGCTGGGCCACCACGGCCGCGGTGGCGCAGGGGGCCTGCGGGACGCCGGAGAGGGATTCGCGGGACAGCGTGGGCTCCTTGGACGGAACGGCGAGCGGGGGGAGTAGAGCGGAATGTGTGAAGAGAGTGACGCAACGTTACCGAGAGTGAGCGACTGCGGTTCGAAGCCTTTCCGTTTTTCACTCGGAAGGCAGAGTTTCGATGTGAGGAATGGACGCACTCGGCGCGTCGGTACCGGGGCCCAGTGGCCTCGGGGAGGAGGCAAGCGCGTGACTGCCCGTAACGAACCCGCAGGTAAGGGACCGATACCGGACACCGTCAGGTCTTTTGTTACGCCCTTTGGCCGGTCCACCGCTTCCCCTGGCCGCATCAATCACCCGAACGGCCCCGCGCCCGGCGCACGCGACGGCGCTCTGGAGGCGCCTGCCGCCCCCGTGCGGGACGCGCCCGCGCACCCCGGGGCGCGGGCCGGGCGCGGACGGGACGGCGGTTCCGGGTGGGGCGCCGGCTCCGGGTGGGGTAGCGGCTCCGGGTGGGGCGGTGGTGCGGCCGGGGGCCGCCCCCGGCGGCGCGGCGGGCCTCCCGCGCGTTCCGGGCGGCGGGGGAGGGCGCCCCGGTGGGCGGCCGGCCCCCTGGCCCTCGCGCTGCTCCTGGGACTCGGCGGGTGCGGGGGCGGCGGGGACGGCGGCGCCCCCAGCCCCGGTGCGGCGACCGCCTCGCCCCGTACCGCCTCCGCCTCCCCCACGCCCAGCCCCGCGCGGACCTACCCGCTCTCCACCGCGCCGCGCACCATCCCCGCCGTGCGGGAGCACGTGGCCGCGCGGGGGCCCGGGTGGCGGCCCGGCGCGGGAAGCGGCGTGGTCGTCGCGCGCGGCAGCGGCGCGCTGGCCGACGAGGCGCGGCTCCTCGCCCGGGAGCTGGGCATCGCGGACCGGGGCGAGCGGCCCGCCCGCGCCGGGGACATCGAACTGGCCCTCGACGGCGGCGGGGCGTCCGGCGCCCCCGAGTCGTACGCGCTGACGGTCCGCGAGGGCCGCGTCCGCGTCACCGGGCCCGACGAGGCGGGCGTCTTCTACGGGACGCGGACCGTCAAGCAGGCCCTCCGCTCCGGCGGCGCCGTGCCGGAGGGCGTCATCCGGGACCGGCCCGACCGCCCGCAGCGCGGACTGATGATCGACATCGCCCGCAAGCACTTCACCGCCGCCTGGCTGGAGGCCCGTGTCCGCGAGATGGCCGACCTGAAGCTGAACCAGCTCGGGCTGCACTTCTCCGACGACCAGGCGTTCCGCATCGAGTCGGACAGCCACCCCGAGGTCGTGTCGCGGCAGCACCTCACCAAGGCGGAGGTCCGCCGGATCGTCGCCCTCGCGACGAGCCTGCACATCACCGTGATCCCCGAGGTCGACTCGCCGGGCCACCTCGGCGCCGTCCTCGCCGCCCACCCCTCCCTCCGCCTGCGGAACGCGCAGGGCACCGTCGCGCGCGGGGCGATCGACATCGCGCGGCCCGAGTCGGCGCGGATCGTCGACGACCTGCTGCGCGAGTACGCGCGGCTGTTCCCCGGCCGGTACTTCCACATCGGCGCCGACGAGTACCGGGCGCTCACGGCGTCCGACCCGGAGGCGTCGTACCCGGCGCTGGCCGCGGAGGCCCGCCGCCGGCACGGCTCCGGGGCGCGGATCCAGGACCTGGCGACGGGCTGGCTCAACGACCGGGCGGCGGTCGTGCGGGCGGCCGGCAAGCAGCCGAAGGCGTGGAACGACGGGTTCTTCCGCGGCGGGGTGGTCGCCGCCGACAAGCGCGTCGAGGTCGAGTACTGGACGGGCCGCGAGATCGGCGCGCGCCCCCCGGTGGAGTACCTGCGCGAGGGCCGCAAGGTCGTCAACGCCAACGACCGGTACCTCTACTACGTCCTGGGCGAGCCGAACCAGTTCACGTACCCGACGGGCCGGGAGATCTACGCGTCGTGGACGCCGCTGGTGCTGCGCGGCACGCAGGCGGTGCCGGCGCGGTACTCCGGGCAGATCCTGGGCGGCCGGTTCGCCGTGTGGTGCGACCTCGCGAACGCCCAGACGCAGGACCAGGTCGCCGCCGGGATCAGGATGCCGCTGCGGGCGCTGGCGCAGAAGGTGTGGGACCCGCGCGAACCGGCCCTCTCCTGGTCCGAGTTCTCGGCGCTCGCCGGGCGGCTGTGACGCGGCGCGGGCCCGCCCGGGGGCGCGGGGGTCGCGCCGCGGGTCCGGCGCGGGCAGGGGCGGCCGATCCGTGCCCGCACCGGGGCGGGGCCGCGCCCCCGACACCGAAGTGAGGTTTCGCGCCACGGCCGGTGACGCTTTTTCGCCATCCGACGCAGTAAGGGGAAGTACCGCGTTCGCGACGGGAGACGTCATGAGTCCGAGCACGAGCACGACCCCGCCCCTGGTGGAACTGATCGCGCGGGCCGGTGAGCGGGGACTGGCCGCCGCCGCGCTGGCCTGCCTCGACCGCTGCCTGCCGCTGCTCGTCCCGGAGGCCACCGACCAGCTCCGCCCCCTGTGGCTGGGCGTCGCGCGCCAGGGGGCCGACTGGCCCGACCGCGTCGCGGAGGCGAGGGCCGCGGTCGAGGCCGCCGGTGCCGCCCCGGCGGACGCCGAGGAGGCCGCGCTCGTACGGCGGATGCTGGACGCCGCGCCCGGCGCGTGGGCGCGGGAGCCGCTCCGAGAGTGGGCCGACACGTGCTCCCTCGCCGCCCTGGAGCTGCACCACCGGCTGTGCGCCGCCCCGTCGCCGGGGCTCGCGGAGGTCCTGGACCGCTGCCGCACGGGCGGGCCGGAGGGCGTGGGACCGCTGGTGGAGGGGGAACTGCGCCGTCAGGTGCGGGTCCTGGAGGTCCTCGGGGACGGCGGGGCGGGCGGGCTGCGCCGGGCCCTGGACCTGTCCGCCGAGGGCCGCCGCGTCCTCGGGGCGGTCCTGTCGCGCCGGGCCCGCACGGCGTAGGGGCGCGGCGACCCGCGCGGGGCGGCAGCGGGTCCGGAGCGGCGGCGTGTCCGGGGCGGTGGGGCCCGGGAGGCGGGCCGGTGGGTCAGTCGGGGCGGCGGGGTTCGGGACGGCGGCGTGTCCGGGGCCGCGGGGTTCGGGAGGCGGGTCGGCCGGGGCGGCGGGGTGACCGAGGCGGCGGGGCCGGGCGGCCGGGGCGGCGACACCGCTCAGAACAGCAGCAGCACCGCCGCCCCCCACACCGCCGACACGACCGCGACGAGCGGCCCCACCGGCATGCCCTGCTGCCCCGGCGCGGCCTCCTCCAGGGGCCGCAGCCCGGGCCTCCGCAGCAGCGCGTGGGCCTCCTCGGCGGCGCGCGGCCCGTACGGTTCGCGGCCCAGCCGCCGCTCCAGCCACGCCCAGCCGATGGGCGAGAGGATCACCTCGGTGTCCTCCTCCCGCGCGACGACGAGGTCGCCGCCGTGGTTGTGGCGCACGGTCAGCACGTCGTCCCACAGGACGCGCCGCACCCGCCACGGCCCGGCGACCCACAGCCCGTCGCGGTCGGCGGTGAGCCGCCAGTTGAGCGCCGTCGACGCGGACGTGACGACGAAGAACAGACCGACCAGCGGGAACACCGACAACCACGACACCTCGTCGTCGAGCAGCGCCCACACCCCGCCGCCCTGCACCAGCAGCAGGAACACGCCGACGGCGCGCGACACGCCGTGCGCGCCCCACGTCCGGGGCGCGACGGACGGCCCCAGCGCCGCGGCGACCTCGTCGACCGGCCGCCGTCCGCCGCCGGAGCCCCCGGGCCGCCCCGGCGCGGGGACGGGATCCGGCAGGCCGCCGCCGAAGAGGCCCGCCACGGCCGGTTTCACGGCGGTGACGCTGCACTCCACGGACACTTCGGTGCGGTCCCCGTCGTCGGGGGCGACGAAGGCGAGTTCGGTACCGGTGAACGGCAGGCCGTACAGGACGGCCTCGCGCAGCGGGGGCGGCGGGTCCTCGCCCTTCAGGACGGCGCCGACCCTGCGCAGCCCCTCGGCGAGCTCGTCGCCGTCGTCCGCGCCGTCCTCGTCCTCGTCCTCGTCGTCTTCGTCGTCCTCGTGTGGGGCGCGCCGGGCCCCGGGGGCGTCGGGGCCGTCCTCGAAGGCGTGGAGGGAGTGGAAGTGGAGGAGGGGCCGCCCGGCGTCGAGGTCGTCGGCCGCGTACACCCACGTCCTGCCGTCGTCGTGGCCCTCGCGGACCAACACCCGCAGGACGGGCAGCGGGCCGCGGTGCAACTGCCGGGACCGGGTCCGCCCGTCGACCGCGTTGGCGAGGAACGCCAGCCCACCGACGAGCCCGGCGAGGACGAGCAGCTCCCAGCCGAAGACGTCGTACGGCTCCGCCGCCAGCCGGGCCCAGTCGCCGTCCACGAACAGGTCGACCCGGCTGTCGACGGGGTGGTCCTCGGAGTGGGCGGTCTCCACCCGGTGGACCCGGCCGCCGACGGCGACCCCGATCAGCGTCCCGTCCGGGTCGGACGCGGTGACCGTGCCGGTCACGGGCGTCAGCCCGACGACCCGCCGCTCGTACGCGTCGACGACCTGCTGCGCCCGCCAGTACCCGAACACGGCGACGGCCAGCAGCAGCGACGCCAGCGCGAAGGAGAGCCGTCCGCGCCGGAACGCGAGGGCCGCCGCCGGTACGGGGTGGACGGCCGGGCCCGCCGCCTCGCGCGCCAGCGCCCGCTGCCGGGCGGCGGCGGCGAGGCGGTGGAGGAGTCCGGCCGCGGCGAACCCGATCGCCGCGGCGAAGGCGAGCCACGACGGCTCCCCCAGCGCGGCGGCGACCCCGCCGTCCGCCAGGTGCCCGAGGAGGACCACCGCGAGGCCGGGCAGGGCGAGCCGGGGCTGCCGCACCACCCAGTACAGGGTGAGCAGCAGCACCGCGGCGAACCCGAGGCCCGGCCAGTCCGTCCCGCACGGCTCGGCCGGGGTGCACGGGTCGGCGGGGGCCGCCGCCACCCGCCACCCCGCCGCGAGGGCCAGGCCCAGTACGGCCCACAGCGGGTGCGCCCACGCGGCGGGCACGGCGGCCAGCCACCGCCGGGCGTCGGAGGACCGCCAGGCGGCGGTTCCGGGCGGTATGTGCCCGGCGGGAAGGGGGACGGGCGAGGCGGTGTTCACCCGCGTATTATCGCGGCGTCCGGGACGGTTTCTGAGGGGTTGTCAGAGGGTGTCGCCCCAGCCGCCCTGGATCATCGTCTGGAACGCCCAGGCGCCGTCCCGCTTGACCAGGACGTCGGCGTACCGCAGCCGCCGCGTCTCGCCGTCGGCGGTCATGGTCGAGTCGGTGAAGACGACCGCCAGGGCGGGGGAGAGGAAGACGGGCGTCCGCGTCGACTCGAAGGCGATGTCCCCGGCGCCGTCGCCCATCACCCCGGTCATGGTGGCGACGAACCGCTCCCGGTCCCACTGCGCGGTCCGCCCCTCGCCCGCCGAGTCGTCGCTGACGAGGCTCAGCGGGAAGACGGCCATGTCGGCCATCCCCGCGACGTCGCGCCGCGCGCTGCGGGCGTCGTACTCCGCGAACCACGCGTCCAGCCCGGCGCGGTCCTCGGCGGTGGGGACGTATCCGGTCTCGGGAAGGAAGGTCACTCGGGCTCCTCATGGACGAGGTGGTCAACTTTGACTACGCGAGAAAGGTATCCCCGACGCCTCTAGTAATCAAACTTGACTAGAAGTGACGTAGGTCACCCTTCGTGTGACACTTCCGCCGGGGCGCACGCAGGCTGTGGTGTGGGGGGAGACGACAGGGAGCTGGCCGCGGCCGTCCTGCTGGCGCGGGGCGGCGACGAGCGGGCCTTCGCGTACGTGTACCGGGCGGTGCACCCCGGGCTCCTGGGGCACCTGCGGGGACTCGTCGGCGACGACGCCGAGGACGTGGCCGCCGAGGCGTGGCTGGAGATCGCGAGGGACCTCGGCCGGTTCCGGGGCGACGGCGGCGGGTTCCGTGGCTGGGCGGCGACCATCGCGCGGCACCGGGCGCTGGACCACCTGCGCAGGCAGCGCCGCCGGCCCCGCGCCGCGCCGCTCGAACAGGACGCGCTGGACCTCCCCGACCGGCACGACACGGCGTCCGCCGCGCTGGAGTCCCTGGCGACGGAGGAGGTGCTCGCCCTGGTCCGGTCGCTCCCGCGCGACCAGGCGGAAGCGGTCCTGCTGCGCGTGGTGGTCGGCCTGGCCGGCCCGGCGGCGGCGCGGCTCCTGGGCAAGCGGCCGGGAGCGGTGCGCACGGCCGCGCACCGGGGACTGAGGCGACTGGCCGGGGACCTGGAGCGACCCGAGGGCCTGGAGCGACCCGAGGACTTGGAGCGACCCGGGGGAATGGAGGGGGCCGGGGACTGGAGCGATCCGAGGGCCCGGAGCGCCCCGGGGGACTGGAGCGGCCCCGGCGGGGAGGCGGTGCGCGGCGGTTGACGCGCCCGGCACTCCGAAAAGACGACCGGGACCACCGCCCCCGGCCTCCTGCCCCCCTGGAGGGCCCGCGGGCCGTCGTGCCGTTCGGGCAGGGGTTCCCGTCCGCCACCCGGAACGGCCCCCGAGGGCCGCCGCGCCAGAAGTCGCCGTGACGCCGATGGACGACCTTCGACTCCGAGGTCCTCGGGCCGCACTTCGAGGACCCGGCCCGCGACTCCACCCGTCGTCACGCCCACCCCTCGTCGGCCTGCGGGCCGCCCGGTGAGGTGCGGGCCCCCAGGGGAAGCGGCAGCTCGTTCAGCCACCGCCCAGGGGGCGGCGTCACGCGCGTCCGCCGTACGCGCCGCCGAACCCCCGGGACCGGGTCCAAGGCCCTCCGCCGCAACGGCTCTTGACCTGGAGCGCGCTCCAGATACGAGCATGGGCGGCATGAACACCACCGACCCCCAGATCGTCCTCGGGACCATGGACTTCGGCACCCGCGTCAACCCCGACCGGGCTTTCGCGATCCTCGATTCCTTCGTCGCCGCCGGCGGCGTCTGGCTCGACACCGCGAACTGCTACTCCTTCTGGGCCGACCCCAGCGGCGTCGGCGGCGCCAGCGAACGCGTCATCGGCGCGTGGCTCCGGGCCCGTCCGGGCGCGCGCGACGCGGTGCGGATCGCGACGAAGGTCCGGCAGAACCCGCTCGTTCCGCACTCCTGGCCGGAAAGCGCCGAAGGGCTCTCCGCGCGCGCCGTCCACGCCGGCGTGGAGGAGAGCCTGGAACGCCTGGGGGTCGATCACGTCGACCTGCTCTGGGCCCACGCCGAGGACCGCACCGTGCCGCTGGAGGAGACGGTCGGCGCCTTCGGCGAGCTGGTCGCGAAGGGAGTGGCCCTGCGGGTCGGGGCGGCGAACCACGCCGCCTGGCGCGTCGAGCGCGCCCGGGCACTCGCGCGGGAGCGGCGCGTGGAACCGTGGACGGCCCTGCAACTGCGCCACTCCCTCCTCCAGCCGCGCCCGCTCGCCCCCGTCGCGGAGGCCGGCCACCGCATGCTCACCGCCGAGGACCTGGACCTCGCGCGGTCGGAGGGACTCGCGGTGTGGTCGTACACCTCGCTGATGTGGGGTTCCTACGAGCGCGCGGACAAGCCGCTTCCGCACACCTACGACCACCCTGGAACGACCCGGGTGCTCGCGGTCCTGGACGACGTCGCCGGCGAGCTCGCGGCCACGAGGAACCAGGTCGTCCTCGCATGGCTGATGAAGCAGGGCATCGATCCCATCGTCGGCGCGAGCCGGGTGGAGCAGATCGAACAGGCGCTCGCCGCACGCCGCGTGCGGCTCGATGACGAGCACCTGACGCGCTTCGCCGAAGCGCGGTGACGGCCGTGACCGAAGGAGCCCCATGACCACCCTGGCCCCGGCGGCGGCCGCCGACCGCGCCGGCGTCTCCATCGACACACTGCGCTACTACGAGCGCGAAGGGCTCATCGGCCCGATCCGGCGCTCCGCCGGCGGGCGTAGGGAGTACACCGAGGACGACCTCTTCTGGATCGGCCTGATCACGTGTTTCCGCGAGGCCGGCCTCGGCATCGCGGACCTGCGTGGGTTCGTCGCCATCCTGCGCGCCGAGCACCCTCCGCAGGAGCGGGTCGCCTTCCTCCGCGAGCGCCGTGCCGCCCTGGAGCAGCGGGTGGCGGCGCTGTGCCGGGCCATGGAGGTCCTCGACGAGAAGATCGCCTACTACGGCTGAGCGCCGGGAGTCCCGTACTCGGCCCGCGCCCCACCCTTCGCGTGCCGCCACCCGTGGATCCCGCCCCCATGGCCGGGGCCGCACGAACGACGCGGACGCGGGGAGGGAGCCCCGTGGAGACCTCGGCGAACGCGGGCCGCGCGGGGCGCTCGGCGCGTTGGGCACGCGGTTGGTCACGGTGACAGGTCACGTGCCGCATCACCGCAGGTCAGGGCCGCGGAGATCGGAGCGACGACCGGGGCCGCCACCCCCCACAGGAGAGGCCCCGGCCGTCGTCCGCGGGTCCGCAGGACGGCCCCGTACTCCTAACAGCGCCACGGGTGCGTTTTCTGTCACACCACCCCGAGACCCAGTCGGTTGCATGTTGTACAAACATGGACGAGATGCGGCAGCAGCACGTAGCGTGCTGCTGCGCGCTGGGCGGACCGGCCTGATGTGCCTGTCGCGATGACGAACGGGTTGTGGGAGTGCTGGGGGACGACGCGGAGCTGACCGCCGCAGTGCTCGCGGCACAGGACGGGAACGAAGACGCCTTCCGTACTGTGTACCGCGCCGTGCACCCGCGGCTGCTCGGATACCTACGGACGCTGGTGGGCGACGCGGACGCCGAGGACGTGGCGTCCGAGGCGTGGTTGCAGATCGCCCGGGACCTCGACCGGTTCAGCGGGGACGCCGACCGCTTCCGCGGCTGGGCGGCCCGCATCGCCCGCAACCGCGCCCTGGACCACCTGCGCATGCGTGGCCGCCGTCCCGCCCAGGGCGGCGACGAGACCGAGCTGACCGACAAGCCGGCCGACTGCGACACCGCCGGCGAGGCCATGGAGGCCCTCGCCACCGGCCGCACCATGAACCTGATCGCCCAACTCCCGCAGGACCAGGCCGAGGCGGTGATCCTCCGGGTCGTCGTCGGCCTCGACGCCAAGAGCGCCGCCGAGGCGCTCGGCAAGCGGCCCGGCGCCGTCCGCACCGCCGCCCACCGCGGCCTGAAGCGGCTCGCGGAACTGCTCGGCGCGGGCGACCCGAACGACACCGCGCTGAGCGCCGTACCCCCGCAGCCGGGGCCCCCCACGGAGTCCGGCGCACGCACCCCGGCCGCGCGCCGTGCTGTGACGCATTCGCGCCCGCGGACGCAGAAGGACATGTGATGGCCGACGAGCGGTATGAGTGGCTCGACCACGAAGCGGCGGAGCGACTGCTGCGTGGCGAGCCGGTCGACGCCGACGACGATTACGCACAGTGGCAGGTCGAACGCCTTTCGGAGGTGCTCGACAGCGCCCGCGGTGGCGTCGGCCCCCTCGCGCCGGGCCCCTCGGGCGAGCTGCCCGGCGAGGAGGCGGCGCTCGTGGCGTTCCGCGCCGCCCGGTCCGCACACGTGACGAAGTCGCAGGTGGCGACCGGTTCCGATCTCGGATCCGTACGGATGGGGACAGCTCTGCGCCCGCTGCGCCCGGCCCGCCCGCGCGGCTGGACGCGCCCGGCCCGCTGGGGTCTGGCCGCCTCGGTCGCCGGGCTCGCGGTGGGCGGCGTCGCCGTCGCCGCCAGTACGGGCGTCCTGCCCACGTTCGGCGGCCACAAGACGCCCCTGCCCGCCGCGTCGGCCTCCGCGCCCACCACCCCGGTGGGCCCGGCGGTCGTCCCGCCCGGCTCCACCGGCCCCCGGGCGTCCACCGGTCCGGGCGGCCCGACGTCGTCGACGTCGCCCGCCCCGTCGACCGGCGCGAACGGCGCCGCCACGGTCGGGGGCGGTTCCGCGGGCGGCGACGACGGCACCTCCGGCGGCCGTACCGACCCCGGTGATTGGGGCCGTACGGTCACCAGGGCACCCGACGGCACCTGGCCCGCCCGGGCCACGCAGGCGTGCCGCGACTTCCGCGACGGCCGCCTCGACACCGCGCGCCGGCGGCAGTTGGAGCTCGCGGCGAACGCCGACAGCGGCAGCGTCCGGCGCTTCTGCGACCAGGTCCTGGCCGGCGGCGGCCGCCAGTCCGGCAACACGTCCGCCGGCACGGGCGCGGTCGGCGGAACCGGCACGTCCGCCGGTACCGGCGCGGTCGGCGGCCTCCCCGGCGCGGGCACGGGAACCGGCACGGGCGTGGGCAAGGGCGGGAGCGGGAGCGGCGGCACCGGAGGCGACTCCGACAACGGCGACCCCGACACCGCCCGAGGCGGCCAGGGCACGACCGGCAAGAACGGCGGAGGCGGGAGCGGGGGCGCCACCGGCAAGGGGGCCTCCTCCTCCGGCACCTCCGGGCAGAAGCCCTCCGGCAAGGGCTCCGACGGCAAGCGGTCCTGACCCGCTGACGGACCCGCCCGGGGACGGACCCGCCCGGGCCCCGCACAGACCCGCCGGGCCCCGCGGCTCGCCCCTCCGCCGCGTTCCCGCACCGGTTCCGGCGGCTCGCCCCGCCCGCGCGTGCCCGCACCGGGCCCCGCCACCGTCCCGCCCGCGCGTCCCGGCAGCGGGTCCTGCCGCCCGGCTTCGCCCGCGCGTGCCCCGCCGCCGTCCCGCCCGCGTGCTTCCGTACGGGGACCCCGCCCGCTCCGTCCGCATGCTGTTGCGCCGGGCCCCGCTGCCCCGCTTCGCCCGCGTGTCCCCGTACCGGGCCCCCTGGCTCGCCCCGCTCGCGTGTTCCCGTACCGGGCTCCCTGGCTCGCCCCGCCCGAGTGTCCCCGTACCGGGTCTCGGCCGCCTCGCCCCGCCCGCGCGCCCCGGCGGCGGGACCGCCGCCCGGCTCGCCCGCGCGTCCCCGCGCCGGGTCGCGCCGCCCGCGCGCCCGCGCGCTCGTGCGGCTTCCGCTTCGCCCGTGACACGCCTCTGACCTGCGGCTCCTTCGGGTCGCGTGGCAGGTGTGACATTTTTCGAGTCGGTGACGCAGTAATGAGTGAGCCGACTGGTCATCGGCGGCGCAAGGAGCCGGGGTTCCCCCCGTACCTACGGCTCGGCGCACACGGCGCGGGCGGGGCACGTTCCCCCGGTCCCGCCCGCGCCCCTCTCCCGGCCCCGGAGTCCGGGACCCCGGATCGCCCCGGAGCCCCGGATCACCAGTGGACGACCACCTTGTCGCCCACCCGCACCTGCTCGAAGACCTGCGCCAGCCGCGCCTTGTCCCGGACGTTCACACAGCCGTGCGAGCCGCCGTTGTAGCCGCGCGCCGCGAAGTCCGCGGAGTAGTGCACCGCCTGGCCGCGGCTGAAGAACATCGAGTAGGGCATCTCGGAGTGGTACAGCGTCGACGTCCACGTCCGTTCCTTGCGGTCCACCTTGAAGGTGCCCTCGCGGGTCGGCGTGTTGACGGAGCCGAAGCGCACGTCCATCGCCGAGACGACCTTCCCGTCGATCATCCAGGCCAGCGTCCGGCTCTCCTTGCTGATGCACAGCACCCGGCCCGTCATGCAGCGCGGGTCCGGGGCGTCCAGCTCGTTGGTGGTCTGCGGACGCAGCTCGTCCGGCGTGGGCCTCCGCGTCACCGCGGTGAGCCTCTCCCAGGTCGTCCCGTCGACGGCGCCCGTGGCCGGCAGCCCCCGCTCCTCCTGGAACCCCGACACCGCCTCGGCGGTGAGGGCGCCGTAGAAGGCGGTGGGGCTGCGGTGGAAGTGCCCGAGCTGGCGCAGCCGCGCCTGGAGCTCGCGCACCCGCTCGCTCTCGGTGCCCTTCGCCATCAGCACCTTCACCACCGGGGACGCCGAGGCGGTCGGCTTGCCGTCGCCGCCCTCCACCGGGGACGCGGAGGCGGGCAGGACCGGGGACGGGGACGCGGAGGCCGAAGGGGCAGGAGAGGAAGAAGGGGAAGACGAGGAAGGGGAGGGCGAGGGGGCCGCCGGCGACGGGGACGCCGAGGCGGGCGTCGGTGAGACGGCCGCGGCCGGTTCCCGCGCGGCCGGCGACGCGGCGGGCCCGGCCGTCCCGACGACCTGGGCGGCGCAGCCGGTGGCCAGGGCGAGCGCCGCGGCGGCGAGCAGCCCCCCGCGTATGGCGGACGGACGACGGTGCATGGAAGCCCCCAGGGATCGGAACCTACGTAGACAGGGATACTTCCCCGTCCTCCCCGGTTGCCCGACACCGGGGTGGTGTGACGATGCTGTGACCGAAATGGCCCCGGGAGGCCGACCGGGGGCTGTGAGGAAGGTCCCAGCGTGCGGCCCTCCACCCGCCGCACGCCCGCCGCTACAGTCCGTCGCGAGGGTCGGTACCTGCGAGTAGGTCTATCGGAAGGCACAGCACATGGCGCGCGAGTCGGAGTCGGGACTGCCCATCGAACCGGTGTACGGGCCGGACGCCCTGTCCGGCTGGGACGCGGCGGAGAAGCTGGGCGAGCCGGGCTCGTACCCCTTCACCCGGGGCGTCTACCCGACGATGTACACGGGCCGCCCCTGGACCATGCGGCAGTACGCCGGTTTCGGTACGGCCGTCGAGTCCAACGCCCGCTACAAGCAGCTGATCGCGAACGGCACGATGGGCCTGTCCGTCGCCTTCGACCTGCCCACGCAGATGGGCCACGACTCGGACGCCCCGATCGCGCACGGCGAGGTCGGCAAGGTCGGCGTGGCGATCGACTCGATCGACGACATGCGCGTCCTGTTCGACGGCATCCCGCTGGACAAGGTCTCCACGTCGATGACGATCAACGCCCCGGCCGCCCTCCTGCTCCTGCTCTACCAACTGGTCGCCGAGGAGCAGGGCGTGCCCGCCGACCAGCTCACCGGCACGATCCAGAACGACGTGCTGAAGGAGTACATCGCCCGCGGCACGTACATCTTCCCGCCGAAGCCGTCCCTCCGGCTGATCGCCGACATCTTCCAGTACTGCAAGGCCGAGATCCCGAAGTGGAACACCATCTCGATCTCCGGCTACCACATGGCGGAGGCCGGCGCGTCGCCCGCGCAGGAGATCGCGTTCACCCTCGCGGACGGCATCGAGTACGTCCGCACGGCCGTCGCCGCGGGCATGGACGTCGACGACTTCGCGCCCCGCCTGTCGTTCTTCTTCGTCGCCCGGACCACGATCCTGGAAGAGGTCGCCAAGTTCCGCGCGGCCCGCCGGATCTGGGCGCGGGTGATGCGCGAGGAGTTCGGCGCGAAGAACCCCAAGTCGTGGATGCTGCGCTTCCACACCCAGACCGCGGGCGTCCAGCTCACCGCCCAGCAGCCCGAGGTCAACCTGGTCCGCGTCGCCGTCCAGGGCCTCGCCGCCGTGCTCGGCGGCACGCAGTCGCTGCACACCAACTCGTTCGACGAGGCCATCGCGCTGCCCACCGACAAGAGCGCCCGCCTCGCCCTGCGCACGCAGCAGGTCCTCGCGTACGAGACGGACGTGACCGCCACGGTCGACCCGTTCGCCGGCTCGTACGTCATCGAGAAGATGACCGACGACGTGGAGGCCCTGACCCTCGAACTGATGGCGAAGGTCGAGGAGCTGGGCGGCGCCGTCAGCGCCATCGAACGCGGCTTCCAGAAGAGCGAGATCGAGCGGTCCGCGTACCGCATCGCCCAGGAGACCGACAGCGGCGAGCGGGTCGTCGTCGGCGTCAACCGCTTCACGCTCGACGAGGAGGAGCCCTACGAGCCGCTCCGCGTCGACCCGGCCATCGAGGCCCAGCAGGCCGAGCGCCTCGCCGAGCTCCGCGCCGCGCGCGACCGGGCGGCGGTCGACACGGCCCTCGCCGCGCTGAAGAAGGCGGCGGAAGGCACGGACAACGTCCTCTACCCGATGAAGGAGGCCCTCAAGGCCCGCGCCACGGTCGGCGAGGTCTGCGGCGCGCTGCGCGAGGTGTGGGGCACGTACGTCCCGACGGACGCCTTCTGACCCCCGCTGACCCCCGCTGACCTGCGCCGTTCCACGGCGCGGAACTCGGAGGCGGAGTGGCGCGCCGCTGTGCGACACTCCGCCCCATGCTGGGTGTCACCGATCTGCCGACCTATCTCGCCGGCCTCCTCGTCATCGTCCTCCTGCCGGGACCGAACTCGCTGTACGTGCTCTCCGTCGCCGCCCGGAGCGGCATACGGAAGGGGTACGTCGCCGCGTCCGGCGTCTGGTGCGGCGACACGGTCCTCATGACCCTGTCCGCCGCCGGCGTCGCCTCGCTGCTCCAGGCGAACGCCGTGCTGTTCGGGATCGTCAAGTACGCCGGCGCCGGCTACCTGACGTGGCTCGCCGCCGGGATGCTGCGCGCCGCGTGGGCGATGTGGCGCGGTCGCGCCGAGCGGTCCGAGCCGGAGCCGGCCGCCGCCGGGCCGGTGCCCGAGGGGGAGCGGCCGTTCCGGCGGGCGTTCGTGATCAGCCTGCTCAACCCGAAGGCGATCCTGTTCTTCGTCGCGTTCTTCGTCCAGTTCGTCGACCCGGCGTACCCGTACCCGGCGTTGTCCTTCGTCGTCCTCGGCACCCTCGCGCAGGTGGCGAGCGTCCTCTACCTGTCCCTGCTGATCTTCGCCGGTACGCACCTCGCCGCCGCGTTCCGCCGCCGCAGGCGGCTGTCGGCGACGGCGACCTCGGCGGCGGGCGCGCTGTTCCTGGGCTTCGCCGCGAAGCTGTCCCTGGGCGGTGCCTGACCGACCGGCGGCGGCACCGGGCCCGGCGCTTGACCCTGACACCGTGTGAGGCCGTGTCGTAGGAGGCGTCATGTTCACCATAGGAGACTTCGCCCGGCACGGCCGCGTGTCCGTCCGCATGCTGCGCCACTACGACGCCATCGGACTGCTGCGGCCCGCCCACGTCGACCCGCACAGCGGCTACCGGTTCTACGAGGCCGGCCAACTGGCCCGGCTCAACCGGGTCATCGCGCTGAAGGACCTCGGCTTCACGCTCGACCAGGTGCGGTCGATCGTGGACGACGAGGTCGGCGCGGACGAGCTGCGCGGGATGCTGCGGCTGCGGCGGGCCGAGCTGGAGGCGGCGGTGGCCGAGGCCACCGCCCGGCTCGGGCAGGTCGCGGCGAGGCTCCGGGTCATCGAGAGCGAGGGACGCATGTCCACGCAGGACGTCGTCGTCAAGAGCCTTCCCGCCGTGCGGCTGGCCGAACTGAGTGGGGTCGCCGCGAGCTTCGCGCCCGCCGACATCGGCCCCGTCGTCTCCTCCCTGTACGAGGAGTTGTGCGCCCGTCTGATCGCCGCGGGGGTTACCGGCTTCGGTCCGGGCCTGGCGTACTACGAGGACGCCCCGGCGGGCGACGGCGCGATCCTCGCCCACGCCGGGATGATCGTCCCGCCCGGCACGACCGCGCCGGACGTCGACTTCGTCGAGCTGCCGCCCGTCGCCCGCGCGGCCACCGTCATTCACCGCGGGCCGATGGACGGGGTCCTCACCACGGTCCAGACGCTCGCCGCCTGGACCGCCGCCCACGGCCACCGCTCGGCGGGTTACACCCGCGAGCTGTACCTGGAGCACCCGGACGACACGAGCAAGTGGGTGACGGAACTCCAGGAACCCCTGGCCGACTAGCGCTATGACCGAAAATGATTACCGGGGTGGGATGGTCGGGCCGGGTGGCTGACGGGCAGGATCGTCGGATGTCGTATCTCGGACTGGTAACCGTCGTCGTACGCGACTACGACGAAGCCATCGCCTTCTACGTGGATGTCCTGGGGTTCGAACTGCGGGAGGACACCCGTCTCGATGACGGGAAACGCTGGGTCGTCGTCGCTCCGCCCGGGGCGAGGGAGACGGCAGTGCTCCTGGCCCGGGCCGTATCCGATGGGCAGGAGGCCCGGATCGGTGACCAGACCGGCGGTCGGGTCGGCTGGTTCCTCAACACCGAGGCGTTCGAGCGCGACTACGCGCGCCTGCAGGCAGCCGGGGTCGTCTTCGAGGAGACACCGCGGTATGAGCCTTATGGCACGGTCGCGGTCTTCCAGGATCTGTACGGGAACCGCTGGGATTTGATCCAGCCGGTCTGCGATCGCGCTTCCGGTCAGACCGGTGGCACCACGGGGTGAGGGCGGCGTCCGCGTCGATCACGCTGCTAGCCGGGGGCGCCCGCCCAAGCGGATGCCTTTCTCGCTGCGGACGCGGGCGCGCTCACGGCGCTGGGCGGCCAGGACGTCGGGGTGCCGGGCGTTCTGGTTACGTCAGCGCGGATAGGCGTGCAGGGCGCGGGTCTGGACGGAGTGGTTGGGGTGGTGGGAGTTGGCGAGGGTGAACTGCCGCGGCGGCCCGAAGTGCGCCTCGATGGGGTTCGCCCAGGACGCGTTGGTCGGGGTGGAACACAGCTCGATCTTGTTCCTCGCGGCCCGGTGCCGGATGCGCCGGTTCTTGTGGGCGGAGAGGTTGACCAGGATCACGTAGACCGGGGCGCCGTCCGGGCGGGCCGCGCGGATCGACCTGAGGGCGGCCCAGGTGGGGGCGATGCCCTTGCCGCGCCGGACCACGCCCCACAGGGTGTCGTCGCCGACCGAGTAGCAGCCGTGGAAGCAGCGGGTGGCGTGGGTACGGTGGTAGGTCGCTGTCAGCCGGTCAGGTCCCCCTCGTTTCGCCCAGCACACCCCGGCGGTCGGGCGGATGCCCAGCGGTCCGAGCTCGTCGAAGGCGAAGGTCCTCTCGGGCCGCTGGGTGAGCGCGTACTCGATGCGGTCCAGCTTGGCGTCGAAGTCCGGGTCGGTGGACTCCTCCCACGTCTTGGTGCGCTGGAACGTGACTCCGCGGCGGGCCAACGACATTCGCAGAGCCTCGCGGCCGACCCCTACCGGACGGGCGACGTTGCGGCGCAGGTGGTCGGCGAGCTTCCGGAACGACCAGCGGGTGAACGGCTTGCCGGGCTCGGTGAGGCGGATGGTGGTCGCCCGGGTGACGAAGTCCTCGTCATCAGGTGTCAGCAAGCGGGACGGCCTCCCGCCCACCGAGGGCCCGGCAGGTCAACCCGACCTCGTCGAAGCGGTGGATGACGTCGCGGACAGTGTCCTCGTCAGCCTGGACGAGCCGGGCGATGACAGGGACGCTGTTCCCGCCCGCCGAGGCAAGCAGCATCATCGCCCTGCGGAACCGCACCGCGCTGGTGCTGCCCCGGCGCACGATCCGCTGCAGCTTCCGCCCCTCCCGCTCGGTCAGTCTGCGCACGCGGGCAGGATCAGCCACCACACCTCCAACAGCCGGACGGACGTCACCGCACACCCCACCGTCGCGACCGCCAACCCGGCGAACCTACGCGGACACGGCACTAGTTCGGCGGAGCCCGGTCATGGGGGATACCTCGATGCGCGGGTAGGACTACGACCGTGGCTCGGGGCCGTTCTCAGGAGGGCAGGACCGCGTCCAGGTACTCCTGCACCGGCTCGAAGAGGCCGTACGGCACGTACTGCGGGATCTCGCCATGGGCGACCCAAGCCAGTTCGGCCAGCTCCTCGGTGTCCGCGACATGGGCCGTACCGTTCAACACCTCGCACGCGGTGTACGACATCAGCCGGCCGGTCTTCGGGTGGACGCGCTCGCCGAGCAACTTCACGGCCGCCACGGTCAGTCCGGTCTCCTCCTGGGTCTCGCGCACGGCGGCGTCCTCGCGGGCCTCGCCGGGCTCGACCTCACCGGCCGGGAACTGCCAGGAGAGCTGTCCCTCGCTGACCCGGCGGCGCACCATCAGCACGCGTCCCTCGTTCACGACGATGGCGGCGGCGATGCCCGGGCGCTCGTCCGTGTTCTGGTTCGTCACGTCTGCTCCTCCAGGACGGCCAGGATGGGCGGGAAGATCGTATCGACGGGGATGAAGCGGGGCACGGCGTTTCTGGGGACCCACATGACGTCGATGTTCTCGGCCGCGTCGCTGTTGGTGGCCTCGCCCGCCAGGTACTCGCAGAGAAAGTACTCGCAGAGCACACCGGTCACGGGGTGGAGCCGGTTCCCGAGGTGCTGCCGAACCGCGCAGTGGACACCGGTCTCGTCCAAGGTCTCCCGCACGGTGGTGGTCTCCGCCTTGCCGCCCGGCTTGATGACACCGGCCGGGAACTGCCACGTGATCCCAGCAGTGTCGTCGTCCCGCCGGCACACCAGGAGGACATCGCTGTCGCGGACGACCACCGCGATGGCCACCCGCAGCGCCTGCGCGCCGGGCGGCGTCGAGTCCACCGGGGCCCGTTCCTTCGCCAGCAGGAGTGCGAAGCGCTGCCGCGCAGCCGCCGGGGCCCGCTCGTAGGCCGTGTCGAGGAGTTGCTGCATTTCCCTGCGAGGGACGACGGACGCATCGGAGTGCCAGGCCGCCACCGTCCTCACTGAGATGCCCAGCTGAGCGGCGAACTGTTCGTTGCCGAGCCGTAGGGCGGATTGCAGCAGGCAGGCGTACCGGCCGCTCCAGCGCTCGATCACGTCCACAAGACTGCCCCCTCGTCGCCGCCCCGGTGCAGGAATCCGCGCGCCGAAAGTGCACTCCCACTGCACTGGCACTTCATGGTCACGCGAGAAGAGCTCCGGAAGAATCGGAGTCACCAGGGGCCAAGGATTCACCGCCGGAGGCTCAGTCCCTGGTAGGCATATGAGAGGCGCGAAAGCGCCAGACGACCACAGGGAGATTCTAGGTGCGTACCCCCAGCGGATAGCGGAGACGGAAAAGTTGGCCGAATCGGGCCTCTCGGTCGGCTGATCACCCACACCTTGGCGGGCATTCGCCCGTTCGGGGCATTGCCCACATGCCCGAACCGCCCTGCCGACGCCGGTAACCTCAGCAGACGACGGCTGATCGTCCGTCATCTTCGGTTGCCGGCAAGGCGAAAGGGAATCAATGGCCGAGGTTCAGGCACACACTGTCGAGCGCACGCTCGTCCTGCTCAAGCCCGATGCGCTGGCGCGTGGCCTGGCAGGAAGGATCATCACTCGATTCGAAGACGCCGCACTGAAGATCGTCGGCACGAAGATGAAGTGGATGGACGAGGAGTTCACCCGCAAGCACTATTTCGACCTGGAAGAGCGGCTGGGTTCGGAGGTCTACAACCTCACGGCGACGTTCATGCAGCAAGGGCCGGTCATCGCCCTGGTGCTGGAGGGCTTCGACGCCATTGCCACCGTCCGCAAGATCGTCGGCAGCACGTACCCGAACCAGGCCCCGGCCGGCACGGTGCGGGGCGACTTCTCGCACTACAGCGCTGCGGCCAGCATTGCCTCCGGCAAGGCGGTCGCCAACCTCGTGCACGCCTCCGGCAACGCGGAGGAGGCCAAGCAGGAGGTGGAGCTGTGGTTCGACAAGGACGAACTGCAGGACTACAAGACGCTGGCCGAGATCTACACGTACTAGCGGTGGGTCACGGTGTCACCGCGGGGGTGCTGGAGCGTTGATCACTACCGGGGCACGACCGTTTGAACCGAGAGGGCGCCATGACCAACCAGACCCGCCTGGCCTCCACCGACGAGCTGGAGGCGATCTTCCAGCGTGAGCTGGCGACCGACCGGTGGGCCGCCACCGAGACCGCGTACGCCCTGGCCGTACGCCACCGTGACCTGGGCGACTGGCCCGCGTCGCGCGAATGGGTGCAGCAGTGCCTGCGTCTGCTGGAGGGCTTCCCCAGTGAGACGGAGGAGCAGGTCGCCACCGGCCGTTCGTCGGTGGGAGGCGTTCAGCTGCCGACCTACCTGCACTCGGGAGTCGTCGAGGAGCGCTTCGGCGCCCTCGGCTGACACCCGCCGATCCACCGGGGTGATGCGGCCGGCCCCCGCAGCGGCCGCATCACCCCGCGCTCGACCACCCACCCCATAGCGATCGCCCGACCGGACAGCCCCCGCGCGGCAGGGTCCGGCTGGCTTCGCCATGCCTGGAACGAGGAGGCAACAGCCCCGTGGCCGTCGAGATCGAGATGCGCGCCCGCTTCACCAAGGAGGTCCACGACCAGTTCGTCACCCGCCTGAAGGCGGACGGGGAGGACCTGGGCCCCGACGACAAGCACATCTACTTCTACGTGCTGCCCGACCAGCTCCTGAAGGTCACCGGCAACACCGCTGCCGGCACCGCCAAGATCACTCTCAAGGGGAGCAGGATCGGGCAGGGTGCGGCCTTCGCGGAGACCGAGTTCGCCATCGCCCCCTCCGACGTTCCCGCCGCGGTGAAGGTGTTCAACGCCCTCGGGTTCGAGACGGCGATGCACGAGGCGTTCAACTTCCGTCACAACTTCCGCCTCGACGGCGTCGAGATCGCGGTCAAGTGGAGCGAGGCATGGGGTTACCACGCCGAGTTCGAGGTCCTGCTGGAGGACGGCGCCTCGGACGCCGCCCGCGCCGAGGCCGAGGCCAAGATCACGGACGTCGCCACGGCGCTCGGCGTGACCCTGATGACGGAGCAGGAGCTGGCCGACTTCACCGCCACCTTCGAGGCGGCCGAGAAGGAGCGCAAGGAACGCGAGCAGCAGGCCGCGCCGATCCGGTAGGGAACATCACTGCGGAGACCACCAAGGGGGTGGGCACGAGTGAGCACGACCCCGTTGACCGCAAGACTGATCGATCTGGCTGCCCGAGGGCAGCTCCCGCTCCACCAGCACATGGACCACCCCACCATCGCGTGGATCAGCGACCACAGGCCCGACCTCCCGCCGGCACCACAGCAGACCTTGCGCCCGCAGTCGAAGGAACTGCTCGCGCACGGCGAACTGCCCACCCGGTGGTGGGCCGACCCCCGCCTGTACACGTCGCTCCACGGCGTCCGGCACGCCATGAGGACGGCGGCGCTCGCCGCCGTCCTCGCCGAGGCGAATGGTCTCGACGACGTCGACACCGCCACGGCCGTCCTCGCCGCCGCCGTACACGACTGCCAGCGGCACAACGACAAGGGCGACCGCGGACACGGCGCCCGCGCGGCCATCTGGCTCGCCGCGAACGCCGACACCGTCTGGGACCACTTCGGCCTCACCGCAAGTCCACGGCGGATCATTCAAGCGGCTACCGCCGTCCGACTGCACGATGTCCCGTACGAGGCGTTCACCGCCGATGACAGGTCCGACCACGCCCGGGCCGAGCGCATCACCGACGTGGTGAAGGCCGCCGATGCCCTGGACCGCTACCGCCTGCCGAAGCTGAAGTGGTGGCCGGACGCCCGGTACGTCCGCGAGCCCGCCTTCGACCGGCTGCGCGGCCTCGCCTTCGACCTGGTCCTGGTCTCGGAGCGCGCCTACCTCGCCGGGGCCAGCGGCACCGCTGCCGTCCGCTACGCGCTCGCCGAGAAGGGCCTGGTCTGACCATGGACTTTCTCGACGCCTACCACTTGTGGGCCGACGCCCACGCCTTCTACGACTCCACCCTCATCCCCAGCTCCTCCGGCCACACCGACCCTCTCGCCGCCCAGACCGCGGGCTGGGACCGACGTCTCGCCGAGGACACCCCGAACGGCCACCTGCTGCGGCAGAACGCCCTCTTCGAGGCCCTGAACGGAAACGGCAAGCTGCACCTGCTGCACGTCACCCACGCCCTGGAGGAGATCAGTCGGCAGGGCGTGCTCTACCCGTCGGGCGGCTGCCTCGTCGGAAGCATCTACTGCGCGCCGCTCACCGCGACCGACCAGGGCTTCCACATGCACAACCTCGGCGCCTACGTCCTGACCAAGGAAGCACCGACCTTCCTGGCCAAGCTCGGCGTCACCGATCGCGTCCCCACCCCGCTGATCTTCGAGATCGACACCCCGCCGCAGGCATATCGCGGTCTCGCCGGCGTGGACTACCTGCGCCTCGGCCTCATCCACCTGCAGATCTACAGCCACCTCGAATACCTGCTGAGCAAGAACGAACGGCACCAGCTACGCGAGACCGTCGTCAGCCGGGTCAAGAACTCGGCCGCTTTCCTCGCCACCGCTGCCGCCGTCGCCTACCAGGGCACCCAGGTCGACGCCGAGCCGTTCCTCAAGCTGCTCGACGAGACGATCCCCCGCCTGCCGATCCTCGGCTACCTGTACTTCGAAGCGGTCGCCGAGTACCTGATGCTCCACTCGACCTCGCACCACACCCGGCGCCTGGTCGAGCTCGGCGAGCTGAACAACTGGCTGTACAAGGAGATGCTGTTCGCCTCCTTCCCCGCGATGGCCGGCAAGTTCGACCTGGCGAGGTTCCGCCCCCGACCGAAGCAGCTGGCCGCGCTCCTCCATCGGGTCGATCCGACCATCGACACCACCCACGCGAGCGCCTACCTGGTCGAGCGGATCAGCTACCTCGTCGCCGCCCGCCTCTTCGCGCCCGGCGACGCCCCCGAAGCCTGGCACCACACGCGCTGGGAGTTCGACTCCCTGGCCACCCAGCTCGGACCGCTCCTCGGCCACCTCATCCACCGGGAACTGCGCACCTTCGGCCGCTACCCCGACTTCTACTTCTACTTCGACCAGCACAAGGCGCTGCAAGCCTGGAACTACTGGAACCACATGGACATCATCGCCCCGTTCAACGGCACGATGCCCAAGGGTGAGATCGGCATCAACCCGGCCTACCCCAACCTCGACTACCGCGTCTGGCGCGCCGAGCAGGACGACACCGGCCACCTCCACCCGGCCGAAGAGCTCGCGCTGACCATCACCCCGCGGCTGGTGGACATCAAGTACACCCTCATGCGCAACAACCAGTGGACCGCCCCTGCGCCCAGCGCCGCCTGACCACCGCCGCCATCTGCGGCACACCCCACCCCGAGCAACCTCACACGCAGGAGATCCGTGATGAGTACCTCCGGCATGCCCTCCGTCGACCTCCTCGGCGAGCAGATCGCCTCGGTCCTCGCCGACCCCGCCACCACCCGCGGTCTCGCCCGCACTCTCCGGGCCGCCGCCAGGGAGATCGAACTCCACCGTTACCACCATGCCAGCCGCTGCGCCTGGCCCAACGGTCGCATCGACGACAAGCCCGCCAAGGTCCAGGTCGGCGGCGGGGCCCACCGCATCGACGGCTTCTTCAACATCGACCTCGTCCCGCCGGCCGACCTGCTCTGGGACATTCGCGAGGGCATCCCCCTCCAGGGCGACAGCACCGAGGAGATCTTCTCCGAGCACTTCCTGGAGCACATCGACTACCCGCGCTCGGCCAAGCACTACGTCCGCGAGGCCCACCGCGTCCTCGTGCCGGGCGGCCGGATCATCACCGGCGTTCCCGACGCCGCCTTCACCCTGAACCAGTACCCCGGCCCGCTGGACACCTCTGACGAGATGATCGAGCGCTGGTACGCCAAGCGCGACTGCCGCGGTGACATCAACACGCGTCTCGACCTCGTGAACCTCGTCTTCCGCGACCAGGACGACGACCCCACGTACACCCCGCACCTGTGGGCCTACGACCACGAGAAGCTCGTCCAGCTCTTCACCGAGGCCGGCTTCACCACCGTCGAGCCCTGGACCTTCGACCCCGCCACGGCCCACCCGAAGCGCCGCTGGGGCAGCGTCTACGTCGTCGCCACGAAGTAGCCCCTCAAAGCAGCCCGCGAGGCCGGGACGCCCCGTCCATGCTGGCCACCAACGCCATCCAGCACGCCCACCCAGCGGTTCCGTGATCCCGGCCTGGGTGAAGAACGCCTGGGCGCGGGTCCAGGAGTCGGTGGCGGACTTCTTCTCATCGCCGGGGATCTCGCTGTAAGCCAGGCGGGAGTAGTTGTCGACGGCGGTGTGCAGGTAGCTGTAACCGGCGTTCGAGCGATTCTTGCGGCCCGCTTGTCGGCCAAGGGCCTTGCGGCTGCCGCAGTCGGGGATGTTGCCGGGTTTCTTGATGTCGACGTGCACCAGCTCGCCGGGTTCGGCGCGTTCGTAGCGGCGGATGACCCGGCCGGTGGCCCGGTCCAGATGGGACAGGCGGGCCGGGCCCCAGCGGCGCAGGAGACGGACCTTGATGCTCCGACGTCCGGTCTCGGTCAGGGGTGCGTTGCGGTGGGGCCCGAGGGCCTTTCGTCGTTCGGCGCAGATGTCGCAATCCACACCGAACCCGGAAGGCCCTCACTCGTTCAAGATCACTCCCCAGTGACCGCTGTCACCAACCTCCGTGGACGGAACAGCTAGGACGCCAACAGGCGGTGGAGGCGGCGCAGGCCGCGCAGGCGGCGGGTGCGGCGGAGGACCCGGCCGGCCAGGCGGCGGGCCGTGCGGTTGCCGGACGCCGGCAGGCCGCCCGGGAGGCCCAGGGCGGTGAGACGGCGGCGGCGGAAGTACCGGTCCACCTGGGCCGGGTCGGCGCCCGACAGGTGCCGCTCGGCCACCGGGCGCAGGTCGGGGCGTACCCGGGGCTGCATCGCGTACCCCACCGCCTCCACCAGCGCGGTCACCTCCGCGTCCACCGCCCGGGGCGCGCCCGCGCCGCCCGCGTCCAGGTCCGGCAGGAGCACGTCGGCGAGGGTCACCGGCACCCGGTTGCTGTTCTCGTACGGGGCGAGCCGCTCCAGCAGCGTCCCGGTGCCGGTCCGCGCCACCGGGAGGCCGTGGAACCGGGCCGCCGTGAACAGCGCCGTCGAGAAGCAGCCCGCCACCAGGTCGGGCCGCATCCGGCGGAACACCACCTCCGCCAGCACCGGCCGTTCGAGGACCGTCAGCTCCGCGCCCAGCGCCCGGGCCTCCCGCTCCAGCGTCCGCGACCAGGACGGCGGGGCCACCGGGTGCGGCTTGAACACCAGCCGCCGGTGCCCGAGCGCGACCGCGCCCCGCACCATCCGCACGTGCAGCGCCTCCTCCTCGGCGGGGGAGAGGATGCCCAGCGCGGCCAGGTACTGCCCCAGCAGCAGCGCACCGCCCCGGGCCGGCACCTCCGGCAGCTCCTCCGGTCCGGCCAGCTCGTCCAGCACCTTCGTGAACGCGTCCTCCGGCACCACCACCGGCTCCGCCCCGAACTCGGCCAGCAGCAGTGGCCGCAGCCCCGGCACCAGCTCCGGGTGCAGCACCCGCCGCACCCGCTCCCCGACCAGCGGGTCGAGCCGGACCCGGGTCGGGCCGTAGCTCATCAGCCCGTCCGCGTACACGTCGAGCGGCGCGTCCGGGAACAGCCGTGCCAGCGCCAGCGCGGGTGCCACCTGGAGCGACTCCACCACCAGCTCCACCCGCTCGCCGCCCAGCCCCCACAGCGACCGCAGGTACCGCTCCCACAGCGGCACGTCGTCGGGGCGGGGCGTCCAGCCGGCCGGGTGCAGCGGCGCGACCGCCTCGTTCCAGGACAGCACGGCGTCGAAGCGGCCGCGCAGCCGCTCGAACCCCGGCATCCGGTCGAGCGGCGTCGTCGTCTCGGGCACCGCCGCGTTGTTCGCGACCAGCAGCACCCGCCGCCCGGCCGGCGGGAGGAGCCCGGCGTCCAGGGCGGCGGCGAGCGTCGCCGCGCCGTACAGGCTGGACGCGTACAGCAGTCGGACCGTCACGCCGGCACCCCCGCGCCCACCAGGGCGGGCCGCCGCCGCAGCCGGCGCAGCACCGCCGCCCGCCGCGCGTCCATCCCGTCCAGGGCGTCCGCCAGCACGTCCTGCGGCAGCCGGCGCAGCGCCGCCGCGCTCCACGTCCGCAATTTCCGGGCGACGACCGGTTCGAACCGTTCCGCGGAACCCACGTGGTGGGCGATGATCGCGCAGTACGTGCGCACCGCTTTCGGCATCAGTCGGTCCGCTTCCGGATCTTTCGCGGTTTCTTCGATTACCTGGTCGAAAGCCCTGATGAAATCCAGTTGGCGCATGTCGCCGATGTGGGTGAGGGAGGAGGCGACCCCGCGCCGGTAGAAGATTCCCGGTGTCCCCCCCACCACCGCGAAGGAATCCGCCTCGCGGTGCAGCCGCCAGATCCACGGGCGGTCCTCCGCGGTGCGCAACCCGTCCGTGAAGCGCAGCAGCCCGCGCTCCGCGAGCCGCCGGTGGTACATCCCCGCCCAGGCGTACGGGTAGTCGACCGACGTGGACCGGTCGGCCGGCAGGATCGCGTCGCGCGGTCGCAGCACCTCGCCGCGCCGGCCCACCGGGACCCGCTGGACCGACCGCTCCGAACCGGTGCAGCGGATGTGGTCGGTGCGCACGAAGTCGCACCCCAACTCCTCGATAACCGACAGTACTTGGGCGAAGTGCCCGGGCGCGAGCCAGTCGTCGCCGTCCAGGAACGCGACGTACTCGCCGCGCGCCGCGTCCAGCCCCGTGTTCCGGGCCGTCGCCAGTCCGCTGTTGCGTTCGTGCCGCAGCAGCACCGCGCCCGGGACCTCCCGGACGGCACGTCGGAGGATCTCCGGCGTGCCGTCCGTGGAGCAGTCGTCGACCAGCAGGAACTCGAAATCGTCGCGGGCGTTCGCGCGCAGGCTTCGGAGGGCGTCGGGCGCGTATCTCTGCACATTGAAGAACGGCACGACGACGGAGAGCTTGACCACCCCCCGGAGATTAGGGGGCGGGCCCCGCATTCTTCCCGACAGGGGAAGGGATGCGCGGTGAACAGTGGGCGGCGCACCGTTGAACCGGACGGCCGCCGGACGCTGTTCACCGTTTGTTGCGATCGAGTTGGGCCGCGCACCGAAAGGGATTCCTAACGTCCTCGGCGTGCCTTCGCCCACACCTCGGATCGCCGTTCTCGCGGATTCCGACACCCGCTGGAAATGGGGCGCGCTCACCGCGCGCCGGATCGCCCCACCGCCCCCGCCCGGCGCCACCGACCCGGACGTCACCGGGTACGCGCTGCGGGGCCGCGCCACCCCGACCGCCCGGCAGCTCGCCGAGGCGGGCCTGGGCACGCCCCGCGAGGTGACGGGCGCGGAGTTCCTGCGGGCCGTACGGGACGAGGCGTACGACGTGGTCGTCCTCGCCCTCGTCGGCGGCACCGTGCAGGCGCTCCTCCACGGGCTGGCCCGGGCGACCCCCCGCCGCCGCCCCGTCGTCGTCACCGGCTACGTCGGCGTCGTCTACGAGAAGCTCACCGACGGACTGCTGCTGCGGCACGGCGCCGACGTCGTCCTGGCCAACTCCCCGTACGACGCGCGCCGGTTCCGCGCCGTGTACGAGGGGGTCGGCGCCGACGCGTCGGCGGTCGTGGAGGCCGCGCTGCCGTTCCTCGGCGGGGCGCCCCACCGGCCCGTGCCGGGGCGGCACACCGTCGTGTTCGCCGCGCAGCCGTCCGTACCGGCGTCCCGCGCCGACCGCCTGTACCTGCTGCGCCGGCTGGCCGGCCACGCCCGGCTGCACCCGGGCCGCGAGGTGCTGCTGAAGCTCCGCTCCAAGCCGGGCGAGCACACCACGCACATCGAGGAACTGCCGTACCAGAAGCTCGCCCGGACCCTGCCGCTCCCGCCCAACCTGCGCCTCGTGTACGGGAACATGGGCGAGATCCTGGACCGTACGGACCTGCTGGTCACCGTCTCCTCGACGGCCGCCCTGGAGGCCCTGCACCGGGGCGTGCCGACCGCCGTCCTCACCGACCTGGGCGTGCGCGAGGCGCTCGGCAACCACCACTTCGTCGGCTCCGGGCTGCTCACCTCCTGGGACCGCATCGACGCCGGTCACCGCCCGGTGCCGGACCCGGCGTGGCTCACCGACCAGGGCGTGGCTCCCACCGGCCCGGCGCGCGACGGCGGCGCGGTACCGCCCGGGGAGGCCGTACGGGACCCCGACGCGGCCTTCGCGGCGGCCCGCCGGCGCGTGGCCGACCTGCTGGCGCGGGACGTCCTGCCGCCGATCGCCCCGTACTACACGGCCACCACCGCCCCCGGCTACCTCCCCGGCGTCCTCGCCCGCCACCGCCTGGACACCGACACGCCGGCGCCCGGGGCGCCCGTGGCGCGCGGCGCGCGCCGCCTCCTGCGCGACGCGGCGCGCGGGGCCGCGCGGGGCGCGTACCGGCACGGCGTCCAGCACGTGGCGCCCCTCATCCGCCGGCTGGGGGAGCTGTGAGCGCCCCGCGCACCGTCCTGGCGGTGATCCCGGCCCGCGGCGGCTCCAAGGGCGTGCCCGGCAAGAACCTCGCCCCGGTCGGCGGGGTCCCCCTGGTCGCCCGCGCCGTCCGCGCCTGCCTGGCCGCCCGCCGCGTCACCCACGTGGCGGTCTCGACGGACGACCCGGACATCGCGGCGGTCGCGGCGGGCGCCGGCGCCGAGGTGGTCCACCGCCCGGCCGGCCTCGCCGGCGACACGGCCACCAGCGAGGCGGCCGTCCTGCACGCCCTGGACGCCCACGCTTCCCGGCACGGCCGCCCCGCCGACGTGGTCCTCCTCGTCCAGTGCACCAGCCCGTTCCTCACCCCGGGGGACGTCGACGGCGTCGCCGCGGAGATCCTCGACCACGGCGCCGACACGGCCCTCACCGTCGCCCCCTCCCACGGCTTCCTCTGGCGGCACGAGCTCCCGGCGGACCCCGGCGCCACCGCCCCGGGCACCCCGGGCACCCCGCCCGTCCCGGACAGCCTGCCCACCCCGGGCATCTCGCCCGTAACGTCCGCCCTGGACACCCCGGGCCCCCCGCCCGCCCCGGGCCCCCCGCCCGCCCCGGGCACCCCGTCCGCCCCGGACGCCCGGGGGGTCAACCACGACAAGGCGCACCGCCCCCGCCGCCAGGACCGGCACCCCGAGTACCTGGAGACGGGTGCCGCGTACGCCATGGACGCCGCCGGGTTCCGCACGCACGGGCACCGCTTCTTCGGCCGCACCGCCCTCGTCCCGACCGACCCCGCGCGCGTCCTGGAGGTCGACGACCCGCACGACCTCGCCCGCGCCCGCGCGCTGGCACCGCTCCTCGACCCGGCGGACCTCCCGACCCGCGCCGACGTGGACGCGGTGGTCCTCGACTTCGACGGCACCCAGACCGACGACCGGGTCCTCGTCGACTCCGACGGGCGCGAACTGGTCGCCGTCCACCGCGGCGACGGCCTCGGCATCGCCGCCCTCCGCCGCTCCGGGCTGCGCCTGCTGATCCTCTCCACCGAGAAGAACCCCGTCGTCGCCGCCCGCGCCCGCAAGCTCCAGGTCCCCGTCCTGCACGGCGTCGACCGCAAGGACGCCGCCCTCAAGCACTGGTGCGAGGAGCGCGGCGTCGACCCCCGGCACGTCCTCTACGCCGGCAACGACGTCAACGACCTGCCCTGCCTCGGCCTCGTCGGCTGGCCGGTCGCCGTCGCCGACGCCCACGCCGCCGTACGCGCCGCCGCCCGCGCCGTCACCACCGCGCGGGGCGGCGCGGGCGCCGTGCGGGAGATCGCCGCCTGGCTCCTCGGACCCGAACTGGACACCACCGCCCACGCCCCGTCCCGCTCCCCCCAAGGAAAGCGACCATGAACGACCAGCGCACACGCACCCTCGGCGGCCGCCCCGTCGGCCCCGGCCACCCCGTCTACGTCACCGGCGAGATCGGCATCAACCACAACGGCGACCTCGACACGGCCCTCGCCCTCGTCGACGCCGCCGCCGACGCGGGCTGCGACGCCGTGAAGTTCCAGAAGCGCACCCCCGAGATCTGCACCCCCCGCGACCAGTGGGACATCGAGCGCGACACCCCCTGGGGCCGGATGGCGTACATCGACTACCGGCACCGCGTCGAGTTCGGCGAGGCCGAGTACCGCGCCATCGACGAGCACTGCCGGTCCCGCGGCATCGCCTGGTTCGCCTCCCCGTGGGACACCGAGGCCGTCGCCTTCCTGGAGAAGTTCGACGTCCCCGCCCACAAGATCGCCTCGGCGTCCCTCACCGACGACGAGCTGCTGCGCGCCGTCCGCGCCACCGGCCGCACCGTCGTCCTCTCCACCGGCATGTCGACGCCGAAGCAGATCCGGCACGCCGTCGAGGTCCTGGGCTCCGACAACGTCCTGCTCTGCCACGCCACCTCCACCTACCCGGCGAAGGCCGAGGAGCTGAACCTCCGCGTCATCGAGTCGCTGCGCCGCGACTACCCCAACATCCCCATCGGCTACAGCGGCCACGAGACCGGCCTGCAGACCACCCTCGCCGCCGTCGCCCTCGGCGCGGTCTTCGTCGAGCGCCACATCACCCTCGACCGCGCGATGTGGGGCTCCGACCAGGCCGCCTCCGTCGAACCGCAGGGCCTCACCCGCCTCGTGCGCGACATCCGCACCATCGAGGCCGCCCTCGGCGACGGAGTGAAGCGGGTGTACGAGTCGGAGCTGGCGCCCATGAAGAAGCTCCGCAGGGTCCTGGCCCCGGCATGAACACCGCCCTCGCCGAGAGCCCCGTCCAGGTCCTGAACGTCCTGGAGTGGGTGCGCGCGCACCCCGACGGGCACGAGCCGCTCACCCTCGTCGTCCTCCCGCCGACCGACCCCATGTCCCGGGGCCAGCTGCGCCGCATGGCCCAGTTGGCCCGCGACGAGGGCGTCACCGTCCGCTGGCACGACGCCCGCGGCGGCGCGGGCCGGGGCGGCGGCCCCGCCCGTACGCTCCGGGACCTCGCGCCGCTGTTGCGCGGCGCCGACCGCGTCCTGGTCGGCGACCCCTTCTCGCGGTACGTGCAACTGCTGCTCGGCGCGTTCCCGCCGCGCCGCGTCACCGTCGTCGACGACGGCACCGCCACCATGGAGTACGCCGCCCAGCTGACCCGCGGCGAGCGCCTGGTGCGCTGGCACCGGCGCGGCAGCCGCAGCCCGCGCGAGCTGGCCCTCGCCCCGGTCACCGCCCTGGCCCGCCGCCGGCTGGCGCCCGGCCGGCGCCGTACGGTCGAGATCTTCACCGCCCTGCCGGTGGAGGCGCCGGAGGGTACGGTGGTGAGCAGGAACCGTTTCGACTGGACCCGTGCCCGGTTCGGGCCGCCCCGGCTGACCGCGGGCGCGGACCTGGTCGGCACCTCCCTGGTGGAGACCGGCGTGGTCGACCCCGACCGGTACGTGGAGGCCGTCGCCGCCCTCGCGGCGGCGCACGGGGTGACGCGGTACTTCGCGCACCGCCGCGAGAGCGTGACCAAGCTGCACCGCATCGCCACGACGACCGGACTGGAGATCGTCCGCCCCGAACTGCCCCTGGAGCTGATCGCGCGGCGCGGCCCCCTCGGCCGTACGGTGCTCAGCTTCCCGTCGACGGTCGTGCACACCCTCCCGGCAACCCTCGCCGGCACGGGTGTCGCGATCACCGTCTGCGACGTGGCCCCCGAGTGGCTGCGGGCGGGCGTCCCGCCCCGGGCGCGCGGCTTCCTCGCGGCAGTGGCCGAGACGGCACGGTCGGCGCACGGACTGTCGCTCATCGGAGCGTGAACGGCCGCCGGATCCCAGCTCGACCCGGGGATGGAGGAAGATCAACACAAGCCTCAAATCGCGTGACCTTACCCACTTCGGACCCCCCTCAAGCCCCGCCGGCCGGATTTCTTTCCCCTAACGGGCTGAAGTTTTGTGGATCACGCGTAAGTTGGAGGGCTAAGACGCCTACCCTGTGATGGGTGAACAAGTTGATGTCCCGCGAACCCGAAGCCGACGTTCCCGACGAAACGCCCCTCCTCGGTACGCTGCCGGAGTCACTCCGTACCGAGCTGATCGCCTTCCGCCGGGATCTGCACATGCACCCGGAGCTCGGCAACCAGGAGTTTCGCACCACCGCCGCCCTCAAGGCCCGGTTGGAGGCCGCCGGTCTCCGCCCCCGGGTCCTCCCCGGCGGCACGGGACTCGTCTGCGACGTCGGCACGTGGGACGGCCACCGCCCCATGCTCGCCCTGCGCGCGGACATCGACGCCCTCCCCATCCCGGACACCAAGGAGGAGTGCGCGTACCGCTCCACCGTCCCGGACCGCGCACACGCCTGCGGCCACGACGTCCACACGACCACGGTCCTCGGCGCCGGGCTCGTCCTCGCGGACCTGCACCGCCAGGGTCTCCTGCCGCGTCCCGTGCGCCTCCTCTTCCAGCCCGCCGAGGAGGTCCTCCCCGGCGGCGCCGTCGACGCGGTCGAGGCCGGTGTCCTGGACGGCGTCGGCCGGATCATCGCCGTCCACTGCGACCCGCGCGTCGACGCCGGCAAGATCGGCCTGCGCGTCGGCCCCATCACGTCCGCGTGCGACCGCCTGGAGGTCACCCTCGACGGCCCCGGCGGCCACACGGCCCGCCCGCACCTGACCACCGACCTGGTCACCGCCGTCGCACGGGTCGCCACGGACGTCCCGGCCCTCCTCGCCCGCCGCATCGACGCCCGCTCCGGCATGGTCCTCACCTGGGGCCGCATCGAGGCCGGCCACGCCCCGAACGTCATCCCCCAACACGCCGAGCTGGGCGGCACGGTCCGCTGCCTCGACCTGGAGGCGTGGCGGGGCGCGCCGGACCAGGTGTACGCGGCGATCGACGAGGTCGCGACGCTGCACGGCGCGAAGACCCAGATCAACTACGTCCGGGGCGTCCCGCCGGTCGTCAACGACCCGGTCGTCACGGAGCTCCTGCGCGAGTCCATGGAGCGCCGCCGCGGCCCCTACTCGGTGGAGAGCACCGAGCAGTCCCTGGGCGGCGAGGACTTCTCCTGGTACCTGGAGCACGTCCCCGGCGCCATGGCCCGCCTGGGCGTCCGCCGCCCGGGCGACCCGACCCACCTCGACCTCCACCGGGGCAACTTCGACGTGGACGAGGCCGCGATCAAGGTGGGCGTGGAACTCTTCACGGCCGCGGCCCTGATCGACGCCGGCGCCTGACCCCCGGACGGCCCCGGCACGCACGCCGGGGCCTCGATCCCCTGCGTCCCCGGGGCCTCGATCTCCCGCGTCCTGTCCCCGCCGCGCGTGCCCGGGTCCGCCCCGCCCGCGTCCGCCGGTACGCGCGCCGGACCCCCTTCGGGCCCGCCCGCCGGTTCCGAGACTCGTGCTCTGTGTCCTGTCTCCACCGGGGCGTATCCCGGTCCGCCCCGCCCGCGTCCACCGGTACGTGCGCCGGACCCCCTCCGGGCCCGCCCCGCCGGCCTCGGGACCGTCCCGCCGGCTCCGGGCCCAGCTCCCGCGGGTCTCGTTTCCCGCGAGGGCGGTCCCGGCCAGTACGGGGCGCGTACGCGGTGGCCTCCGGCGTGCCAGCCGGGCGCCCGCGCCGTCCGAGCCGCCCGCGCCGTCCGAGCCGCCCGAGCCGTACGAGTCGCCTTGACGAGGACGCCGGCCCGGCGGCCTCACAGGTCCGCGAGGGCGCCGGTGCGGTGGGCGAAGGCCCGTACGCCGGGCAGGGCCCGATCGTGCCGTACGAGTCCGGCGGTCACGGTCCGGACCGAGTCCCGGCGGACCTCCTGCGGCGCGGCCCGTTCGGCGGCCAGGAGCGCCCGGTAGCAGCGGTCGGGCTTGCCCCACCGGTCGAAGGCGCGGGCGACGTCGATCCAGTACCGGGCCTGCCGTTCGGCGGTGGGTAGGGCGGTGACGTCGACGCGGCGGGCGTGCTCGACGGCTTGACCCGCGTCGCCGAGGAGGTGGCTGACGGAGATCTGGTGGAGGAGGACCTGGCTGGGGCCGAAGACGTTGCCGCGGAGCAGCGCGTCGTGGCCGAGCCGCCCGGCGGTGGCCCCGGCCTCGGCGATGAGGGCGCGTGCGGTGTGCCGGTCGCCCTGCTTGGCGGCGGTGTAGGCGGCGGTGGCGTACAGGTTCCCCTGTACGGAGAGCCGTCCGGTCAGGTCGGCGGTGCGGTCGTCGGCCAACTGCTGCGCGGCGGCCACGGCGACTTCCGTAGCACGGGCGTGGTGCCCCTGGCGGCGCCACACGGACGAGACCATGCGGTGGGCCTCGGCGACCGTGAGGGCGTCCGCGCCGTTGACGGCGGCGGTGAGGGCGCGGTCGGCGGTGGCGGCGGCGAGGCCGTCCTCGCCGAGCTTGATGCACAGCCGGGTCGCGGTCGTGTACAGCTCGGCGACCGCGGTCGCCGCCCGCTCCGGGTGACCGCCCTCGCCGAGGGCCCGGGCGAGCGCGATCCGGGCCGGGAGGGCACGGGCGAGAGCGTCGTAGCGGCAGGCGCCGAAGTCCCGCCGGGAGGCGTCCACCGCCGCGGCGACGGACGACGGGGTGGGATCCACGGCGAGAACCCGGCCGTACTGCCGGTGCAGTAGGAGGTCTTCCAGCCCGGACAGGCTCGGCTTCGCCGGGGCGTGAGCGGCGGCGGAAGGTCCCAGAACCGCGCTGGTGGTGGCTCCGGCCACAGCGGCCAGGAGTCGGCGGCGTCGCACCGGATCGTCCCCCTCTTCACCGAACAGGGTCTGTGAGCCCACCCTAGTGGCCTCGGACCGGTCCGGCGCCATTGGCTGGTGTCGCGGCGCGAGTCCGAGTAGATGCGGCGGGATGTCCAGACAATTGGCGAGCTGCCGAAGCAGCAAGACGTCTCGCATCGGTTGCTTGCCGCGCTCCATCCGGGACAGGGAGGCGGCGGTATACCCGACCTGTCTGCCGAGCTCGGCGAGTGTGATGTCAGCCGCGCGGCGGGCCAACCGAACGATCGCACCGGCGTCGCGGCGGGCGAGGGCGTCACGCATGGCTACTGACTGCCAGATCGGATGAGTGCTGTCCACGGCTCACCTCCTGCTGAGCGCATTGTCCCGTCAAGGCACCTCTGTTTACGAGAAGTTGCAAGCCGTTTACGCCACGTGCAAACGGTGTGCGCGCCATTCAGCTGTACCTGTCTTCGGCAGGCGGACTGCGGTGCCCTCGTAAGCACGGGCGGCACGCACCGGAGCGGGTCGCAGGCAATCCCCCGAGAGGTGAGGGACATGAAGGAGACCGCGGTGGCCCGGGTCACATGGGCATCGGTCACCTGCGCGACACCGCTGAAACGCGACGCGATGTACGACCACCGTGCCCAGCAGGCCGCCCTGGGCATCGAGGTTCACCACACCGACGGCCGGACCACCGAGTCGGTGCTGGTCCTGACCCCGGACCAGGTGGAGCTGTACGCGATCCAGTTCCAGCAGATCATCGCCAAGCGCGAGCAGGCCCACCGGGCCGGACGGTGACACCGCACACCTCATCACGACATGGAGGCGCTGTGTACGACACCCACATGAAGGAACTCGTCGGCAGGACCGTGCTGGTCACAGGTGGAGCCGGGTTGATCGGCAGCCGGATCGTCGGCTACTTGCGCCAGGCCGGGGCCCGGCCAATCTCCCTGTGCACGCTGGATGCGTACCCCCGTCACACCTACCGCGACCTGTTCGGTGTCGACCCCACCGACCCGGACGTCATCGTCGGCAACATCCAGAACCCGGGTCTGCTCAGGAAGGTGCTGGCCGAGTGTGACTACGTGATCCACGCCGCTGCTCTCGCGGACGTCGCCGCGTGCACCCGCACACCCCTCGCCGCGATCCACACCAACGTCATCGGCACTCAGGTACTGCTCGACGCGGTGGCCGCCTGCGAGCGGATCCGCCGGTTGGTCTTCGTCTCCTCGGCCAGCGTCTACGGCAACGGAACCCCAGAGGATCGGGCACGTCCGTGCGAGGAGTACCGAACGGTGCGGAAGCTGCTGGAAACGGTGTATGGCCGGGTGCCGCCGCAGTTCCACGAGCACACGGCTCTGCGGCCGATGTCCGTCTACGCCAACACCAAGGCGTGGGGCGAGACGCAGACCGCACTCACTCTGGGTGCTCCGGGCTCTTCATACACGATCGTGCGGTACTTCTCCGTCTACGGTGAGCCGCAGGTAGTCAAGGAGAACAGCCATTCGTGGGTGGTGGCCTGGTTCGCCACTCGCGCCGCTTTGGGACTGCCGTTGCTTCTCAACGGTGGTGGTCACCAGGTCCGGGACTTGATCCACGTCGACGACGTCGCCGCCGCCACCGTACGAGCCCTGGTCGCCCCGCGAGCCCACAACGAAACGATCAACATTGGTACCGGCAGCCCCACAACCATCCGAACCGTGGCTGAACTGGTTGCCGAGCGGTATCCGAAAACCCGATTCGTAGAGACGCCGATGCCACCTGGTGACCCGCTCGGTGGTTACGCGACCACCCACCGCATGGAAGCGGTGCTCGGCTGGCGACCAACGATCACCCTCAAAGAGGGGGTGACCCGTTACACCAACTGGCTGGACAAGACGCCCGGGGCGATCCCCAAGTGGCTACGGGCCGAGTCTGAAGCCTCGACCGCCTGATCAGATGACAGGCGGTCGCCCCAGGCGGGTCATGCGCCAGACCGTGGACCACCGCATCGGCCTACGGGGCGGGCACGCGGTGCGCATGCCCTCGGCGAAACCACCGAACCAGGCCCGCAGATCCGCCGCAGAACGAGTGCGGGCGATCGTGAGCCCGGTCCAGACGCCCAGGTAGAGGGGGACAAGGGGGGCTGGAAGATGTCTCTTGGCGAGCCAGACCCGGTTGCGGGCGACCATGCGGTGGAAGACCGTGTGCCGGCTTGGCGACGTCCACGGATGTCGGAGCACCAGGTGGGGCTCGTAGAGCACCTTCCAGCCCGCGTCCAGTGCCCGCCAGGAGAGGTCGGTCTCCTCGTGCGCGTAGAAGAACGGCCCGGGCCAGTCACCGACCTCCTGGAGCATCTGCATGGAAAGCCCGTGCCCGCCGCCGAGGAACGTGGTGACCGGCCCGCCCCGCATCGGATCCGCCGCACGCAGGCGCGGAACGTGCCGGCGCTGGGTGCGACCCCGCTCATCGGCGATACGGAAACCGACGATTCCCAGACGCTGGTCCGCTGCGAACAGGCGGGTAAGCCGAGTGAAGACATCCGGGCTGATCAGGAGACCGTCATCGTCCAAGTTCACCACCACATCGACATCACCGAACTCCCTCAGCCGGGTCAGGGCGACGTTGCGGCCGCCGGAAACCCCTAGGTTCTCCGGCAGCTCGATACCCGTCACCCCGTCCGGCAGGGACGGCAGCGGCGAGCCGTTGCCGACAACCACCACCCGTGTGGCAGGGGTGTTCTGCCCGGCGACCGACTCAAGGAGGTCGGCCAGTTCGGCAGGTCGTGTGCCCATGGTCAAAATGGCGACGCCTACGCGCGGATGCCTCACAGACGAACTCTCCGTTCCTCGGCTTCGGTGCCGGTGATGCTAGCCATCCCGGGGCTGAGCCGTTCACCGCTTCCCGAAAGGCCACCGATGCCGAACATCCACCTCGGCGACTACCTCACCGTTCCCACCAGCGGAATGCTGGCCGGCACCCCGTACGAGCAGATGGAGAAGACGGAGCTGGCCGACTTCCTCATGCTCTGGGAGGACTGGCACCGCCAAGCCCTGACCCGCCTCCCGTACCGCGTCCACCCCACCGCACAGATTCACCCAACTGCGCTCATCGGCGATGACGTGATCATCGGCCCCCGTGTGCGGGTGTGGGAGTTCTCCACCGTCCGTGACGGCTCCGTGCTCTGCTCCGACGTCTCGGTCGGCTTCAACTGCGAAGTCACCCGCTCGTTCCTCGGTGAACGGACGATCCTCGGCCACCGCATCGGCATCAACCGCACCCTCGTCGGCGCCGACGCTCATCTGTCCGCCAACCTGACGGTCGCGGCCATCAGCATGTGGAGCACCCACATGCGTAACCCCGAACGGGAGATCGTCCTGCGTACTCCTGATGGTCTCTACCGATGCGGCACGCCGCGCTTCGGCGCATTGATCGGTGACCGGGTCCAGACAGGCAACAGCATCAGTCTCGGCCCCGGCCTCGCGTTCGGCCGTGACTGCCGAATCGCCAGCGGCGTCACCCTCGCCGCACGAACCGTCCCCGACCACAGCGTCGTCACCGCACCCCACACCTCCGAAACTCATGTCCGTCGGCGGCCCGCACGCCACGGGAGGAACTTTGCGGCCGGTTCGCAGGAAACGTAGCGGACTCGGACTCCCGCGTTCGTCCGGGGCCGAGAACTGCGTCCGGGGGTGCTGTGAGAGCTGATCGGGTGTGGGTGACGCGAGTAGATTTCCACCTGCGAAACGCGTACACCCCGGCCGAAGCGCCGACCGGCGCCCCCGCCCGCCCGGGCAGGGCGCACGCACCACCCGCGCGAGGGGCGCCGCCCGTACGCGGTCGTCGTTTCGGCGGGGGAGCGGGCCCGGGGCGGGGCCCGGCCCCGGGCGCCCGGTCCCCGTGCGGCCGGGCACCGCCCCGCGCCCGGCCCCGGGCCCCGGCACGCCCGGCCGGAATCCGCTGTTGCTCCGGTCGGGGGAGCCTTCGCCCGCCCGCCGGGCGCCGCGTGGACAACCCGTGGTCGGCGGGACACGCTGGGACACCCCGTACCCGGTGCACCCTGCCGGAAGGCGGCTGGTGGGCGGCCTGTTCGCGACGAATCGATAACGGCTTCCGTACAGGGCTTTATCTGACATCTACGCGCGTTACGATCGCCCGCGAAACCAGCGCCGGAAGAGGCGCTTCGGTCAGGTCGAAGGAGCCCCCCTTGCGCCGGATCACCAGGATCGCCACCGCGGGTATCGCGTCCGCGGCGCTCGCGCTCAGCGTGACCGCCTGTGGCAGTGAGAAGAAGTCGGACACCGCCGGCGACGCGAAGAACGGCAAGGCCGCCATCGCGTACGACATCGGCGGCCGCGGCGACCAGTCGTTCAACGACGCGGCGTTCGCCGGTCTGGAGAAGGCCGAGAAGGAGTTCGGCATCTCCGGCACGGAGGCCGAGCCCGGCGAGGGCGAGGGCGACCCGGACAAGGTCCAGCGCCTCACCTCCCTCGCCCGCTCCGGCAACAACCCGGTCATCGGTGTCGGCTTCGCGTACGCCCCGGCCATCGCCGAGGTCGCGCCGAAGTTCCCGGACACGACGTTCGGTCTGATCGACGACACGTCGAAGACCGGCAAGAACATCGCCAACCTGGTCTTCAACGAGGAGCAGGGCTCCTACCTGGCCGGCGTCGCCGCCGCCAAGGTGACCAAGTCGAACACCGTCGGCTTCATCGGCGGCGTCGAGACCCCGCTGATCAAGAAGTTCGAGGCGGGCTTCGTCCAGGGCGTCAAGGACACCAACAAGAACGTCAACGTCAAGGTCCAGTACCTGACGCAGCCGCCGGACTTCGGTGGCTTCTCCAAGCCCGACCTGGGCAAGGCCGCCGCGCAGGGCCAGATCGACGCGGGCGCCGACGTGATCTACGCGGCTGCCGGCCTCGCCGGCTCCGGCTCCATCGAGGCCGCCGCCAAGGCCGGGAAGTGGGTCATCGGCGTCGACTCGGACCAGTACAAGCAGTCCGGCCTCGCCGCGTACAAGGAGCACATCCTCACCTCGGTGACCAAGGACGTCTCCGGCTCCGTCTACAACCTGATCAAGTCGGTCAAGGAGGGCAAGCCGCAGACCGGCGAGATCCGCTACGGGCTCGACGCGAACGGCGTGGGCCTGTCCACCTCGAACCCGGCCTTCACCAAGATGACCGAGGTCGTCGCCGCGGTCGACAAGGCCAAGGCGGACATCGCGGCCGGCAAGATCAAGGTCAAGACCGCCCCGTAACCCAGTCCCGTACCCCAGTCACGGGGCCGGGACCCCGACCCAGGGGTCCGGACGGACGGTGTCCCCACCGCCTTCCGGACCCCGGGTCACGCCCTGGCCATGGGTTTTTGGCATTAGGGATCGCTACGCGCGTAGAACCCTCTCCGGCGCGATAACTTCGGCCACACCGAGCCCCACCGTGCCCGCCCGTCCTCCCCCTGCTTCTCCGCTCCTTTCCCGCCAAGGAGAGTGCGTCATCAACGCGTCCAGCCCCCCCGCCGTGGAACTGCGCGGCATCACCAAGCGCTTCCCCGGCGTCGTCGCCAACCACGACATCGACATCACCATCCGCAAGGGCACCGTCCACGCCCTGGTCGGTGAGAACGGTGCCGGCAAGTCGACCCTGATGAAGATCCTCTACGGCATGCAGAAGCCGGACGAGGGCACCATCACGATCGACGGCAACCAGGTCTCCTTCTCCAGCCCGGCCGACGCCATCGCGACCGGCATCGGCATGGTCCACCAGCACTTCATGCTGGCCGACAACCTCACGGTGCTGGAGAACGTCGTCCTCGGCGGCGAGAAGCTGCACGGCATCGGCTCCCGCGCCCGCGACAGGATCAAGGAGATCTCCGACGCGTACGGGCTGAACATCCGCCCCGACGTGCTCGTCGAGCACCTCGGCGTCGCCGACCGCCAGCGCGTGGAGATCCTCAAGGTCCTCTACCGCGGCGCCCGCACGCTCATCCTCGACGAGCCGACCGCGGTGCTGGTCCCGCAGGAGGTCGACGCGCTCTTCGACAACCTGCGCGAGCTGAAGGCCGAGGGCCTCACCGTCATCTTCATCTCCCACAAGCTGGGCGAGGTGCTGTCCGTCGCCGACGACATCACCGTCATCCGGCGCGGCACGACGGTGGGCACGGCCGACCCGAGGACCACCACGACCAAGCAGCTCGCCGAGCTGATGGTCGGCAGCGAGCTGCCCTCGCCCGAGACCCGCGAGTCGACGGTCACGGACGTGCCGATGCTCCGGGTCGACGGCCTGCGCCTCGCGCAGACCGACCCCGACGGCATCGTCCGCGAGGTCCTCGGCGGGATCACGTTCACCATCCACAAGGGCGAGGTCCTGGGCATCGCCGGGGTGGAGGGCAACGGCCAGACCGAGCTGATCGAGGCCCTGATCGGCATGCGGGTCCCCGACGGCGGCGTCATCACCCTCGACGGCGAGGACATCTCCCACGCCCCCACGCGCAAGCGCCGCGAGGGCGGCATCGGCTACATCCCCGAGGACCGCCACCGCCACGGTCTGCTGCTGGAGTCCCCGCTGTGGGAGAACCGCATCCTCGGCCACGTCACCGAGTCGCCCAACAGCAGGCGCGGCGTCCTCGACCCGAAGGCGGCCCGCCGGGACACGGAGCGGATCGTGCGCGAGTACGACGTCCGCACCCCCGGCATCGAGGTCACCGCGGCGTCCCTCTCCGGCGGCAACCAGCAGAAGCTGATCGTCGGCCGCGAGATGAGCCACCACCCGAAGTTCCTGATCGCCGCCCACCCCACCCGCGGCGTGGACGTCGGCGCGCAGGCCCAGATCTGGGACCAGATCCGGGAGGCCCGCCGCGAGGGCCTCGCGGTGCTGCTGATCTCCGCCGACCTGGACGAGCTGATCGGGCTCTCCGACACCCTGCGGGTGATGTACCGCGGCCGCCTGGTCGCGGACGCGGACCCCGCCACGATCACCCCCGAGGAGCTGGGCTCGGCCATGACGGGCGCCGCCACCGGCCACCTTGAGCACAACCACGACGCGGACGGTGAGGGCCGATGAAGAAGTTCGACAGGGACAAGGTGCTGCTGGGCATCGCCGGCCCGGCGCTCGCCCTGGCCGTGGCCTTCGTCCTCACCACGCTGGTGCTGCTCGCCTCGGGCCTCGACCCGTTCGGGCTGTACGACCTGATGATCCAGGAGGCGGAGTACCCGGACATCCAGGTCCTCATCCTCAACCAGACGGGCACGTACTACCTGGCGGCCCTGGCCGTCGCCGTCGGCTTCCGGATGAACCTGTTCAACATCGGCGTCGACGGCCAGTACCGCCTCGCGGCGATGCTCGCCGCCGTGGTCGGCGCGGCCGTCAACCTGCCGGGCCCCCTCCAGATCCTGCTGGTCGTGTTCGTCGCCGTCCTCGTCGGTGCCTTCTGGGCCGGCATCGCCGGCTTCCTGAAGACCACCCGCGGCGTCAGCGAGGTCGTCTCGACGATCATGCTGAACGCCATCGCGACCAGCCTGATCGCCTGGCTGATCCTGCCCGCCAACCTCGGTGAGCAGCTGGAGGGCTCCAACGACCTCACCACCGGTGTGATGGCCGAGTCCGGCTGGATGACCGGCCTGGCGGTCGAGGGCGGCAACATCTACGGCTTCACCTTCGTCGCCTTCGCGCTCGGCGTCGTCTACTGGTTCGTCCTCAACCGCACCCGCTTCGGCTTCGACCTGCGCGCCACCGGCGCCAGCGAGACCGCCGCCCAGGCGAGCGGCGTCGACGCCAAGAAGATGGTGCTGACCGCCATGCTGATCTCCGGCGGCGTCGCGGGCCTCACCGGCCTGCCGCTGCTGCTGGGCCAGACCCACACGTACAGCTTCGCCTTCCCGGCCGGTGTCGGCTTCACGGGCATCACCATCGCCCTGCTCGGCCGGAACAACCCCCTCGGCCTCTTCTTCGCCGCGCTGCTCATCTCCTTCCTGGAGAAGGCGTCCGCCTCGCTGGACCAGTACGGCTACCCGAAGGAGATCACCACGATCATGAAGGGTCTCATCGTGATCGCGGTGGTCGTGTCGTACGAACTCGTCCGGCAGTACGGGCTCCGCCGGCAGCAGCAGAAGGTGGGCGAGGAGCTCGCCGCCCAGGCCCGCAAGAACAAGGAGGACGTGGCGGCATGAGCGAGTCCACGAGCACTGTTACCCCCGCGGCGACCGCGCCGCGGAAGGGCGGCGGGCGCCGCAGGCTGTCCCCGCCCGTCATCCTGCTGATCGTCGCGGCCGGACTCGCGCTGTTCTCGCTGGTCCGCGTCGTCAGCGGCGCCGACGACCTGACCTCGGTCGGCCAGGTGTCCGGCGCCCTCCAGCTGGCCGTGCCGATCGGCCTGGCCGGCCTCGGCGGCCTGTGGGCCGAACGGGCCGGCGTGGTCAACATCGGCCTCGAGGGCATGATGGTCCTCGGCACCTGGTTCGGCGCCTGGGCCGGCTACCAGTGGGGCCCCTGGACCGGTGTCCTCCTCGGCCTCGTCGGCGGCGCGCTCGGCGGCCTGCTGCACGCGGTCATGACGGTCACCTTCAACGTCAACCACATCGTCTCCGGCGTGGCGATCAACATCCTCGCCCTCGGCGCCACCCAGTACCTGTCGAACTTCACGTTCGCCGAGGCCCCCGGCGGCTCCTCCAAGCAGTCCCCGCGCATCGAGGCGATCGACCGCATCACCGTCCCCGGGCTGTCGGACTGGCTCGGCGACCTCCAGGGCAGGCACTGGTTCTTCGTCTCCGACCTGGCCGGCGTGGTCGGCGGCGTCCTCACCAACCTGTCGCTGCTGACCGTGGTCGCGCTGCTGCTGATCCCCGCCACCTGGTGGATCCTGTGGCGCACCGGCTTCGGCCTGCGGCTGCGCTCCTGCGGCGAGAACCCGGTCGCCGCCGAGTCCCTGGGCGTCAACGTCTACAAGTACAAGTACATCGCCGTCCTCGTCTCCGGCGCCCTCGCCGGCCTCGGCGGCGCGTTCCTGGCGATCGTGTCGACCGGCATCTACCAGGAGGGCCAGACCGGCGGGCGCGGCTTCATCGGCCTCGCCGCGATGATCTTCGGCAACTGGATGCCGGGCGGCCTCGCCCTCGGCGCCGGCCTCTTCGGCTTCACCGACAGCCTCAAGCTGCGCGGCGGCGCCGAGAACGTCCACGCCATGCTGCTCCTCCTGGCGATCCTGCTGGTCGTCGCGCTGGTGTGGACGCTGTACAAGAAGAAGTACGTGGCCGCCGCCGTCTCCGCCGTCTGTGCCGCCGTCCTCTTCGCCTGGTACGCGATGACGGAGACGCTGCCCAGCCAGTTCGTCGACGCCGCGCCGTACGTCACGACGCTGCTCGTGCTGGCCCTGTCCGCGCAGCGGCTGAGGATGCCCAAGGCCGACGGCCTGCCGTACAAGAAGGGCCAGGGCAAGTGACCACCGCCCCGGAGCCGCCCTTCGACTGGGACGCCCTGTACGCCGCGGCGCGGGAGGCCATGTCCCACGCGTACGCACCGTACTCCGGCTACCCGGTCGGGGCGGCGGCGGCCGTCGACGACGGCCGCACGGTCACCGGCTGCAACGTGGAGAACGCCTCGTACGGGATCGGCCTGTGCGCCGAGTGCGGACTCGTCTCCCAGCTCCAGGCCACGGGCGGCGGCCGGCTCACGCACTTCGTGTGCGTGGACGGCCGCGGCGAGACGCTCGTGCCCTGCGGGCGCTGCCGGCAGTTGCTGTTCGAGTTCGGCGGCGGCGAGCTGCTGCTGGACACCCCCGCCGGTGTGCGGACGCTGGCCGAGATGCTGCCGCAGGCGTTCGGCCCCGGGCACCTCACGTAGCCACCGAGCCCGGCGCGGCCCTCCCCTCCCACCGGGCGGGAGGGCCGCGCCGCTCATTTCCTCTACGCGCGGAGAAACTTCGGCGTAGCCCGCTGGAAGGAACACTGAGCCCATGGACGCGATTTCCGTCATCCGCACGAAGCGGGACCGGGGCGAGCTGACCCCGGAACAGATCGACTGGGTCATCGACGCCTACACGCGCGGTGAGGTCGCCGACGAGCAGATGTCGGCCCTCGCGATGGCGATCCTGCTCAACGGCATGAACCGGGCGGAGATCGCCCGCTGGACCGCCGCCATGATCGCCTCGGGCGAGCGGATGGACTTCTCCTCGCTCTCCCACCCCACCGCCGACAAGCACTCCACCGGCGGCGTCGGCGACAAGATCACGCTGCCGCTCGCCCCGCTCGTCGCCGCGTGCGGCGCCGCCGTGCCGCAGCTCAGCGGCCGGGGCCTCGGCCACACCGGCGGCACGCTCGACAAGCTGGAGTCCATCCCCGGCTGGCGCGCCCTGCTCTCCAACGAGGAGATGCTGCACGTCCTCGACACGACCGGCGCCGTGATCTGCGCGGCGGGCGACGGCCTCGCCCCCGCCGACAAGAAGCTGTACGCGCTGCGCGACGTGACCGGCACGGTCGAGGCGATCCCGCTGATCGCCTCCTCGATCATGTCGAAGAAGATCGCCGAGGGGACGGGCTCGCTCGTCCTGGACGTGAAGGTCGGTTCCGGCGCCTTCATGAAGAACATCGACGACGCCCGCGAGCTGGCCTCCACCATGGTCGGCCTGGGCACCGACCACGGCGTGCGCACGGTCGCCCTGCTCACCGACATGTCGACACCGCTCGGCCTGACGGCGGGCAACGCCCTGGAGGTCCGCGAGTCCGTCGAGGTCCTCGCCGGCGGTGGCCCCGCCGACGTCGTCGAGCTGACCGTCGCGCTCGCCCGCGAGATGCTCGACGCGGCCGGCCTGCGGGACGCCGACCCGGCGAAGGCCCTCGCGGACGGCTCCGCGATGGACGTGTGGCGCCGCATGATCGCCGCGCAGGGCGGCGACCCGGACGCCGAGCTGCCGGTCGCCCGGGAGCGGCACGTGGTGACCGCCCCCTCCTCCGGCGTCCTGACCCGCCTCGACGCGTACGGCGTCGGTGTCGCCGCCTGGCGCCTCGGCGCGGGCCGCGCCCGCAAGGAGGACCCGGTGCAGGCGGGCGCCGGTGTGGAGCTGCACGCCAAGCCGGGTGACACGGTCACCGCCGGCCGGCCGCTGATGACGCTGCACACGGACACGCCGGAGAAGTTCGACTACGCCCTGAAGGCCCTGGAGGGCGCCTGGGACATCGCTCCGGCGGGCACCGCCTTCACGCCGGGGCCGATCGTCCTCGACCGCATCTCCTGACCCCACCCCGGACGCCCCCGGACGGCCGCCCCCGGATCCCGCTCTCGGACGGCCGTCTCCGGACCCCGTCCTCGGACGGCTGCCCCCGGACCCGTCCTCGGACGGTCGTCCCCGGACCCCGCCTTCGCGCCCCCGCCCCCGGCCCCCGCCCGGACGGGTCGTCCGGGCGGGCCGCCCCGGCGCACGCCGGACCGGGTCCCCGTCTGCCCGATGAGTTCCGGGCGCGGCGGGGGTCTGGTCTGGTGTGGATGACACGGATCCGATCGTTCTGCGGGTCGGCGGGCTGATCGAGCCCGCCGACGCGCCACGCCTGTGCGGCGAGCTGACCGCGCTCCTCGACGGCGCCGCCCCGGGCGCGGCGGCCGTCGTCGACGCGGCCGCGCTCGTACGCCCCGACCTGGCCGCCGTCGACGCGCTCGCCCGGCTGCACCTGACCGCCCGCCGGCTGGGCCACCCGCTCGCCGTACGGAACGCGCGGTCCGACCTACGGGCCCTGCTGACGCTCGTAGGGCTCGCGGACCGACTGCTCACGCCTCCAGGCGGTCCGGCAGGTCGAACAGCGGGAACCACCGCTTCACGTCCAGGAACGACGTGATCCCCGAGACCTTCCCGCCGGCGGTCTCGACGACCATGAGCGCCCACGGGCTGAACCCGCCCTCCGGGTCCGGGTGGTAGTGCGCGAACGCCGGCGTACCGTTCGCCACCGTCGGCACCAGGCGCGAGCCCCGGCAGACCTCGCCGACGCCCAGCATCCAGCCCACGATGTCGTCGTGGCCGCGCAGCCAGAGGTCGTAGGGCGGCATGGACAGCGTCGCGTCCTCGTGGAGCAGTGCCGTCAGCGCCGCCATGTCGTACGCCTCGAACGCCGCCACGTACCGGTTCAGGAGGTCCCGCTGCCCCGCGTCCAGCGGGTCCGCCGTGTCCGTCCGCGCCGGGTCCGAGGCGGCGAGCGTCGCGCGGGCCCGCTGGAGCGCGCTGTTCACCGACGCGACCGACGTCTCCAGCAGCTCCGCCACCTCACTGGCCTTCCAGGCCAGCACCTCCCGCAGGATCAGCACCGCCCGCTGCTTGGCCGGCAGGTGCTGGAGCGCCGCGACGAACGCCAGGCGCACCGACTCGCGGGCCAGGGCCGTCTCCGCCGGGTCGGCGGTCTGCGGCAGCACCCGCCCGTCGGGCACCGGCTCCAACCAGGTCACCTCGGGGCGGGCGGTGAGCTGTGCCTGCGCGACGGGCGTCGGCGCCGTCAGGTCCATCGGGCGGGCCCGGCGGTTGCCGGCGTTGAGCGCGTCCATGCAGACGTTCGTCGCGATCCGGTACAGCCAGGAGCGCAGCGACGAGCGGCCTTCGAACCGGTCGAGGGCGCGCCAGGCGCGCACCATCGTGTCCTGTACGGCGTCCTCCGCCTCGAAGGCCGAGCCGAGCATCCGGTAGCAGTACCCGGTCAGCTCCGTCCGGTACTCCTCCAGCCGGGCCTCCAGGCCCTCGGGAGCCACCACATCCGCCATCGCGTCCACCCCTGTCGCGCTGTGCCGTCCATCTGTCTGGAAGCTACCGGAGGGCACTGACAACGCGGGCGGGGCGGCGCGTCACGTGCCGGGCTTGCGCCCGTACACGAACACGTCGTCGCCGTTCCGCAGCAGGTTCCAGTACGCCTTCGCGTCGGCGGGCCGCATGTTGACGCAGCCCCCGGAACCCGGCGGGTTGTACATGGACTTGGTGGTCGAGTGGAACGCCTGCCCGCCGTCGAAGAACTGCGAGTGCGGCATCCACACCTTGTAGATCGTCGACCAGTGCTTCAGGCTCCGGTGGTAGATCTTCTTCGCGCCGGTGCGGGTCTCCGCGCCGTCCCGGCCCGTGCGGACCGGCACCGGCCCGTACACCAGCTTCGACCCGTCCTGGACCCAGCTGAGCTGCCGGGTCAGGTCGACGCAGGCGATCCGCCCCTTGTTGACCGGGCAGGCGCCGGCCTTGTTGGGCGTCTTCCCGGCGGCCCGCTGCTTCAGGATCGTGTCCATCGTGCGCCAGGTGAGCGGCCCGGCGTAGCCGGCGGTCGGCGTGATGCCGTGCGCCTGCTGGAACGACCGGATCGCCCGGCAGTCGGCCGTCGACTGCCGCCCGTCCACCGGCCTGCCCAGGAACTTCTCGACCTGCTTCTGGTAAGGCCCGGTCTGCGCCGTGCACGCGGTCGCCGCCTGCGCGGAGCCCGCGCCCACGGCCAGCGTCAGCGGCACGACCATCCCCGCCACGCCCAGTGCGACGCCGGTGCGCCGCCGCCACGTCCCGTCCTTGACCCCCATGTGCCTCTCCCCCTCGCGTCCGGTGGGATTTCCGTACCCGTAGGACGCGCGGGGGAGTCCGATGGTTACGTCGATTTCCGGCGCCTTCGCGGCGCGGCCCCGGTGCGGGGCGGGCACGGGGGTCACCGCGGTCCGCCGGCCGCCACGACCGGCGACCGCCGCTCCACCCGTACGTCCCGTTCCCGCACCCGCCGCTCCGCCACGCGCGCGCTGTGCGTGCCGTACAGGGTGACGGAGGCGACGCCGACGACGGCGACCAGGCCCAGCAGGACCGTGCCCGACCAGCCGCCCGCGTGGTAGGCGACGGCGCCGAGCGCGCCGCCCGCGCTGCTGCCGAGGTAGTACGCCGACTGGTACAGCGCCGACGCCTGCGCCCGGCCGGTGGTCGCCGTCCGGCTCACCGACGACGAGGCGACGGCGTGGCCGGCGAAGAACCCCGCCGTGATGAGGACCAGCCCCGCCAGTACGGCGGCCAGCGCCCCGGAGAGCGACAGCAGCAGACCGGCCGCCGTCGTGGCCGCCGCCAGGTACAGCGCCCCGCGCCGCCCCATGCGCCCGACCAGCGCCCCGGCCGCGGCCGACGACGCGGTGCCGACCAGGTACACGAGGAACACCGATCCGACGACGCCCTGCGGCAGCGAGAACGGCGCCTCCACCAGCCGGTAGCCGATCACCGTGTACACGGCGCCGAACACCGTCATGAACAGCGCGCCGATCGCGTACAGCCGCAGCATCAGCGGGTCCGACAGGTGCCCGCGCACCGTCCGCGCCATCGTGCGCGGGTCCAGCGGCGACGGCGCGAAGTGCCGCGCGGCGGGCAGCAGCAGCCGGTACGCCACCGCGCACGCCACCGCCATCAGCCCCACGGCGGCGAGTCCCGCCCGCCAGCCCCACAGCTGCGCCACCCAGCCGGTCACGATGCGGCCGCTCATCCCGCCGACGCTGTTGCCCGCGACGAACAGCCCGATCGCGGCGACCAGCGCCTTCGGCCGGACCTCCTCCGCCAGGTACGCCATCGCCGACGCCGGCACCCCGGCCAGCGCCGCGCCCTGCACGGCGCGCAGCACGACCAGCCACTCCAGGTTCGGCGCGAACGGCACCAGCAGTCCCACGGCGACGGCCGTCGCCAGCGATCCGGTCATCACGGCCCGCCGCCCGAACCGCTCCGACAGGGCGCTCATCGGCAGCACGCACAGCGCGAGCGCGCCGGTCGCGGCGGAGACGGTCCAGCTCGCGGCCGACGCGGTGACCGCGAAGTCGGCGGAGACGGCCGGGAGCAGGGCCTGGGTCGAGTAGAGGAGGGCGAACGTCGCGACGCCGGCGGCGAAGAGGGCGAAGCTCATGCGGCGGTGGCCGGGACGTCCGGGGGCGAGGCGCGTGTCGGCGTCCACGGCTGTCGTGGACGCCTTGGTACTGGCGGGAGACATGTGACGACCGTACGGAGCGCCCGGATCATGCGTCCAATGCATGGAACGGCTTTAATCGTTCCCATGGAGCATGAGTACAGGTCACAGCCTCGCCTGTCACTGAACAGTAACGAAGAAGAAATCGGCCTGCTGCTTGCGCCCCGCCTGGCGTACTTCGCGGCCGTCGCCCGCCACGAGCACGTGACCAGGGCCGCGCGGGAGACGGGCGTCCCGCAGTCGACGCTGTCGCGGGCCGTGGCGCGCCTGGAGGAGGACCTGGGCGTCACGCTGTTCGCGCGGAAGGGCCGCGCCCTGTCGCTGACCCCGGCGGGCCGGACGTTCCTGCTGTCCGTGGAGCGGGCCCTCGGCGAGGTGGAGCGGGCCGCCGAGGCCGTGCGCGCCGACGTCGACCCGTCGGCGGGGCGCGTCGCGTTCGGCTTCCTGCACACGATGGGCTCGGAGACCGTACCGGGCCTGCTGCGGGCGTTCCGCGTCGACCACCCGAAGGTCCGCTTCACGCTCGTCCAGAACTACGGCGAGGCGATGATCGAGCGGCTCAGGGCGGGGGAGCTGGACCTGTGCCTGACCTCCCCGGTGCCCGACGCCCCCGACCTGGTCGCCCGCCGCCTCGACGAGCAGCGGCTGCGGCTGGTCGTGCCGGACGACCACCGGCTGGCCGGCCGCAAGCGCATCCGGCTCGCGGAGGCGGCCGACGAGGCGTTCGTCACCCTGGAGCCGGGGTACGGGCTGCGCCGCATCACCGACGACCTGTGCGCCGAGGCGGGGTTCCGGCCGCGCGTCGCGTTCGAGGGCGAGGAGGCCGAGACGCTGCGCGGGCTGGTCGCCGCGGGTCTGGGCGTCGCCCTGCTGCCGCCGCCCGCGGTGCCCCGCCCGGGCGTGGTCGAACTGACGGTGACGGCGCCGCGCGCGGTCCGCGAGATCGGCGTCGCCTGGCAGGCGGGCCGCCCGGACACCCCTCCGGTGGCGGCGTTCAAGAAGTTCCTGCTGTCCCGCCGCGGCAGGCTCCTGGGCGTCTCCGAGCAGTAGCCGGGCGCCGCACGGCATCGGGCGGCGCGCACCGGGTACCCGACGGCCATGACCAGGAACGACGACCAGCATCCCGTACAGCGGCACGACGCGGACCGGCACGACGCGGACCGGCGGCGCGAGGTGGACCAGCGGAGCGGCCACGAGGCGGAGGCCGCCGCGTCCGCCCACCGGGCGGAGGAGGAGCGGGCGGAGTCGCGGCCGTTCAGCTACCCGTACCCCGAGCGCCGCGCCGGCGTCCGCGCCACCCGCCACATCTCGCGCGAGGAGGCCGACGCGGACAGCGTCCCCGGCGTCCCGGGCGGTTACGGCACGACCGGCGGCGGCCAGCCCGGCGGCAGCCCCGGCATCAACCCGGACCGCAGGGGCACCCTCGACCCGTCCGAGTACGCCGACACGATCGCCGGAGGCGAACCCGACCCGCGCCGCAACCCGAAGGACGACTGACTCAGGGCCGCAGCGAACGCCCGAACCCGGCTGCCAGCGGCATGCGCAGCCCCAGCGGCGGCGGCGCGGCGAACGCGTCGGTGACCGGGCGGGTGTACGGGCGGTCGAAGAGGGAGCCCAGCACGAAGTCCGCCGCCAGCGCCAGGACTTCGTCGTGGTGCTGGCGCAGCGCGTGCCCGTCCGAGTGGACCTCGAAGCGGCACGTCGACCGGTTCGCCTTCTTCGCCCGCACCGCCAGCCGGTACGACAGGTCGGGGTGGGCGGCGGCGTCCGTCGTGCCGTGCACGATCATCACCTGGCGGCCGACGAGGTGCCGGACCGGCTCCGGCTCGGCGGCCACGTCGTCCTCCGGCAGCCACGGCGCGAGCGCCAGCACGGACGCGACGGCCGCGTGCCCGGCCGCCCGCAGCGCCGCCCGCCCGCCCATGCCGTGCCCGACGAGGCAGACCGGTACGTCGCCGTGGCGCCGCACCACCTCGGCGACGGCCCACCGCGCGTCCACCGCGAGTCGCGCGTCGGCGCCGTTCCAGCCGCGCCCCCCGTACCGGACCACGTGCGCGACCAGCCCTTCGTCGCGGCCCGCCCGTGCGAGTCGACGCGCCAGGGGCAGCAGCGCGGCGCGGTGCAACGGCGAGGCGCGGCGCGTCGACTCGGGCGCGCCGTCCGGGAGGAGGAGCACCACCCCGCCGACCGCCGCCGCCGAATCCGAACCCCCTACGGCCCTCCCCAGGCGCGGCTGCCGAGCGCGGCCCGGACCTACGAGTGCGTGGTGTGCCATGGCAGAACAGTCTCAGAAGACGAGGTGTACGCCACCCGTACACACGGTCACTGTTCCGTATCGGGTGAGGGGGCGCGGGCACGGGAGGACCGGTGCGCGGGTACGCGGGTGGGCGGGCGCCGGAGCGGGGAGGGGAAGTGCGTGGACCGTCCGCGGAGCCGGGGACCCGCGGGGCCGGAAGGGCGCGCGGGCGCGCGGCCGGCCTCCGACCCCCGCCGGGAGCGCCCCGGAGGCGGAACGACCCGGAAAAACAGGAACCAAAGGGAAGCTACAGTGCGAAAATGACGAGCCAGAACCTCACCCTCCCCACCGCGGACCAGATCCGCCGCGCCCCGAAGGTCCTGCTCCACGACCACCTCGACGGAGGGCTGCGCCCCGGCACGGTCGTCGACCTGGCCCGCGCGTGCGGGTACGACGCCCTGCCCGAGACCGAGCCGGACCGACTCGGCAGGTGGTTCCGCGAGGCCGCCGACTCCGGTTCCCTGGAGCGGTACCTGGAGACCTTCGCCCACACCTGCGCCGTCATGCAGACCCGCGAGGCCCTCTTCCGCGTCGCCGCCGAGTGCGCGCAGGACCTCGCCGAGGACGGCGTCGTGTACGCCGAGGTCCGCTACGCCCCCGAGCAGCACCTGGAGGGCGGTCTCACCCTCGACGAGGTCGTCGCCGCCGTCAACGACGGCTTCCGCGAGGGTGAGCGCCGCGCCCGCGAGGGCGGCCACCGCATCCGCGTCGGCGCCCTGCTCACCGCGATGCGGCACGCCGCCCGCGCCCTGGAGATCGCCGAACTCGCCAACGCCCACCGCGACGCGGGCGTCGTCGGCTTCGACATCGCGGGCGCCGAGGCCGGCTACCCGCCCACCCGGCACCTCGACGCCTTCGAGTACCTGAAGCGGGAGAACAACCACTTCACCATCCACGCCGGCGAGGCGTTCGGCCTGCCGTCGATCTGGCAGGCCATCCAGTGGTGCGGCGCCGACCGGCTCGGCCACGGCGTCCGCATCATCGACGACATCCAGGTGGCCGACGACGGCACCGTCACCCTGGGCCGCCTCGCCGCGTACGTACGCGACAAGCGCATCCCGTTGGAGATGTGCCCCACCTCCAACCTCCAGACCGGCGCCGCCACCTCCTACGCGGAGCACCCCATCGGCCTGCTCCGCCGCCTCCACTTCCGCACCACCGTCAACACTGACAACCGGCTGATGTCCGGCACCAGCATGAGCCGCGAATTCGAGCTGCTGACCGAGACATTCGGCTACACGCTCGACGACATGCAGTGGTTCACGGTCAATGCGATGAAATCAGCATTCATTCCTTTCGATGAACGGCTGGCGATGATCAACGATGTGATCAAGCCCGGATATGCCGAGCTGAAATCCGAATGGCTGTTCAGTCAGACCGCCGCCACCAGGGCGTCTTCCCCGGGAAAAGCCTGAAACGGCCTCACCGGCGGTGAGCGGAACGGCCGGAAGCTCCGTACTCCGGCCGTTCCCCCTGTTTGCGGGCCGCGCCGCACGGTGGCTAGGTTGCAGAGCCGCTCATCCCCGATTTCCCCAAGGAAGAATTTCGATGAAGCAGTCCGCTGCCAAGACCCTCGGTGTTGCCGCGCTCGGTGCCGCTTTCGCCGTCTCCGCCGCCGGCAGCGCCTCCGCGCTCACCACCGTCCCCACCGGCCCGGTCCTGAAGACCGCCGCCGAGGCGCTGCCCGTCGGACAGCTCACCTCCGCGCTGCCCGGCGGCGAGGACGAGACCGCGACCCTCGCGGAGGGCACCCTCCGCTCCGCCACCGAAGCGGCCCCCGCGGTCCCGGTCGACACCCCGCTCGACCCCGTCCTCAAGCTCCTCGGCGGCCTCCCCGTCGGCACCTCCCTCCCGGTCCCCGGCCTCGGCTGAACCGACCCCGTACGTACGACGGCGGTGGGCGCGCACCCGTAAGGGGCGCGCCCACCGCCGTACCGCCGTGTCGGGGACACCGGCGCGGGCGCGGGGACCGTGGGCGCGTGGGCGCTACCAGGCCGGGGTCGCGGACTTCTCCGTCGGCAGCAACATCCACAGCGCCAGGTACAGCAGGAACTGCGGGCCCGGCAGCAGACACGACGCCACGAAGATCACACGCATCGTGGTCGTCGAGGTGCCGAAGCGCCGTGCCAGCGCCGCGCACACTCCACCGATCACGCGTCCGTCACGGGGGCGGGCAAGTGCGGCCATGGTGGGCTCCTTCGTGAGGGGCTTCGCGGAAGCCGCCGTCGGGCTTCCGATGACTTCATCCTCACCCGCCTACCCCGGACAAAGCATCGGACTACGGGGCGATCCCGACCCTGGGAATCCTCGGGGTCGCCCCCTGGGGTCCCTCCTCCCGCCGAAGGGCCCCGCCCTCCCGCCGCTTCCTCCCCAGGACGGACCCCCGCCCCGCCCCGGCACGCGGACCACCCGTCCCGCCACCCGGCCCGGACATCCGGCGCCGCAGCCGCGCCCGGCACGCCGGTACGACGGCCAGGTGCGCCAGCGCCACCCCCGCCGTGTTCAACAGCACCGCGTCCACGTCCACGACCCGGCCGGGCACCGCCGTCTGCAACAACTCGATCCCCAGGGACACCAGCGCCCCCGCCGACACCGTCCGCACCAGCGACGCCCACGGCGCCACGTCGAGCCGCGCGTCCGCCAACGGCAGCAGCACACCCAGCGGCGCCAGCAACAGCAACGCCTCACCGATCCGCCGCACCGCCTCGGCCGGACCCAGCACCAGATCGGCCTTGATCCCGGCGAGCGGCTCCAGGTTCGCCGCCGTCACCCACGTCACGTCCAACGGCCGCAACGTCAGCCACCCCACGAGCACCAGATGGAGGAAGAGAAGGGTGAGCCCCGCCACGCGGTAGCGGATGGCGGCCATGCCGCCCGAACCTTGACGCTGCACGCCCCCCAAGACGCGGAGACCGGCAGGATCGGTTCCGCCCTTTTTGAGGCTCGTTCCGCCTCCGGGGCGCTGTGAGCGGGTGTCGAGGCGGCGAACGTGCTCAGCGCTCCGCGCCGCCCTTTTTTGGGCTCGTTCCGCCTCCGGGGCGCTGTGAGCGGGTGTCGAGGCGGCGAACGTGCTCAGCGCTCCGCGCCGCCCTTTTTGAGGCTCGTTCCGCCTCCGGGGCGCTGTGAGCGGGTGTCGAGGCGGCGAACGTGCTCAGCGCTCCGCGCCTCCGCGCGATCGCCCCCTCGACACCCGCGCGCCCCTTCGGCTTCACGAGCGGCCCATGGGGCCTCCTCCCCCTTCCAGCCCGCAAGAGGCCTCGGCCTCATCAGCCGTGCGCCGACCCCTCCCGTCACCCGCAACGCCCCTCCGAGCCCGTGAGCGGCCCAGGGGCGCACCGTCCCCCTCCCGGCTCGCAGGGGTCTGCGGTCCCACGGGGCGCGCGGTCATCCTTCCGGTATCCGCGCCTCCCTCCGGCCCCTAAGCGGTCCACGGGGACACCTCCCTCCCGGTCCGCGCGGTCCTCCGGTTTCACGAGCCTGCGCGCGATCACCGTCCCTGGCACCCGCGCGCCTCCGACTCTCCGAGCGGCCCACGGGGGACACCCTCCCCTCCCCGGGCCCGCGCGGGCCCGGGGCGCCCTTCCGGGTCGTCAGGGGGCCTGGGTCGGTACCGGGGACTCCGGGCGGTCCTTCACCTTCTCGTCGCACACGTAGCGCCGCACCGGGTACTTCCCCGGCCCGCCCAGCACCACGGCGCCGCGCACCGAGGTCGCCTCCGCCTCCCCGTACGTGCACACGATCTGCGACAGCGCCACCGGCGGCAGGTCCTCCGGCTGCCGGCTCAGCCGCAGCGCGCCCTCCGGATCGCCCGCGCGGCCCGCCGTCACCGTCAGCGGGCCCTCCAGGTACGTGGTGAAGCCCGCCTGCCGCTCGCTCTGCGACGGCCGCTCCCGCATCGCGTCGAGCAGCGCCTGCGCGACGGCGACCCGCCCCGCCTCCTCCGACGCGCCGTCCTCCGGCCGTACGGTGCGGTCCACCGCCTCCAGGCCCGACGCGCACACCAGGTACACCCGCGCCGGCACCCCCGCCCCGGGGGCCACCGTCAGCGAGGCCGCCTCCGACAGGCTGCACGGCACCCGCGACGGCGCCCCGCCCGCGTCGACCGGCACCGACGTCGTACGGATGCCGCACCCGGCGGTCACCACCGCCAGCACGGCCGCCCCGGCCAGCACCCGCCACCGGCGGGCGGCCGAACCTCCGGCGGCGCCCGGGGACGGATCCCGGCCCGCAGCCCGCCCGCCGCCGTCAGGCACGCGCATCCCGCTCGCCACTGTGCTGCCCCTCATCCCCTGGACCGTCGTTCCCACGGCCGTCACGGCCGCCCCCGTCACCGCGCGCGGAGCCGCCCTCCCCGGCACCCCCGTCGCGGGCCGCGACCTCCGAACCGTCACGGGGCAGCCGCAGCGTGAACACCGCGCCGTCCCCGTCCGGAGAGTTGGCCGCGGTGATGTCACCGCCGTGGATCAGCGCGTTCTCCATGGCGATCGACAGCCCCAGCCCGCTGCCCTCCGACCGCGGCCGGGACGCGCTCGCCTTGTAGAACCGGTCGAAGACGTGCGGCAGCACGTCCTCCGGGATGCCCGGCCCGTGGTCCCGCACCCGCACGATCAGGTCGTCGCCCGCCGTCCGCACCGACACCCGCACCGGCGAACCGCCGTGCTTGAGCGCGTTGCCGATCAGGTTCGCGAGTATCACGTCCAGCCGGCGCGGATCCAGCCGCGCCACGATGCCCCGCTCGGCGTCCAGCTCCACCGCGTCCAGCCACGCCCGCGCGTCGATGCACGCCGTCACCTGGTCGGCCACGTCCACGTCGTCCAGGACCAGCTTCGCCGTACCGGCGTCGAACCGCGTGACCTCCATCAGGTTCTCGACCAGCGTGTTCAGCCGCCGCGTCTCGCTGATCACCAGCGACACGGCCGGGGCGACCATCGGGTCGAGGCTGTCCTGCTCCTCCTCCAGGACCTCCGTCACCGCCGTCAGCGCCGTCATCGGCGTCCGCAGCTCGTGCGACATGTCCGCCACGAACCGGCGGCTGGACTCCTCCCGCGCGCTCATGTCCGCGACCTTCTTCTGCAGGCTCTCCGCCGCGCTGTTGAACGTCCGCGCCAGCTCCGCGAGCTCGTCCGTACCGGACACCCGCAGCCGCGTGTCGAGCTTGCCCTCACCGAGCCGCCGCGCCGCCTCGCCCAGCCGGTGCACCGGCTTCAACACCGTCGTCGCCGCGACCTGCGCCAGCAGCGCGGACCCGAGGAGCGCCAGCAGCGTCGCCACACCGAGCGACCAGCCCAGCGAGTTCAGGTCCTGCCGCTCCGGCTCCAGCGACTTCAGCATGTACCCGGTCGGCCCGCCGCCGATGATCCGCGTCCCGCCCACCAGGTACGGCGTGCCGCGCAGCGTCGTCCGCAGCCAGAACACGTGGTACGAGTGCTTGTTCCCGGCGGTGAGCTCCTGCTCCTCGTCCACCGCCGTCCGCAGCGACGCCGGTACGTCGCGCAGCGTGAACCGGTCCGGGTCCGACGTGCCGACGATCGGCTTGCCCGCGTCCCGCTCGCCCAGCAGCACCACGCTGTACCCGCCGCCGCCCCCGGCCATCAACTCGGCGGTCTGCCGCAGCTCCTCCTCCGTGGGCCGCAGCGGCAGCGCTGCCGCCCGGTTCTGCATCTCCTGCTTGAAGTCGCCGAGCGCCGCCTCCTGCGTACGCGTCAGCACCGCCTCGCGGTTCAGCCAGTACGCGATCCCCGACGCCGACACGGCCGCCGTCAGCGCGACCAGGCCGAACACGACGATCAACCGCACCCGCAGACTCGTCCACCGCTTCCCCGCGCTCAGCGCTCTCCGCCCGCCCTTCACCGCACCGCTCGACGTGCCGTCCCGTTCCTCCCGCATGCTCACGCGGGGGCGTCGAGCCGGTAACCGACACCGCGCACCGTACGGATCAGGGTCGGCGACGACGGAACGTCCTCCACCTTCGCCCGCAGCCGCTGCACGCACGCGTCCACCAGACGCGAGTCACCCAGGTAGTCGTGCTCCCACACCAGCCGCAGCAACTGCTGCCGCGACAGCGCCTGACCCGGCCGGCGGCTCAGCTCCAGCAGCAGCCGCAGCTCGGTCGGCGTCAGCTGGAGCTCCTCGCCGTTCTTCGTCACCGTCATCGCCGACCGGTCGATGACCAGCGCGCCGAAGGTCGCCGAGTCCGTCGTCTCCCGCTCCCCGCGCCGCAGCACGGCACGGATCCGGGCGTCCAGCACCCGCCCCTGCACCGGCTTCACGACGTAGTCGTCCGCGCCCGACTCCAGGCCGACCACCACGTCGATGTCGTCGCTGCGCGCGGTCAGCAGGATGATCGGAAGCTGGTCCGTGCGCCGGATGCGCCGGCACACCTCGAAACCGTCGATGCCGGGCAGCATCACGTCCAGGACGATCAGGTCCGGCCGCTGTTCCCGGAGCAGCTTCAGGCCGTCCTCACCCGTCGCCGCGGTGGCCACACGGTGGCCCTGGCGGGACAGCGAGAGTTCGAGGGCCGTGCGGATGGCGTCGTCGTCCTCGATCAGCAACAGGAAAGGCACGGCGTCATTCTGTCCCATGGGAGGAGACGAGATCGACCCGTGGAGCGCTCCCACGGCCCGTCCGGTACCGGACCGGTACGGCCGCGGGCCCCTGTGACACGCCTGTGACAGTCGGCGGACACCGTCATGAACTCCCCTCGGCAGTCTTCTTTCCACACGGATGAACCGACTCCACGACGGCAGGGGGGCGTGATGAACGCAGTGCAGCACAGCACCACCTCGAACGCAGTTGTCACGCCTCTCCACGACGTCGCGCGGAGCACCGGGAAGTCCGGTACGGACGGGAGCACCTCCCTGCTCGAACGGAGCCGGGAGCACGGGGGAGGGCGGGGGTGCGTCCGCGGCGCCGGACGCCCGCACAAGACGCCCTACATGGTGGCCCTGTCCGACGGGGGAAGGACGTACGGGGAGGTCATGGGGGAGCGGAAGGCCCCGGCGAGGAGGGGGAACGCGGAAGCCGCGTTCACCGCCTACGTCAAGGAGCGCCGCGCCTCCCTGTACGCCACCGCCTACCACCTGACCGGCGACCGGCACGAGGCCGAGGACCTGCTGCAGAGCGCGCTGTTCTCGACGTACCGCGCCTGGGACCGGATCAGCGACAAGGCGGCGGTCGGCGGCTACCTGCGCCGCACGATGACTAACCTGCACATCAGCGCCTGGCGGCGCCGCAAGCTCAACGAGTACCCGACGGAGGAACTGCCGGAGACGGCGGGCGAGTCCGACGCGATGCGCGGCACGGAGCTGCGCGCGGTGCTCTGGCAGGCGCTCGCCCGGCTGCCCGAACTGCAGCGCACCATGCTGGTCCTGCGCTACTACGAGGGCCGCACCGATCCGGAGATCGCGGAGATCCTGGACATCAGCGTGGGCACGGTGAAGTCGAGCATCTGGCGGTCGCTCCGCCGGCTGCGCGAGGACGAGGTCCTCAGCTTCGGCCGTGACCAGGAGGAGTCCTTCGGCCAGCTCGTGGCCTGAGGCACGGGGGAAAACGGGGGACCCGCGGGGGACGTGGGGGAACCCCACGGGGGATCACGGGGGACAGGGGGGAACCGGGGGAACACGAGGGGGGTGCCACGGGGGGAGAACCGGGGGAGACACCTGCGCCGGACAAGCTGGGGGGCTTGTCCGGCGCACGCCTCTTCCCGTCGCCTCCGCGGGCCCTCCCGTACGGCTCCGCCCGCCGTCCGCCGCGTCCCGCCCTACGCCGGCTCCGGCGCCCTCGGACTGCGGTGCCGCCCCGCCGCCGCGGCGGCCAGCCGGCCCAGTGCCTCGTCCTTCCCGCACGGGTGCGCGCCCAGCGCCGCCTGCCGGGCCACGATCGACCGCTCGGCGCGCATCAGCCGCCAGCCCCGGCGCAGCAGGAACGGCACCGACTTGCGGCCCTCGCGCAGGTCCCGCAGCAGCCGGCGCCGGAACGTCGTGGAGGGCCGGCCGCGCAGGCACAGCGCGTCCGCCAGTACGCCCAACTCCTCGCAGCGGCCCACGATGTCGGCGGCGAAGATGCCCTCCGCGACGAACAGCGGCGTGCGCGCGATGTCCAGGGTCTCGCGGTCGACGCGGGAACTGGTGGAGATGTCGTACACGGGGACCGTCGTACGGCCCGTGGCGCACAGCTCGACGATCGCGGCGACCGCCGCGTCCGCGTCCCACGATCCGGGGGAGTCCCAGTCGATGTCCGTGCTGCCCGGCACGAGCGGCAGGGTCGGGTCGTCGCCCTCCTTGTAGAAGTCGTCGAGCCGGAGCACGGGGAGTCCGGCGCGGGCGGCGAGGGACGACTTGCCGGAGCCGGAGGGGCCCGCGAGCAGCACGACGCGGGTCGGGATCGGTTGGGAACTCACGGGACACCAGTGTGAACCATTCACCCGGTAGGAGGGCCCTGCCGGGGACCCCTTGGTATCGAGCATCACACCTCCCTTACGGTGTGTGCCCGACCGAACACCCTCCAGGCGGGAAATCCCATGAACCCCTTGCTGAAGGCCGGACTGACCGTGTCGGCCCTGGGCGCCGCCCTCGGTGCCGCCGCAGGCCCCGCCCAGGCGGCCGACCTGCGGAAGGACGACCTGCAGGACGACTTCGCGACGGCCGCGCAGGTCGCGGCGCACGCGGCCGGGCACGCGACGGCCCCGGTGAAGCACCTGAAGGTCAACCCGCTGACCGGGACGGGCACGGACCCGCTGGACAACGGCGTCGGCGCGCAGGTGGCGGACTTCAAGCCCGTCGACACGACGTTCGTGACCGGTTCGCTCACCACCGTGCCCGACCTGCCCGCCGCCGGGCCGCTGCTGGGCGGGCTGCTCCCCGGCTGAGCCGCGCCCGGCCGGGTGCGCGCCGCGGGACCCGGCCGCACGACCCGCGCACGCGGC
>NZ_JAWCTQ010000014.1:0-146668 GCF_032423885.1 Streptomyces tamarix | reverse complement strand
TACCGCAGACGGCAACTCCGCCCCACCCCCTGCGCAGGCCGGCCCGCGCTGACGGTAAGGTCAGGGGCAGCATTGGCACGTTCCCACAGGAGGCCCCCGGGTGGAGGTTCAGGAGACTCGCGTTCAGACCGACCGGGTCCTCACCATCCCCAACATCCTGAGCATGGCCCGGCTCATCGGTGTACCGCTTTTCCTGTGGCTCATCCTCCGCCCCGAGTTCGGTGGGCCCAACAGTGACGGCTGGGCCCTCCTGGTCCTCGCCCTGAGCGGCGTCAGCGACTACCTCGACGGCAAGCTCGCCCGACGCTGGAACCAGATCAGCAGCCTCGGACGCATTCTCGACCCGGCCGCCGACCGCCTCTACATCCTCTCCACCCTCGTCGGCCTGACCTGGCGCGACATCCTCCCGCTCTGGCTCACCGCGGTACTTCTCGCACGCGAGGCGATGCTGTTGGTGATGGTGGGAATCCTCCGCCGCCACGGCTATCCGCCGCCGCAGGTGAACTTCCTCGGCAAGGCGGCCACGTTCAACCTCATGTACGCGTTCCCGTTGCTACTGCTCAGCGACGGCAACACGTGGCTTGCGTCACTCGCTGAAGTTTTCGGGTGGGCCTTCGCAGGATGGGGTACAAGTCTCTACTGGTGGGCAGGGATCCTCTACGTGATCCAAGTCCGCCGACTAGTCAAGGCGGAAACCGCAGCCGAATGACCCTGTCTTTCCGCGCCGAAACGTAAGAACCGACGTCGGCGTGTTATCAGAGGGCCACAGCAAAGACGGGGAAATTCGGCCAGATCGTCGTCGCTGCAAGGAGGACGCTTCCGACATGAAGGCCGTCGTGATGGCCGGAGGCGAAGGCACCAGACTTCGCCCCATGACCTCGAGCATGCCCAAGCCGCTCCTGCCGGTCGCCAACCGGCCGATCATGGAGCATGTGCTGCGCCTGCTCAAACGGCATGGACTCACCGAGACCGTCGTAACCGTGCAGTTCCTCGCCTCGCTCGTCAAGAACTACTTCGGTGACGGCGAAGAGCTCGGAATGGAGCTCACCTACGCCCACGAGGAGAAGCCACTCGGCACCGCCGGCAGCGTCAAGAACGCCGAACAGGCACTGAAGGACGACGCGTTCCTGGTCATCTCCGGGGACGCCCTCACCGACTTCGACCTGACCGACCTCATCGCCTTCCACAAAGAGAAGGGCGCCCTGGTCACCGTCTGCCTGACGCGCGTACCGAACCCCCTCGAATTCGGCATCACCATCGTCGACGAGGAAGGCCGCGTCGAACGGTTCCTCGAGAAGCCCACCTGGGGACAGGTCTTCTCCGACACCGTCAACACGGGCATCTACGTCATGGAGCCCGAGGTCTTCGACTACGTCCAGCCCGACGTCTCCGTCGACTGGTCCGGCGACGTCTTCCCCCAGCTCATGAAGGAAGGCAAGCCGATCTACGGCTACGTCGCCGAGGGCTACTGGGAAGACGTCGGCACCCACGAGAGCTACGTGAAGGCCCAGGCCGACGTCCTCGAAGGCAAGGTCGACGTCGAACTCGACGGCTTCGAGATCTCCCCCGGCGTCTGGGTCGCCGAAGGCGCCGAGGTCCACCCCGACGCCGTCCTGCGCGGACCCGTCTACGTCGGGGACTACGCCAAGGTCGAAGCCGACGTAGAGATCCGCGAGCACACCGTCATCGGATCCAACGTGGTCGTGAAGAGCGGCGCCTTCCTCCACAAGGCGGTTGTTCACGACAACGTCTACATCGGGCCGCACAGCAACCTGCGCGGCTGCGTCATCGGCAAGAACACCGACATCATGCGGGCCGCCCGCATCGAGGACGGCGCCGTCATCGGCGACGAGTGCCTCGTCGGCGAAGAATCGATCGTCCAGGGGAACGTCCGCGTCTACCCCTTCAAGACGATCGAAGCCGGTGCCTTCGTCAACACCTCCGTCATCTGGGAGTCCCGCGGCCAGGCCCACCTCTTCGGCGCGCGCGGCGTCTCCGGCATCCTCAACGTCGAGATCACCCCCGAACTCGCCGTCCGGCTCGCCGGCGCCTACGCCACCACCCTGAAGAAGGGCGCGACCGTCACCACGGCCCGCGACCACTCCCGGGGTGCCCGGGCCCTGAAGCGGGCCGTGATCTCCGCCCTGCAGGCCAGCGCCATCGACGTACGGGACCTGGAGAACGTGCCCCTGCCCGTGGCCCGCCAGCAGACCGCGCGCGGCAGCGCCGGCGGCATCATGATCCGGACCACCCCCGGCGTGCCGGACTCCGTCGACATCATGTTCTTCGACGAACGCGGCGCCGACCTGTCCCAGGCCGGACAGCGGAAGCTCGACCGGGTCTACGCGCGCCAGGAGTACCGCAGGGCGTTCCCCGGTGAGATCGGAGACCTCAGCTTCCCGTCGAGCATCTTCGACCAGTACACCGGCGCCCTCCTGCGCAGCGTCGACACGACCGGCATCGCCGAAGCCGGACTCAAGGTCGTCGTCGACGCGTCCAACGGCAGCGCGGGACTCGTCCTGCCGAGCCTCCTCGGCCGGCTCGGCGTCGACTCGCTGACGATCAACCCCGGTCTCGACGAGTCGCGGCCCACCGAATCCGCCGACTCCCGCCGGGCCGGCCTCGTACGGCTCGGAGAGATCGTCGCCTCCGCGCGGGCCGCGTTCGGCGTGCGGTTCGACACCGTCGGCGAACGGCTGTCGCTCGTCGACGAACGCGGCCGGATCATCGAGGACGACCGGGCGCTGCTCGTCATGCTCGACCTGGTCGCGGCCGAACGGCGCAGCGGCCGGGTCGCCCTGCCGGTCACGACCACCCGCATCGCCGAGCAGGTCGCCGCGTACCACGGCACCCAGGTCGACTGGACGACGACCTCACCGGACGACCTGACACGGGTCGGGCGCGAGGAGTCCACCATTTTCGGTGGAGACGGGCTGGGCGGGTTCATCGTCCCCGAATTCAGCAGCGTCTTCGACGGGACCGCCGCCTTCGTGCGGCTCCTCGGCCTCGTCGCGCGCACCCAGCTCACCCTCAGCCAGATCGACGCGCGCATCCCCCGCGCCCACGTGCTGCGGCGGGACCTCGCGACGCCGTGGGCCGTCAAGGGGCTCGTCATGCGGCGGGTCGTCGAAGCCGCCGGCGACCGGCACGTCGACACCACCGACGGCGTGCGCGTGGTGGAGGCGGACGGGCGGTGGGTGCTCGTCCTGCCCGACCCGGCCGAGGCCGTCACCCACCTGTGGGCCGAAGGCCCCGACGACGAGTCCGCCCAGGCGCTCCTCGACGAGTGGGCCGCCGTGGTGGACAGCGCCGGGCGCTGACCCCCTCGCCCACCGGCTGACCGGTGCGCCGGACCGATCGTACGACCGCGTCCGGCGCACCGGTGGGGCCATTCGGCGGTAGCCGCTCCGACATGCGACGATGTGCGGCATGTCGCAGCAGCCCCCCGTTCGGAGCATCGGCTCCCCGCCTCCGCGTCCTGACGCGTCGATGTCGCTGCTGACCAATGTGATGGACCACGCGCTCGACGACGGGTACGCGGAGGCGACCGCCCGCCGTGCCGCCGAGGGGGGCCTGCCGCGTACGTTGCGGACCAGGCTGGGCCTCGCCGCCGGGCTCGTCCTCGCCGCGGCGGTCGTCACGCTCGGTGCCGCCCAGACGCGGATATCCGCGCCGGTCGTGGCCAAGGAGCGCGAGGAGCTCATCGACCGGATCCAGGCCGAGACGACCGCCGTGGACGGTCTGGAACAGGACATCGAGAAACTGCGCGGCGAAGTCGGGGAGCGGCAGCGCGCGGCGCTCCGGGAACACGGTGGCGATCGCGGTGCCCTCGTGGCGCTGCTGTCCGGTGCGACCGACGTGACTGGCCCCGGGATCAAACTCGTCGTCGACGACGCGAAGGACGTCGAGGGGGGCGGCGGCGGGCCGCGCGAGAGCGGCGGTTTCACCGACACCGGCCGCGTACGCGACCGGGACATGCAGCGGATCGTGAACGGTCTGTGGCAGTCCGGGGCGGAAGCCGTCGCGATCAACGGGCAGCGGCTGACCGCCCTGTCCGCGATCAGGGCGGCCGGCGACGCCATACTGGTCGACAACAAACCGCTCGTGCCGCCGTACACGGTGCTCGCGGTGGGGGACGGCAAACGGCTCGGCACCCGGTTCCAGAACAGCGCGGACGGCCGCTACCTGCACGCGCTGGAGGAGAACTTCGGCATCCGCAGCAGCGTCTCCGCCCAGGACCGGGTCCGTCTGCCGGCGGCGCCGAGCCTGATCGTACGTACAGCACAGCCGAGGACCTCCGGAGCCGGCGCGGGCGACGGACAGGGCACGGCCGACACTGGGAAGGGCACATCGTGATCGCCGTACTGGGCCTCGTCGTGGGAGTCGTGGTCGGACTGTTGATCCGGCCCGAGGTACCGGCGGTGGTCGAGCCCTACCTGCCGATCGCCGTCGTCGCCGCGCTCGATGCGGTCTTCGGCGGGTTGCGGGCCATGCTCGACGGGATCTTCGTCGACAAGGTCTTCGTGGTCTCCTTCCTGTCGAACGTCGTCGTGGCCGCGCTGATCGTGTTCCTCGGCGACAAGCTGGGCGTCGGCGCGCAGCTGTCCACGGGGGTCGTGGTCGTCCTCGGCATCCGGATCTTCTCCAACGCGGCCGCCATCCGGCGGCACGTGTTCCGGGCGTGAGGCCGATGAGCAACGAGGACCGCATCCCGCACGAGGACCGCACCCCGCACGAGCCGGGGCAGCCGGAGGCGGCGCGGCCGGAGTCCGCGGAGATGACCGGCCGGCAGCGGCTGGTCGCCGGGCTGTGGCCGCCGCGGGTCACCCGCGCGCAACTCGTCGTCGCCCTGCTGCTGTTCGGTCTGGGACTGGGCCTGGCCATCCAGGTCCGCTCCACCAGCGACGACGGCGCGCTGCGCGGCGCCCGCCAGGAGGACCTGGTCCGCATCCTGGACGAGCTGGACGACCGCAGTCAGCGGCTCGAGGACGAGAAGACCCGGCTCGACGCGCAGCGCCGGGAGCTGGAGAACAGCTCCGACCAGGCCGAAGAGGCCCGTCAGCAGACCCAGGAGAGGGAGCGTCAGCTGGGCGTCCTGGCCGGTACGGTGGCCGCCGAGGGACCCGGCATCACGTTCACCGTCGAGGACCCGCTCACGGCCGTCGAACCGGACAAGCTGCTCGACACGATCCAGGAGCTGCGCGCCGCCGGCGCCGAGGCCATCCAGGTCAACGGCGTGCGGGTCGTCGCGGACTCGTACTTCTCCGGGGAGGCCGGGGCCGTCGAGGTGGACGGGCGGAAGATCAGCGCGCCGTACCGGTTCCAGGTCATCGGCAAGCCGCAGGATCTGGAGCCCGCGCTCAACATTCCCGGCGGGATCGTGCAGTCGCTGGAGAAGGAGCAGGCCACGGCCACCGTGACCCGCTCGGAGAAGATCGTTGTTGACGCCTTGCGACGGGCGGAGCGGCCTGACTACGCTCGGTCGTCATCGCGGTGAAGCGGAGGCGCATGGGGGCCTCGTGGTGGGGTAATGCCCGAGGGGCCGGGCCGGACAGGGGAGGCGAAGCAGTGGGGGCGGCTCCCGTGACCGGGGAATCGTGGAGGCGTCGGAGGATCGGCCGCCCGGGCCGGGAGGTTGCGGGGGGTCGCCGTACCAAGAGCGTGGTGCGTGGTGGAAACTGTCCGGAGGATACGGACGTTGTGAAGGTGTCCGGGTCGGCAGGTGTGTTCAATCAGGGTTCGTCCTGCCCCACGGGCGGGTCTGTTTCGTTCAAGGGGAATCGCCCGTGAAGTTGTTTGCGAAGTTGTTCGGCAAGAGCGCACGCGAGGACGGCGGCAACGCCAGGCATCGCGCGTCGCGGCACGGTCGGAGCGAGGAGGAGCGGGACGCCGGGCGCCCCCTCTTCCGCGACGAGGTCGCTGGTCCGGGTGGTGACATTACGGGCGGACAGGGCGCGTCTTCTGTTGACCCTGCCGGTCCCGGCCGCATAGGTTCCGATCCGTACGCGACCAGCGTCCACGCGGCCGAGCCGCGGCAGGAGGATGGGTCCATGCCGGTGTGTACGCGGTGCGGACACCGCAATGCCGAGGCGAGTCGGTTCTGCTCCAACTGCGGGGCGCCGCTGCGGGGCGGGGTCCCGGTGGAGCGCGCGTCGGAGACGACGTCGACGATCTCCATCTCGGGGCTCGAGGCGTACGACGGCGAGGCCACCGGCCAGACGGCGCTGCCGTCGCTGACGCCCGAGGCGCAGGCCGCGGTGGACGCCCTGCCGCTGGGTTCGGCGCTGCTCGTGGTGCGGCGCGGGCCGAACTCCGGCAGCCGCTTCCTCCTCGACGGCGATCTGACGACCGCGGGCCGCCACCCCCAGAGCGACATCTTCCTGGACGACGTGACCGTGTCCCGTCGCCACGTGGAGTTCCGCAGGGCGGCCGACGGCAGCTTCACCGTCGCGGACGTCGGCAGCCTCAACGGCACCTACGTCAACCGTGAGCCGATCGACGCCGTCCGGCTCACCAACGGTGACGAGGTGCAGATCGGCAAGTACCGACTGGTCTTCTACACGAGCCAGCGGGGCGTCTGACCCTCCCCCGGACGCCGTCCGGGGGGACCCCAGGGAAGGTCCATGCGGCGAACACCGACGGGCGGTGCCGGTCACGGCACCGCCGACGCGGGTGACCGGCTGGTGAGTATCGGTACGGTCCTCAACCAGCTGCGGGAGGAGTTTCCCGAGGTCACCATCTCCAAGATCCGGTTCCTGGAGGCGGAGGGGCTCGTCGAGCCGCGGCGGACGGCGTCCGGGTACCGGAAGTTCAGCCCGCGCGACGTGGAGCGGCTGGCGCTGATCCTCCGCATGCAGCGGGACCACTACCTGCCGCTGAAGGTCATCCGGGAGCACCTGGACGCCTTGGCCCGCGGTGAGCAGGCCGTCCTGCCCACCCAGGGGCCGCGCGGCGAGTCGCCGGACGGCGGCAGCCCGTGGGAGCCGGACGCGGACCGGGGCGCGGCCGCGCGGGTCGGCCGCGCCGAGCTCCTCGCCGCCGCGGGGGCGAGCGAGGAGCAGCTCGCCGAGTGGGAGTCGTACGGACTGGTCGCCCCGGCGGTGGACGGCGGTTACGACGCCGAGGCGGTGACGGTCGCCAAGCTCGTCGCCGAGCTGGGCCGGTACGGGCTGGAGCCCCGCCACCTGCGGGCGGTGAAGGCCGCCGCCGAGCGCGAGGCGGGGCTGGTGGAGCAGGTCGTCGCGCCGCTGCGGCGGCACCGCAACCCGCAGACCCGGGCGCACGCCGAGGCCACCGCGAAAGAGCTGGCCGCGCTGTCCGTCCGGCTGCACGCGGCCCTCGTCAGGTCGGCCCTCGGAGTCCGGTTCCCCTGACCTTGGCGGATCCCGACTATCCAAACCGGTGCGGCACGTCCTAGGGTTGCTGTGTGAACGAGCTCGATGTTGTCGGTGTCCGGGTGGAAATGCCGTCCAACCAGCCGATCGTGCTCCTGCGTGAAGTGGGAGGCGACCGCTACCTCCCGATCTGGATCGGCCCGGGAGAGGCGACGGCGATCGCCTTCGCCCAGCAGGGCATGACCCCTGCCAGGCCGCTCACCCACGACCTCTTCAAGGACGTGCTCGAGGCCGTGGGCCAGGAGCTGACGGAGGTCCGCATCACGGACCTCCGCGAAGGGGTCTTCTACGCGGAGCTGGTCTTCGCCAGCGGTGTCGAAGTGAGTGCCCGGCCCTCCGACGCCATAGCGCTGGCCTTGCGTACCGGAACGCCGATCTTCGGCAGCGACGGCGTCCTCGACGACGCCGGGATCGCGATCCCGGACGAGCAGGAGGACGAGGTGGAGAAGTTCCGCGAGTTCCTCGACCAGATCTCTCCCGAGGACTTCGGCACCGGCAACCAGTGACCGCGACCGCGCCGCGTACCGGAGCGCGGTGCGCCCGGGCGCGCGGAGGTGGTGTCCTCCCGGCGTTCGGGGGGCGCTCGCCGCGTTTTCGGCGCATTCGAGTAGCGGTTCCCGGAATCGGGACACGTCAAACCACTCTCAGGGTGATTATCACTCGGCGTGGCGAGTGTGGCGATCGTTGACGCACCCCTGGGGACTGCCTACCGTCGATGTGGCAGGTCAAGGACGGAGGGTCGGCGTGATGAGCAGCGGCGACGGTACGGCAGGGGGTCTCCCCGGACGGAGTCCGGTGGGGAGCGGGCCGTATCCGTTTCACGGGGATGCGGCCGAGCCGACGACCGACGTCATCGGGTACCGGGGCCCCACCGCGTGTGCGGCCGCCGGCATCACGTACCGGCAGCTCGACTACTGGGCCCGTACGGGGCTGGTCGAGCCGAGCGTCCGGCCCGCGTACGGGTCGGGCACGCAGCGCCTCTACAGCTTCCGCGACGTCGTCGTCCTGAAGATCGTCAAGCGGTTCCTGGACACCGGTGTCGCCCTGCAGAACATCCGGGCCGCCGTGCGGCACCTGCGCGGCAAGGGACTGCGCGACCTGGAGCGCATGACGCTGATGAGCGACGGCGCGACGGTGTACGAGTGCTCGTCGCCGGACGAGGTCGTGGACCTGCTCCAGGGTGGGCAGGGGATCTTCGGGATCGCGGTCGGCGTGGTGTGGCGGGACGTCGAGGCGGCGCTGTCGCAGTTGCACGGCGAGCGGGTCGACACCGGTGAGACCCTCCTCGGGCAGAACCCGGCCGACGAGCTGGCCCGCCGCAGGCGCGACAAGGCCGTCTGAGCGGCGCGCCCGCCGCCGTACGCGTGTGCGGGCGATTGTCAGTGGGGTGGGGCAGCATCGGTGGTGTGAGAGCCGCGCCGACGATCCTGCACCTGGACATGGACGCGTTCTACGCCGCCGTCGAGCAGGCGGCGAAGCCCAGTCTGCGGGGGAAGCCCGTGATCGTGGGTGGTCTGGGGCCGCGCGGGGTCGTCGCGACGGCGTCGTACGAGGCGCGGCGGTTCGGGGTGCGGTCGGCGATGCCCATGGCGCAGGCCCGGCGGCTGGCGCCGAACGCCGCCTACCTGGTGCCGCGTTTCTCCGTCTACCGGTCGGTGAGCGGACAGGTCATGGAGTTGCTGGGGCGGCTGTCGCCGCTGGTGGAGCCGCTCAGCCTGGACGAGGCGTTCGTCGACCTGGAGGCCGGGGGAGCCGCGTGCGAGGGGGCGGCGGCGCGGGCGGTCGGGGAGCGACTGCGCCGGGACATCCGCGCCGTGACGGGGCTGACCGGTTCGGTGGGGCTGGCGGGCTCCAAGATGCTGGCGAAGATCGCCTCGGAGGAGGCCAAGCCGGACGGCCTCGTGCTCATCGAGCCGGGGACGGAGCGGGCGCTGCTGGCGCCGATGGGCGTGCGGACGCTGCCCGGTGTCGGGCCGGCGACCGAGGAGCACCTGCGGCGGGCCGGGATGACGACGGTCGCCGACCTGGCGGAGGCCGGTGAGGACGAGCTCGTACGGCTCCTGGGCAGGGCGCACGGGACGTCGCTGTACGCGATGGCGCTCGGCCGCGACGACCGGCCCGTGGTGGCGGAGCGGGACGCCAAGTCGATCTCCGTGGAGGACACCTTCGACGTGGACCTGCACGACCGGGTGCGGGTGCGGTGGGAGGTGGAGCGGCTCGCCGAGCGGTGCGTGCGCCGGCTGCGGGCCGCCGGCCGCTCGGGGCGCACGGTGGTGCTGAAGGTGCGGCGGTACGACTTCTCGACGCTGACCCGCTCCGAGACGCTGCGCGGCCCGACCGACGACCCCGTGGTGGTGCGGGAGGCCGCCGCCCGGCTGCTCGACGCCGTCGACACGACGGGAGGGGTGCGGCTGCTCGGCGTCGGGGTCAGCGGGCTGGCCGACTTCACGCAGGAGGACCTGTTCGCCCAGGCGGCGGTCGACGGGCCCCCGGCCGTGCCCGGCGCCTCCGACGGGGTGCCGCCGCTGTCCGCGGGGGAGGCCGCGGCCGGGCCGGAGGAGCCGCCGCCGGACGCCGGGCCGGGTGGGGGTGCCGTCGACGGCGGGGAGCCGGTGCCGGGGGAGCGGCGGTGGCTCGCCGGGGCGGATGTGCGGCACACCGCGTACGGGCCCGGGTGGGTGCAGGGCAGCGGGCTCGGCCGGGTCACCGTGCGGTTCGAGGAGCCGGGGTCGGCGCCCGGCAGGGTGCGGACGTTCCGGACGGACGACCCGGAGCTGGAGCCGGGCGATCCGCTGCCGCTGGTGTCGGGCGGCGGTCAGCCGCCCCCGTCCGCCGGCGTGCCGGAGTGCCTGCCCGGGGACGGCGCGGCCGGCAGGGCCAGGCCGTAGTGCCGGTACAGCTGCAGCTCCTGCTCCGGCGAGAGGTGCCGGCCCACCCCGAAGCCCGGGGCGTCCTTGATGAGGGCCTTCTCGTACGGGACGTGCAGGCCGTCGTCGGCCAGCTCGCTCGGCTCCAGCGGGACGAACGCGTCGCGCCCGAAGAGGCCCCTCCGTACGGCCGCCCATTCGGGGACGCCCGTCGCGTCGTCCAGGTACACCTCGTCCACCGTGCCGACCTTGCGGCCGTCGCGGTCGAACACCTTGCGCCCCATCAGGCCGCGCGGGTCGATGTCGGTTTGCACAGTTCCTCCAGCCGGTCGCAACGGGTCCGTCACCCCTACGAAAGGGCACAACGGTGACCTCGGCCACTCGAGGGATCGGCCTGGAACCTCGCTGGTAGGCTGGTCATGGCTGCTGACCCCGTGCGGGAGAGTCCTCCGGAGAAACCGTCCGGAGGCGCCGAAGGAGCAAATCCTCCCCGGAATCTCTCAGGCCCCTGTACCGCACGGACGAGGTCACTCTGGAAAGCAGGGCGGGCGTCGGACGGCACCCGCCCTCACCGACGGTGAAAGCCGTGCCACCCCTCGCCGGGGTGCGCGGCGAAGCTCTCAGGTTGAGATGACAGAGGGGGAGGCCGTCCGGGCACCCGCGCCGAGGTGCCCCTCGCAGGTCGCTATGACCAGGAGGCCCCCGTACATGACCGCCAACCGCATTCCGCTCTCCCAGCTTGAGCGGGGCACCCCCTTCGAGCAGCGCCACATCGGCCCCGACTCCGGGGCGCGCGCCAAGATGCTCGCGCAGGTCGGCTACGGCTCGCTCGACGAGCTCACGGCGGCCGCGGTGCCGGACGCGATCAAGAGCGCCGAGGCGCTCGGTCTGCCCGAGGCCCGCACCGAGGCCGAGGTCCTCGCCGAACTGCGTTCCCTGGCGGACCGCAACCAGGTCCTGGCCCCGATGATCGGCCTCGGCTACTACGGCACGTTCACGCCGCCGGTCATCCTCCGCAACGTCATGGAGAACCCGGCCTGGTACACGGCGTACACGCCGTACCAGCCGGAGATCTCGCAGGGCCGCCTGGAGGCGTTGCTCAACTTCCAGACCATGGTCGCCGACCTGACCGGTCTGCCCACCTCCGGCGCGTCCCTCCTCGACGAGGGCACCGCCGCCGCGGAGGCCATGTCCCTGGCCCGGCGCGTCGGCAAGGTCAAGAACGGCGTCTTCCTGGTCGACGCCGACGCCCTGCCGCAGACGATCGCCGTCATCGAGACCCGCGCCGAGCCGACCGGCGTCGAGGTCGTCGTCGCCGACCTGAGCGACGGCATCCCCGCCGAGGCGGCCGAGCGCGGCGTCTTCGGCGTCCTGATCCAGTACCCGGGAGCCTCCGGTGCCGTCCGCGACATCAAGCCACTGATCGACGCCGCCCACGAGCTGGGCGCCGTCGTCACCGTCGCCGCCGACCTGCTGGCGCTGACCCTGCTGGCCTCGCCCGGTGAGCTGGGCGCGGACATCGCCGTCGGCACCACCCAGCGGTTCGGCGTCCCGATGGGCTTCGGCGGACCGCACGCCGGCTACATGGCCGTCCGCGACACGTTCGCCCGCAGCCTGCCCGGCCGCCTCGTCGGCGTCTCCGTCGACGCCGACGGGAACAGGGCGTACCGCCTCGCGCTCCAGACCCGCGAGCAGCACATCCGCCGCGAGAAGGCCACCAGCAACATCTGCACCGCCCAGGTGCTCCTCGCCGTCATGGCCGGCATGTACGCGGTCTACCACGGCCCCGACGGCCTGAAGGAGATCGCCCGGCGCACCCACCGGTACGCGGCGATCCTCGCGGCCGGCCTGCGCGCCGGCGGCGTCGAGGTGGTCCACGGCGGCTTCTTCGACACCGTCACCGCGCGCGTGCCCGGCAAGGCCGCCGAGGTCGTCGCCGCGGCCCGCGAGGGCGGCGTCAACATCCGCCTCGTCGACGCCGACCACGTCTCGGTCGCCTGCGACGAGACCACCGGCCGCGATCGGATCTCCACCGTGTGGGCCGCCTTCGGCGTGAGCGGCGACATCGAGGCCCTGGACGCCGAGACCGCCGACGCGCTGCCCGAGGCGCTGCTGCGCACCGACGCGTACCTCACCCACCCGGTCTTCCACGCGCACCGCTCCGAGACCGCGATGCTGCGCTACCTGCGCAGGCTCGCCGACCGCGACTACGCGCTGGACCGCGGCATGATCCCGCTCGGCTCCTGCACGATGAAGCTGAACGCGACCACCGAGATGGAGCCGGTCACCTGGCCCGAGTTCGGCCAGATGCACCCCTTCGCCCCGGCGGAGCAGGCCGAGGGCTACCTCAGCCTCATCCACGAGCTGGAGGACCGCCTCGCCGAGGTCACCGGCTACGACAAGGTGTCGATCCAGCCCAACGCCGGTTCGCAGGGCGAGCTCGCGGGCCTCCTCGCCGTCCGCGCCTACCACCGCGCCAACGGCGACGCGCAGCGCACGGTCTGCCTCATCCCGTCCTCCGCGCACGGCACCAACGCCGCGTCCGCCGTCATGGCCGGCATGAGGGTCGTCGTCGTCAAGACCGCCGACGACGGCGAGATCGACGTCGCGGACCTGCGCGCCAAGATCGAGCAGTACCGCGACGAGCTCGCCGTGCTGATGATCACGTACCCGTCGACGCACGGCGTCTTCGAGGAGCACGTCGCCGACATCTGCGCCCAGGTCCACGAGGCCGGCGGCCAGGTGTACGTCGACGGTGCCAACCTCAACGCGCTCGTCGGCCTGGCGAAGCCCGGCGAGTTCGGCGGCGACGTGTCGCACCTGAACCTGCACAAGACGTTCTGCATCCCGCACGGCGGCGGCGGCCCCGGTGTCGGCCCGGTCGCGGTCCGCTCCCACCTCGCCCCGTACCTGCCCAACCACCCGCTCCAGCCGGCCGCCGGCCCGGAGACCGGCGTCGGCCCGATCTCGGCGGCGCCGTGGGGCTCGGCCGGCATCCTGCCGATCTCCTGGGCGTACGTACGGCTCATGGGCGGCGAGGGCCTCAAGCGCGCCACGCAGGTCGCCGTCCTCGCGGCGAACTACATCGCCAAGCGCCTGGAGCCGCACTTCCCGGTCCTGTACACCGGCCCGGGCGGCCTGGTCGCGCACGAGTGCATCATCGACCTGCGGCCGCTGTCGAAGGAGACCGGCGTCAGCGTCGACGACATCGCCAAGCGCCTGATCGACTACGGATTCCACGCGCCGACCATGTCCTTCCCGGTCGCCGGCACGCTGATGATCGAGCCGACCGAGAGCGAGGACCTGGCGGAGCTCGACCGGTTCTGCGACACGATGATCGCGATCCGCGGCGAGATCGAGAAGGTCGCGTCGGGTGTCTGGCCGGCCGACGACAACCCGCTGCGCAACGCCCCGCACACGGCGGCCGCGCTCGGCGGCGAGTGGGACCACGCCTACAGCCGCGAGGAGGCCGTCTTCCCGGCCGGCGTCTCGGCCGCGGACAAGTACTGGCCGCCGGTGCGCCGGATCGACGGCGCCTTCGGCGACCGCAACCTGGTCTGCTCCTGCCCGCCGCTCGACGAGTACGACGCCTGAGGCGGGCGGCGGACGCGGTAGGCGTCGGGGCCGGTGCGGAGGCGATCGCCTCCGCACCGGCCCCACGCCGGCGTACCGTGCTCCGTACGGACGTACAGCCGTACGGACGCGGTCGTCCTGGCTAGGCGGCTCTCGCGATCCGCGCCGCGGTCAGGGGCCGGTGCGGTGCGATGATCTGCCCGTTGGGCAGCAGCTCACCCGTGTCCTCGAAGAGCAGGACGCCGTTGCACAGCAGGCTCCAGCCCTGCTCCGGGTGGTGCGCCACGATGCGGGCGGCCTCCCGGTCGGCGGAGTCTGCGGTCGGGCAGGGTGGCTGGTGCTGGCACATGGCTGGGTTCTTTCGCTGCGGTGTGGAGTCTGCTCTGCGGCTCGATGCGGTGTTCATGGCCGCCCCCCGTCTTCCGGTCGGTCCGTTTCCAGTGTTGCCCCACGGCTCCGTTTCCGCAGGGATTTCACGGCAGCGCTTCCTACTGGTGAAGGACGTATCACCCGTGCGGATGGTTCGGCGCAACCCCCCTGTCCCTTCGGGTGGTTCTGAGGGCCGCAGCGGACTAGTCCGGTCGGGTCAGGGGGCGTGCGCGACGGTGCTCCGCGCCCCCTCGGGCGCGGAGCACCGGGCCGTGCGGTGTGTGACGTCGCGTCAGGCCGACGAGCCGAGCAGCGGCGGCGGCGCGAGACGTACGGCGAGCCGCGGCAGCAGGTCCGCGACGCGGTGCGGGCGGTGTGCGGCGATCCCGGGCGGCGCGGGGGCCAGCGGGATCAACACGTCAGCCGGGTCGGGCGCGCCGTCGGCGGGGTCGGCGTCCGGGTCGCCGTGCAGCCACAGCGTCAGCATGTACAGCTCGGGCACCGACAGCAGGCGCGGCTGCCAGGGAGCCCCGGACAACTCGGCCTGACGCAGCGCCCGTTCCGTGGAGGTGAGGTAGGGGCCTTCGAAGAAGTGCGAGAAGGTCCAGCCGCCCGCCGTGCGCAGGGTGTCCGCGGCCGCCAGGGTCACCTCCCCGCCGCGGATCAGGAACCGCCACCCCGCGAGCCGGGTGGCGGGTGCGCCCGCCGGCCCGCCCGCCGCCGCGGTGACGCCGAGGACGTGAACGGGGAGCGGCAGTTCCGCACTGAGCGGTCCCTGTGCGGAGCGCAGTGCGGGAGTGCTGGCCTCGCGCAGGGCGGGGGAGCCGAGGGCCGCGAGGACGCTGTGCAGGGCAGGCGTGGGTACCTGGGAGACGTGGAGCGGCATGGTGGGTCGCCTCTCACTCAAGAGACAGGAGGGGTGGAGCGTGCGTGGGTGCGGACGGCGCTGTCAGCGACGGGGCCATGGGGCGCCGGGGCGCCATGCCGGGCGCCGGAGTCTCAGCCTCGTGGGCGGAGTTTATACGACAAATGTTCACGCCATGTTTCCGCTAACCGCTCCCGATAACCCCGTCAAGGTCGCAACGCGCCTTGTATACGTGGCAATTTCCGCTGAAATATCCAGGGGTCCGAAGCTGCTGCCTGCAATGTCGTCCACCGCGTGGACGGCTGAATCTCGTCGGCTTTTTCCATCACGTCGCCCGGTGAGATCTGCTAGCCGCGCCATGCCTCCGGAATGTGCCGGGAGGCCGTTCGTGCCAGCCTAGTGGCAAAGCCCTCGCCGCGGGGGCGTTACGGATCGGCCGGGCGGGGCATCATCGTCCCTGACCGAGCGGCGAGGCCGCGTGCCGCCACTCGAGGAGGGACGCTTCGATGGGGGAGAAGGTCGTGGCAGCCGGGTTCGACCTGGCCGATCGGCAGAGGTACCGCAGGAAACTCCGGGACTGCCTGGAGGCGCTGGAGAGGCTGTTGGCGGAGAAGCGGTTCGACCGCCCCAGGAATCTGATGGGGCTGGAGATCGAGCTGAATCTCGTGGGTTCCGACGGGCTCCCCCGGATGATGAACGCGCAGGTGCTGGAGCGCATCGCCAGTCGGGATTTCCAGACCGAACTCGGAATGTTCAATCTGGAAGTGAACGTCGCCCCCCACCGGCTCGCCGGGCACGTTTTCTCCCAGCTCGCCGAGGAACTGCGCACGGGCCTCGGATACGCCCACCGCAAGGCGGAGGAGCTGGGCGCCGGCGTCGTGATGGTCGGCATCCTGCCCACGCTCACCCGCCACGACGTGGACCTCGTCAACATCTCGGACGTCGACCGCTACATGCTGCTCAACGACCAGATCGTCGCCGCCCGCGGCGAGGACTTCGCGCTGGAGATCGACGGCGTGGAGCGGCTCGGCTGCACGGCCGCCTCCATCACCCCGGAGGCCGCCTGCACCTCCGTACAGCTCCACCTCCAGGTCACCCCGGGGCGCTTCGCCGACGTGTGGAACGCCGCCCAGGCGGTCGCCGCCGTGCAGATCGCGACCGGCGCCAACTCGCCGTTCCTCTTCGGCCGCGAGCTGTGGCGCGAGACCCGGCCGCCGCTGTTCCAGCAGGCCACGGACACCCGCCCGCCCGAGCTCCAGGCCCAAGGGGTGCGCCCGCGCACCTGGTTCGGCGAGCGGTGGGTGGACTCCGCGTACGAGCTGTTCGAGGAGAACCTCCGCTACTTCCCCGCGCTGCTGCCGCTCTGCGACGACGAGGAGCCGCTGCGCGTCCTCGACGGCGGCGGCGTGCCGTCCCTGCGGGAACTCGTCCTGCACAACGGCACCGTGTACCGCTGGAACCGGCCCGTGTACGGCGTGGTGGACGGCGTCCCGCACCTGCGCGTCGAGAACCGCGTCCTGCCCGCCGGGCCCACCGTCGACGACGTCGTCGCCAACGCCGCCTTCTACTACGGTCTCGTGCGCGCCCTCGCCGAGGACCCCCGGCCGGTGTGGAAGCGGATGTCCTTCGCGGACGCGTCCGACAACTTCGACGCCGCCTGCCGGTACGGCATCGACGCCGAACTGCGCTGGCCCCGTCCCGGGCGCGGCGGCGTGACCGCCGTACCCGCGGTGAAGCTCGTACGGGACGAGCTGCTGCCGCTCGCCGCGGCCGGGCTGGACGCGTGGGGCATCGAGCCCGCCGACCGCGACCGCTGCCTCGGCATCATCGAGGAGCGTTGCCGTCGGCGCTTCAACGGTGCCTCGTGGCAGGTGGAAACGTTTCACCGGGCCCAGGAGGCCGGCCTCGACCGGGAGGCGGCGCTGGCCGCCACCGCGCGCCGCTACCGCGAGCTGGCGCTGATCGGCCAGCCGGTCCACACCTGGCCCGTGCCCCTGCCGGGGCCGTACCCGCAGCGCACCCGCTGAGGGCGCGCGGGGCCTCCACGGGGACCCGTTCGCGCGCCCCGCGCGGCCGTCGGGCAAGCTGGACGGCGCGAGATCCACGGAGGGAGGCGCGCGTGCGGACAGGTGCGGGACGGACGGCCGGTGCGGTCGTGACGCCGTCGGCGGGCGAGCCGCGCAGGACCCTGCGGTCCGAGACGCTGATCGTGCTGGCCCTGTCGCTCGGCGCGAGCGCGGTCTCCTCACTGATCAGCTTCGTCGGCTCGCTCACGAGACCGGGCGGTCTGAAGGACCAGGCGGCCACGCTCAACGGCTCGTACGCGCCGGGCCGGCCGTGGCTCGACCTGGCCTGGCAGCTGTTCTCCCTCACCACCGCGCTCGTGCCGGTCGTCCTCGTCGCGCACCTGCTGCTGCGCGAGGGCGCCGGGCTGCGCGCGATCGGCTTCGACCGCCGCAGGCCCTGGCCCGACCTCGGGCGCGGGGCGCTCGTCGCGGCGGCGATCGGCAGCGCCGGGCTGGCGTTCTACCTGGTGGCGCGGGCGGTCGGGATGAACCTCACGGTGGTGCCCGAGGCGCTGCCGGGGGAGTGGTGGAAGTACCCGGTGCTGATCCTGTCGGCGATCCAGAACTCCGTCGTGGAGGAGGTCATCGTCGTCGGCTACCTGCTGCGCAGGCTCGGGCAACTGGGCTGGTCGCCGATAGCGGCGCTCGCGGCCAGTTCGGTGCTGCGCGGCTCGTACCACCTGTACCAGGGCGTCGGCGGGTTCATCGGCAACCTGGTCATGGGCGTCGTCTTCGTCCTGCTGTACCGGCGGTGGGGGCGGGTCGGGCCGCTGGTCGTGGCGCACGCGCTGCTCGACATCGTGGCCTTCGTCGGGTACGCGCTGCTCGCCGGCAGGGTGGGGTGGCTGCCCACGGCGTGACCCCGGGCGGGGCCCGCACCGTGTGGGCCGCGCCGTGGGCCCCGTCGCGCGGGCGGGGCGCGCGGGGGCGGGCGCCGCGCGGCCCCGGCGGCCCTCAAACGCGCAGGTCGCCCTCGATGACGGTGACCGCCTGACCGGTCAGCAGGGTCCGCTCGCCGCGCAGCGCGGTGCGCACGATCCCGGTACGGGCGCCGCCCTGCAGCCCGGTCAGCTCGGCGCGGCCGAGGCGGGCCGACCAGAACGGGGCCAGCGCCGTGTGCGCGCTGCCCGTGACCGGGTCCTCGTCGATGCCCACGCGCGGGAAGAAGCAGCGTGAGACGAAGTCGTGGCCGCGCCCCGGGTCCTCGGCCGCCGCGGTGGCGATGACGCCCCGCTCGGACAGCCCGGCCAGCGCCGGGAGGTCCGGTGTCAGGGCGCGTACGGCCTTCTCGTCCCGCAGCTCGACCAGGAGGTCCCCGATGTGGGCGGCCGTGTCGTGGACCGAGACGACCTCCGCGCCGAGCGCGTCGGCGAGACCCTCCGGCGGGTCGACCGGGGTGAGCGGGGAGGTGGGGAAGTCCATCGTGATCGTGCCGTCCCCGGCGGCGGTCGTGGTGAGGACGCCGCAGCGCGCGGCGAAGCGCACGGTGCCCGTGGCCCGGCCGGTGGCGCGCAGCACGTGGGCGGTGGCCAGTGTGGCGTGCCCGCACATGTCGACCTCGGTGATGGGGGTGAACCAGCGCAGCGCCCAGTCGGCCCCGCCGCCGGGCGGGAGGGGGTGCGCGAAGGCGGTCTCGGAGAGGTTGACCTCCGCGGCGACCTTCTGGAGCCAGGGGTCGTCGGGGAAGGCGTCGAGGAGCAGGACGCCCGCCGGGTTGCCGGAGAAGGGGCGGTCGGTGAAGGCGTCGACGATACGTATCCGCATGAAGACGACCGTAGAGGGCCGCTGAAGCCGCGGGCCAAGGCCAATGTGCGGAGGCTGGACCGGAAAACCCGCTCACTGCCGTTGCCGAACGACTTCTTTCGATATATCGTTGAAGCATCGCGACAGATCAACGATAGAAGGAGTGCGGTCATGCGTTCACATGATCACGAGCATGAGCACGGACGGGGACACGGGCACTGCGGTCCCGGGCGGCACGGCCACGGTCGCGGGGAGTTCGAGGAGCGGCGTGCCGCGTTCGGCCCCTTCGGGCCGGGCTTCGGCGGCCCCGGTTTCGGTGGCGGCCCCGGTTTCGGCGGACCGTTCGGCGGGCGGGGGCGCGGCGGCGGCCGCGGCAGGGCACGACGCGGTGACGTCCGCGCCTCGATCCTGGCGCTCCTCAAGGACCGCCCCATGCACGGCTACGAGATGATCCGGGAGATCGCCGAGCGCAGCGGGGGCGCCTGGAAGCCGAGCCCCGGCTCCGTCTACCCGACCCTCCAACTGCTGGAGGACGAGGGGCTGATCGAGAGCCGCAGTGAGGGCGGCAAGAAGCTCTTCGCGCTCACCGACAGCGGGCGGGAGGAGGCGGAGTCCGCCCCCGAGGCCCCCTGGGAGGAGGCCGGCAAGGGCATCGACTGGGAGGCCATGAACGAGATCCGGCAGGCCGGCTTCGGGCTGCTGGAGGCATTCGGTCAGGTGTGGAAGACGGGCTCGGCCGAACAGCGGCAGAAGGCCCTCGGCGTCATCAACGACGCCCGCAAGAAGCTCTACCTCATCCTGGCCGACGAGGACTGAGCCCGCCCCGCCGGGGGCGCCGGGCCGCGCGTCCCCCGGCGCGTGCGCCCCGCGGGCCGTGCCCGCCCGCCGGGCGCCGATCAAGGCGGCGCGCCCCTCGGGGAGCGGCTTTCCCGATCTCCTCCCTGAGAACGAGGGGGCGGGACCCGTCCCCACCCTGGGCGGGACGCGACATGCTCCCTCACGGGGATGCCCCGGGGCGCCTCCGCCTGATGAGGTGGACGGGTGCAGAGCTCCACCTCGCGTTCTCCCTCCCCGCTCCCCGGCCGGCGCGCCGGGGCGGAGGACCGCCTCACCGCCGAGCTGGCCGCCGTCGTCGCCGGCGCGCGGCGCAGGGCGGCGCGGGACGGCGACCGGCAGATCGACACCGCCCACCTCCTCCACGCGCTCGTCGAGGCCGACCCGGCCGTCCGCGCCGCCCTCGGCGGGCCGCGGGCCGCCCGCGTCCTCGCCTACCTCGTCCAGCGCAGCATCGGCTACGGCCTGCGCTGGCGCGGCACCGTCGAGGACTTCGGCGCCGTGCCCCCCGTGCCCGATCCGGTACGGTCCGCCCCGCCTCCGGTACCCGCTCCGTTCCTGGTGCCCGCCCCGCTTCGGGCGGTCGCGGCGGGCGACCCGCCCGGCTGGTCGCCCGCCGCGTCCGCCGCGCTGGAGGCGGCCCTGGACCGGGCAGGGGCACGGGATGAGCCGCGGGCGCGCCCGCTCGACCTGCTCGCCGGACTCGCCGCCGTCCCCGACTGCCGCGCCGTGCAGGTACTGGCCCGCGCCGGTGTCGACAGGGCCCGGCTGGCCGCCCGGATCGAGCACCCGTCCCAGCATCGGATCGAGCACCCGTCTCAACAGGTGTGACCGCCTTTACGCTCCTGACGGTGGCCTGTCATCATGTGGCGATGCACGCGTCTCAGGTGAGAAGCGCCGGCCTGGGACTGGCCCTGGCCTCGGCGTTCGCATTCGGCGGATCAGGTGTCGCGGCCAAGCCGCTCATCGAGGCGGGGCTCGACCCGCTGCACGTGGTGTGGCTACGGGTGACGGGCGCCGCGCTCGTCATGCTGCCCGTCGCCTGGCGCCACCGCGACCTGCTGCGCCGCGAACCGGCCCTCCTCGCGGGCTTCGGCCTCCTCGCCGTCGCGGGCGTCCAGGCGTTCTACTTCGCCGCCCTCTCCCGCATCCCCGTCGGCGTCGCCCTGCTCATCGAGTACCTCGCCCCGGCGCTCGTCCTCGGCTGGGTCCGATACGTGCAGCGCCGCCCGGTGACCCGGGCCGCCGCCCTCGGCGTCGTCCTCGCCGTCACCGGCCTCGCCTGCGTCGTCGAGGTGTGGTCCGGCCTCGGCTTCGACGTGCTCGGACTCGCCCTCGCGCTCGGCGCCGCCTGCTGCCAGGTCGGCTACTTCGTCCTGTCCGACCAGGGCGGCGACGAGGCCCGGCCCGTCGACCCGCTCGGCGTCATCGCGTACGGACTGCTCGTCGGCGCCGCCGTCCTCACCGCCGTGGCCCGCCCCTGGGGCATGGACTGGGGCGTCCTCGCCGGCTCCGCCGACCTGGGTGGCACGGCCGCGCCCGCCTGGCTGCTGCTCGGCTGGATCGTGCTCGTCGCGACCGTGTTCGCGTACGTCACCGGGGTCGTCTCCGTACGCCGCCTCTCCCCGCAGGTCGCCGGGGTCGTGGCCTGCCTGGAGGCGGTCATCGCGACCGTCCTCGCGTGGGTGCTGCTCGGCGAACACCTGTCGGCGCCGCAGATCGCGGGCGGCGCGCTCGTCCTCGTGGGCGCCCTCATCGCCCAGTCGTCCACGCCCAAGGCCGCCTCGGGCCCCGTCGCGGGCTCCGATCCCGCGGCGGACGGCGGGCCCGCGCCCGCCGACCGGGACGCCGCCACCCGGACCGCCACGTAGGGAACCCGCGCGGCCCGCGTGCCCGCGGCGGGTCTGGCGGGCGGGCGCCACCGCGTGCCACCGCGTCCTGTCCGCCGGGTCCCGGGCTCTGGCCGCGCTTGCGTGGACGTGCCCGTAGGCCGGTCGCTTCCGGTCGCTTCCGGCCCGCGGCCTCCGCGGCCCGCTCGGGAGCCATCCGAGTGGCGCCTTACCGGCCGCCTGCCTCGCCGGCCCCTCTGTCGGGCCGGACCGCCCCCCTGTCCGGGCCGAGCCGTCTGCCGGGCCGGACCACCTCCCGTCTAGGTGAGCCGCAGTCCGGGCCGAGCCCCCGTCCGGGCCGAGCCCCCGTCCGGGCCGAGCCGCCGGTCGGACCGAGCCCCCGTCCGGGCCGAGCCGCTGGTCGGGTGGTGCCGCTCGTCAGGTGATGCCGTCGGTCGGGTGGTGCCCCCTTCCTCACCGGGCCCTCCACCGCCTGCGCCGCGTCCCGCGGGTGGTCGAGCGCGGTGGGCGGCCTCCTCAGAGTGCGGCGAGGTAGCCGGGCAGGGCGACGGACGGGTCCAGGTCCTCGTTGGGGATCGCCGTGCCGTACCGCGTGGTCAGCGGGACCACCCCGGCCCAGTGGGGGAGCGACAGGTCCTCGGGGTCGTCGTTGGCTCCGCCGGTGCGGACCTTCGCGGACACCTCCGCCAGGTCGAGGCTGAGGACGGCGGTCGCGGCCAGCTCCTTGGCGTTGGCGGGCCGGGAGTCCGCCGAGCGGCCGGGGACGACGTGGTCGACCAGGGCGTCCAGCGCCGCCCGCTTCTCGTCCGGGTCCGTGACCTGGCGGGCGGTGCCGTGCACCACGACCGAGCGGTAGTTGACCGAGTGGTGGAACGCCGAGCGGGCCAGGACCAGGCCGTCGATGTGGGTCACGGTCAGGCACACGGCCAGGCCGGGGTCGGCTCCGGCGCCGCCGTCCGCCATGCGCAGGGGCCGCGAACCCGTCGAGCCGTGGACGTACAGGCGCTCGCCGACCCGCCCGTACAGCGTCGGCAACACGACGGGGCGGCCGTCGCGGACGAAGCCCAGGTGGCAGACGTACGCCTCGTCGAGCAGCGCGTGGACCAGTGCCCGGTCGTACGACGCCTTCGGGCGGCCGCGGGTGGGGACGGTGAGGTCGGTCGGTTCGTACGCGCCGCGGGCTTCCGGCGCCCGGTCGGCGGACGTGACGGTCTCCGACATTGCGGCCTCCATTGTACTAGTGCATAATCTTCTTTGTGCTAGGAGATTATCGGATCAGTGGGCGTCGCGCATCTGAGATCGCGACCAGTGTGGAGCGCGCGGTCGGCGCAGGTGATCTTCAGCCTGGGCAACTGCTGCCGCCGATGCGCGAGTTGGCGGTGGAGCTGGGGGTCAATCCGAACACCGTCGCGGCCGCGTACCGAACCCTGCGCGAGCGGGGCGTCATCGAGACCGCCGGCCGCCGGGGGAGCCGGGTGCGGCCCCGCCCGGCCACCACCGTGCGGGACGCCGTCCGGATCGAGGCCCCCGAAGGCGTGCGGAACGTGGGCAAGGGCAACCCTGACGCGGCCCTCCTGCCGTCGCTCGGCCCGGCGCTGGCCGCCGCCGCGCGCCACGACGACGCGCGGCACGTGATGTACGGGGAGCCGCCGGTGGACGAGGACTTCGCCCGGCTCGCGCGCGCCGCGCTGGACGCCGACGGGGTGCCGGCCGGGCCCGTGGGCGTGGCCAGCGGCGCGCTGGACGTCATCGAACGCGTCCTCGCCGCGCACCTGCGGCCCGGCGACGCGGTGGCGGTCGAGGACCCCGGGTGGGGCAGCGTGTTCGACCTCGTACCGGCGCTGGGGCTGCGGGTCGTCCCCGTCGGGGTCGACGACGACGGGCCGCTGCCGGGCGACGTCGAGCGGGCGCTGCGCGACGACGGGGCGCGGGCGCTCGTCGTGACCGACCGGGCGCAGAACCCGACCGGTGCCGCGGTGGGCGCCGAACGGGCCGTGCGACTGCGGGAGGTACTGGGCCGGCACCGGGACGTGCTGCTCGTCGAGGACGACCACGGGCACGGCTTCGTCGACGTGCCGCTCCACCCGCTGGGCGGGGTCACCGACCGGTGGGCGTTCGTCCGGTCGGTCGCCAAGGCGTACGGGCCGGACGTCCGGGTCGCCACGTTCACCGGCGACGAGGTCACCGTCGACCGGGTCCTCGGCCGGCAGCGGCTCGGCCCCGGCTGGGTGAGCCGGCTCCTCCAGCGCGCCGTCGTCCACCTCTGGGAGACCGGCGCCGTCGACCGGGAGGCCGTGGCCCGCTCGTACGGGCAGCGGCGCGACGCCCTGATCGGGGCGCTGGGCGAGCGCGGCGTCGAGGCGCACGGGCGCAGCGGGATGAACGTCTGGGTGCCGGTGGCCGACGAGACCGGCGTGGTGGCGCGGATGTTGCAGGCCGGGTGGGCGGTCGCGCCGGGCGCGCGGTTCCGGCTGGCGTCGCCCCCCGGCGTCCGGCTGACCGTGTCCGAACTGACGGGCGCCGACATCGAGGCCCTCGCCGCGGCCGTGGCGGCGGCGACGGGCCCGGTGCCGGTGCGCTCCTACCGCTGAGCCCGCCGCCTCCCGCGCCCCTCCGGACGGGGGACGCGGGGCGCGGTGCCGGCGCGGCTCTGCGTGAGGGCCGCGCCCGCCAGCACGACGAGCGCGCCGACCGGGGTGTTCCAGGTGAGCCGCTCGTCCAGCAGCGTCACCCCGGCGGCCGTGGCGATGACGGGGATGAAGTACGTGACCATCTGACCCGTCGTCGGGCCGACCTCGGAGACGATCCCGTACTGGACGAGCATCGCGAAGCCCGTGCCCAGCGCGCCGAGCGCGACCACCGCCACCAGCGGGGCCAGCGGGAACGCCTTCGGCCAACTGGTGAACAACGGTGTCACCACGGCCAGTTGCGCCGTCGCGAGCATCAGTTGCGCGCCCGTCAGGGAGAGGTGCGACTCGCTGCGGCCGGCCAGCGTGCGGCGCACGTAGATCCAGCCGATCGGGTAGCTCAGCGAGGCGAGCAGCGCCATGGAGGTCCCTGCGGCGTCCACGCCGGAGAAGCCCTGCCAGGCACCGAGCACCGTGAGGACGCCGAGGAAACCGAGGCCGAGTCCGGCGACCCGCCGCCGCGTCGGGCGGTCCTCGGAGAGGGCGACCAGCGACAGGGCCATGCCCCACAGCGGCGAGGTGGCGTTGCAGATGCCCGCCAGGGTCGAGGGGATCGTCAGCTCCGCGAAGGCGAACAGCGAGAACGGCAGGGCGTTGAGGAAGAACGCCGCCACCGTCAGGTGCGCCCATGTGCGGATGCCGCGCGGCAGCCCCGTCCGCCGGACCGCCATGGCGGCGGCGAGCACCAGCGTGCCGAACAGCAGCCGTCCGAACGTCACCTGGAACGGGGCGTACGCCGACGTGCCCACCTTGATCAACAAGAAGCTGAAGCCCCAGACGACGGCGAGGACCGCGAACCGCACCCTCCAGTCGACGCGCGGCGCGCGGGCGGCGGCGAGGGCCGGGGTGGCGACGGGGGGCGTGCCGGAGGGGGCGGAGGAAGCGGAGGGGGGCGCATGGGTGGGGGACGGGGTCGCTGTGCTCATGGTGACCAGCCTGTACCGCACAACCTCTTAGTACAAGTGAGATTTTCTTTTCATATTCGATTAGTATCGCTTACATGTTGAACCTGGAGCGCCTGCGGATCCTCGACGCCCTCGCCCGGCACGGCTCGGTCAGCGGCGCCGCCGACGGACTGCACGTCACGACCTCGGCCGTCTCCCAGCAACTGGCCAAGCTGGAGCGCGAAGTCGGCCAGCAACTGGTGGCGAAGAACGGGCGGGGCGTACGGCTCACCGACGCCGGACGGCTGCTCGCCGACCACGCGGCGCGCATCCTGTCCCACGTGGCGCTCGCCCAGGCGGACATCGAGGCCCAGCGCGGGCGGGTGGTGGGAGAGGTGCGGCTGGCCGGTTTCCCGACCGCCGCGCGCGGCCTGTTCCCCCGCGCCATCACCACGCTGCGGGCCGGCCACCCCGAACTGCGCGTACGTAGCAGCGAACTGGAGCCCGAGCACGGCATCCGCCACGTTCTGCGGGGGGACGTGGACCTCGCCGTGGTACTGGACTGGAGCAACAAGCGCCTCCCCGTGCCCGGCGGGCTCGCCCACACCGCGCTCCTGGACGACGCGGCCGACGTGGCCATGCCGGCCGGCCACCCCCTCGCCGGGCGCGCGGAGGTCGACCTGGAGGACTTTGCCGACGACGACTGGGTCTCCTGGCCCGAGGGCGAGTTCTGCCACGACTGGCTCGTGTTCACCCTGCGTTCCAAGGGCATCGAGCCGCGCATCGCCCACCTGGCCGGCGAGCACCACACGCAACTGGCGCTGATCCAGGCCGGTCTCGGCGTGTGCGTCGCGCCCCGCCTCGGTCGCGGGCCCGTGCCCGAAGGCGTCGCCCTCGTCCCCGTACGCCAGCAGATGCGGCGGCACATCTACGCGGTGTGGCGCGCGGACGCGGACCGGCGCCCGTCCATCAGGGCGGCGGTGGAGGCCCTGCGGGAGGCCGGCGCCGCCGTCGGGGGCTGACGGCCCGCGCCGCCCGCCTGGGCGCCTGCCCCGCCGCCCGTTCGCGGTGCCCGCTCATGATGCCGGTACGTGGTGCCCGTCCCGGCGTCCGTTCCCGCCGCTTGTTCGCGGTGCAGGTACGTGGTGCCCGTCTCGGCATCCGTCCGCAGAGCCCGCCCGGCACCCGTTCGGGGCGCTCGCCCACACCGTCTCTTCGAGGCCCCGCTCACGATGTCCGTACGCGGTGCCCGTACGCGGTGCTCGCCCCGGCGTCCGTCCGCGGTACCTGTTCGCGGTGCCCTTCCCGACGTCCGCCCGCGGATACGAACGGAGCGGCGCGCCGCTCACCCCCCGAGGGACCTCTTCAGGAACTCCGCCTCCAGCCGCAGGTGATTGGCCACCACCTCCTCCTGCGTGACCATGTGTGTCGCCCCCGGCAGCGGCAGCACCGTGTGGGGCTTCCCCGCGGCGAGCAGCGCCGCGGACAACCGCAGGGTGTGCGCCGCCACCACGTTGTCGTCCGCCAACCCGTGGACCAGCATCAGCGGCCGGGCCAGCCGGTGGGCCTGCGGCACCAGCGACGACCGCGCGTAGTTCTCCGGCTCCACGTCGGGGTGCCCCAGGAACCGCTCCTCCCAGTGCGTGTCGTACAACCGCCGGTCCGTGGGCGCGGCGCCCGCGACCGCGGCGTGGAACACGTCCGGGCGGTGCAGGACGGCCCCGATCGCCAGGTACCCGCCGTACGACCAGCCCCGTATCGCCACCCGCCCCAGGTCCAGGGCCGGGTACCGCTCCGCCGCCGCGTGCAGCGCGTCCACTTGGTCCTCCAGGGCGGGCCCCAGCCGGTCGCCGCGCACCGCCACCTCCCAGTCCCGGCCGCGCCCCGGCGTGCCGCGCCCGTCGGCGAGCAGCACGGCGAACCCCTGCTCGGCGAACCACTGGGCGACGGTGCTCCACCAGCCGTACGCCCGCACCGCCAACTGGAGTCCCGGTCCGCCGTACGGGCTGAGCAGCACCGGCAGTCGCGTTCGGGACGCCGGGTCGTGCCAGGACGGCAGGTGCAGATGCGCGCGCACCTCCCGTTCGCCCAGCGACAGCCGCGCGGCGCGGGGCCGGACCGGAGGGGCCTCGGCCAGGACCGCGATCCGGCCCGCCGGCCTCCCGCCGCGCAGCACCGTCACGGAGCGGCCCCGGCAGCTCAGGCCCTCCAGCACCACCGTGTCCCCGCCGACCGCGGCCGTGTGCACGCCCGGTTCCCCGCTCACCCGGCGGAACCGGGCGTGCGCACGGCCGTCCGCACCGCCGGGGGCGCCGCCCTCGGGGTCGTACGGGTCGTACACCCACACGTGGGTCTCGGTCGGCTCCTCGCTCCCGGTGAAGTAGACGCGCTCTCCGACCGCGCCCAACACCTCCCGGACCTGGAGGCCGGGCGGCGAGGCCACCCCGCCGACGCGTATCCCGCGCACGCCGTCACGGACGTGCGCCACGACCGGCGCGCCGGAAGCGGTGCGCAGCGGCGTGCCGGGGGTGAGGGCCACCCACGCCTCGTCGCACGTCAGGTGCAGCGACCGCACGGAGCCCGTCGCCGGGTCGACGGCGAACACCCGGGCCGTGCGCTGGTCCCGGGTCTGGAGCTGGACGTACGGGCCGTGCGCGTCCCACCCGGCCGCCGTCACGTACTCGAAGCGCCGGTCGGTCCAGGCGCCCCCCGGGTGCTGCCCGGCGTCCGCCCCGGCCGGCGCGCGCACCGGTGCGCGCCGGCCGTCGAGGGCCACGACGTGGACGGACACCTCGGCGTTCGCGGTACCCGCCGACGGGTAGCGCAGGACGCGCGGCGGCCGGGTCGGGTCCGCCGGGTCGGCCAGGTACCAGCGGGCCACGGGCGCCTGGTCGACGCGGGCGACCAGGAGGGCGTCGCCGTCCGGCGACCACCAGTACCCGCGCCGCCGTCCCATCGACTCGGCCGCCACGTGCTCGGCCAGGCCGTACACCACGTCCGGCGCCTCGGGCACGGCCAGCGGCCGATCACCCAGGCCGTCCGTCCCGACCACGCGCAGGGCGCCGCCGGTCACGTACGCGACGAGGGAGCCGTCCGGGGAAGGCCGAGGGTCCACGGCCGGGCCGGCGGTCGGCACGCGCCACGGCGCCCCGCCGTCCGTCCGCACCGCCCACAGGGCACCGCCGAGCGTGAACACCGCTAGGCGGACCGCCCGGTCCACCGCGTACCCCGTGATCCCCGAGGACGTGACGCGGGCCCGCTCGCGCCGGACCCTCTCCTCCTCCGGCAACTCGTCGTCGCCCGCGCCGCCCAACGCGACCGGGTCGGCGAGGAGCCGCTCCGCACCGTCCTGGAACAGCCACAACCGGCCCACCGGGTCCGTGCCCGACCCCGTACGGACGAACAACACCCGCGCGCCGTCCGGCGAGACCGTGAACCGACCCGGCACACCCAGGGAGAACCGCCGGGTGCGCGCGAAGACACGGGGGAAGTCGGAAACCGCCGGCGACGAGGCCGGGGAAGAGCCGGAGATCGGAGGAGTCGCGGAAGTCATGGACAGATCATGGCAGCCGCGCCAAACCAGCCGTCACGCAACTCGGAACCACCCCCGCGTGCGCGGGGACCACAGGACCTTCGGGACGTTGACGTGTCGCCCAGGGGGACCATCCCCGCGTGCGCGGGGACCACATCTTCACCGAAACCAGCGACCGCGAGCGGCAGGGACCACCCCCGCGTGCGCGGGGACCACTGAGTGGGTCCGCGCCCGCCGCCGAGCTATCGGTGAACAGATCAGGGCCGCCCGGCTCGAGGCGAACATGACCCAGGAGACCGTCGCGCTCCGGGCTGGCCTGGACCGGTCGGGGTATGTCCGAGTGGAGCGGGGCCAGGCGGCCGCCACTGTCGACAGCTTGATCTTGATCGCTGACGCGATCGACGTGCCGCTCGCGGATCTCGTCCGGTAGGCCCCGGCCGAGCCCCCGGGGAGGCGCCGGCCGGGGTGGTGGTCACCGCCAGACGGGCTCCAGCGCGCGCAGCCTGGCGGTCCGGGCCCGCACCCTGCCGAAGAAGCCCTCCGGGTCCGCCTCCCACTCGGCGACGAGCCGCGTGTACAGGGCGTGGGCGTCGGCGTCGCTCTCGTGCCTGCATCCGCCGTTGCCGCACCGAACGCCGCTGTCCGTGCGGATCAGGCGCCCGCGGCACTTCGGGCAGTCGGCGCCGACCGCCGGTGCGGCGCTCGCGCTCAACTGGGTGTAGCCGCAGGTGTAGCACTGCCAGGATCCGCCGGCTGTCTGGGACATCCCTCCGCCGCACTGGGGACACTGCATGGTGTCCCTCCTCTCTCTCGGGTGGGGGCGGCCCGCTCCGGTCGCCGTCCGGCCGCCGGGGCGAACGGCCGGAGTGCGGTCCGCCCGCCGCGCTCCCCGGCGTGCGGAGTCTCACGCGTTGAGGGCGGTGTCGCGCCAGGCGAGGAGTCCGACCTCTTCGTGGGTCTCCGGTGAGGGCGGGCGCTCGGCGGTACGAACGTGGTGGCCTGCGGCTCGCAGGGTGTCGCGCACCTGCCGGATCCCGGTGTCCCAGTGGTCGGCGGCGCCTTCGGGGGCGGTGCCGTCGTCCCGCTGGCGGTAGGCGGGCGCCGGCGTCCAGACGACCCGCACGCACCGGTGGGCGCCTGGCGGCCACAGCGCGGGACTCACCTTCCTTACCACCATCCGCGGGTGCCGGTTCGCGTGTCGGTCCGGGCGCGTGCGCGGCCCCAGCAGCGTGGTGTCCTCCAGCCGTAGGCCCAGGAGGGTTTCCACTTCGCGGACGGGGTCCGTCTCGCCCGGGCGGTGGAAGCCGTGCTCGTAGTTCGGCCGCGTGGGGGGTACGTCGTCCCAGGCGCCGGGTGGGGGGTGCCAGGCGGGTGTGCCGGGTGGGGTGCGCCAGCAGAGGATCTCCTCGCGGGGGACGAGGTGGGGGCCGCGCGGCGGTCCGGTGACGGCAGCCGCGTACCCCCGGGACCGCAGGGCCTGCACCGTGGCGGCGACGCGTTCGCGCCAGTGCTCGGCGGCGCCGGCCGGGACGCGCCCGGTGGAGTGGTCCCGGCGGTACCGAACGTCGGGGTGCCACTCCACGATCACGCAGAGGTCCGCCCCCGGCGGCCACGCCTCCTCGGGCGCGTACCGGGCCCGGCACCAGCCGAGCCCGTCCGGCAGGGAGCGGGCGTGGTGGCCGTCTCGCCGGGTGTAGAGGGGGGTCAGCCCGAGCGCGGCCAGGTCGGTCTCGACGGCGCCCACGGTGTCGCGCCACCACCGGTGATCCACCGTCGTCATGGCTGGTCCCCCGGATCCAGGTGATGTACTACCCGACCGTCCACAATTCCGGCGATGACGCACGCCTCGTGCGCGGGGACGTGCGTGCCGCCGCCGTTCGGGCTGGGCCGGTGGGTGACGGTGGTGGGCCCGGTCCGGCCGCACAGCCCGCACCAGATGGGGCCTTCCTTGGCCGGGTCCAGGGGGGCCAGTACCTCGAACAGGTCGGCGGGATCAACGAGGGTGCCGGAGCCGTCCGGTGGCGTCAGCCAGTACAGGAGCGGTGGGGCGCTGAAAAGGGGTGTGGTCACGTCCGGGGCCGGCGTGCACACCATGGTCCCGTCCGTGAGGTACGCGGTGCCCTGCATGCCCCAGCCGCCCGTGGTGGGCACGAGGAACAGTACTGCGCTCCGGCTGACGTCGCGGAACGCGGGGCCGCGTACCTGTTTCAGGGCGTCCAGGCCGGTCATCTCGGGGACCTGGACCACGTCCCACAGGGCGCCGGTCGGCAGGGAGGCGCGGCCGTACCGCAGGAGGAGTTTGTGCGCGTGGTCGGGTGTTGGGTGCACCTTCGTCAGCCACGTCCACGCGGCATGACGCCGTCGTCTGGTCATGGTGCACCGACCTTCGGGACGGTGGTGAGCCGGGCGACGTGGTCGAGCAGGCAGACCACGGAACGCGCGAGACGCTGCGCGTGGGCGAAGCGCCGACCCCGGTCGCCCAGGCGGGGCGGGTGCGCGAGCCGTACGCGGGCCTCGCTGAGACCGGCCTCGGCGCCCGCCCGGCGCAGCGACCCGGCCGGGTGCCGTTCGGCCGCCGCCTCCACGACGGGGATCAGCGCGCCCAGCGCGACGGAGAGCCGGGAGACCAGCGCGGACAGGTGGTGCGGCACGGGCGGTTCGGCGTCCACGGCCGCGACGGCCGATGCCGTGTCGCGCAGTTGCAGCGGTACGCAGCGCCGACACAGCCTCGGCCGGCACGAGCTGACGTAGTTCACCCAGTCGTCGCTCTTGTAGTCGTGCCGGGCTAGGTCCACCGCCGTCTCGGGGGACAGCCCGGTCCCGCAGCGGGCGCACGACCGGCCGTGCAACTCGCCCCACGGAGCGGACCGGAGGGTCTCCACGTCGAGCCGTATCACCGGCGCGAACACCTGCGCCTGATCGGACAGCGTCGTCACAGCGCCCCTCCCCCCAGGAACCGGGCCCGCTCGGCGGACGACAGGACGTACGGGCGCACGGGGCTGGCGTCCTCGACCAACACCTGGGGCCAGGCGGCGGCACGCGGCAGGTACGCGGCGGGGCGCCGCCCGGTGGAGGCAGCGGGACTCCAGGTGGGCGGCGCCTGCCGCACGGTGTACAGACGGTGCCCGAACGGCGCCGCGTGGGTGGGGGCGTGGCGGGCGGGACGGCGGCGTTCGGTGAGGACGGCCCTGACCCGCTGCAAGGCAGATCGGAACGGGAAGGCGTGACTCATGCGCGCCCCCGCTGGGCGACGGGGAGAGTCCGATCCATCACTCGGGCGAGGCGTTCCAGGAGCTGCCTCGCCTCCGCTTGGGACAGTACGAGGGTCGTGGTGCCGATGAGGGTGTCGATGTCCCACAGGTCTACGGGCAGGCGCACCTCGCCGGTGTCCGGGTCGTTGCTGAGGGCCGTGCCTGCGGCGGGGGAGGCGTGCGAGGGCGAGTCCATGGTGGCGTCCTCTCGGTAGCGGCTGGGTGACGAATGGTCACCATAAAAGTGCTACCGATGGGTAACGGGGACAGATTGTCCCCCCTACCCGGACCGCCCCCTTTAGCCCGCTTCCCGTACCCCGATCCGCTCCGCGAGCTGCGCGGCCTCCTGACGCATCGCCCGCGGCGCCTCCCGCCACAGCTGCGCCACCGCGCTACGTGCCGATGGGGTGTACGCCACCGTTTCTGCACCCACCCGGTGCGCCAGTTGCATCACGTGCAGCGCCGCAGTCCGATCGCCTCGCTGCAAGTGCCCGCGAGCGACCTCTACCCACAGGCGGGCGCGCCGTTCCACAGACGGCATCGTGTCCGGGTCGATGTCGTCCGCCAGGGACAGGGCCTGCCCGGAGGTGCGCAGGTCCACGGCCACGCTGATCTCGTGGAAGTCGACATTTGCTCGACCGAAGACGGTGCTGGGGTGCACGTATGCCGGGGGCAAGCTCTTGGCGACCTGGTCACCCTGCCGCCAGTACCGCCATGCCGTGTTGCCGTCCGCAGCCCGTGCGGCCGTCACTGCGGCGTGCAGTTGGAGGGCACCGTAGATGCCGGTCCAGTCGTCCGGCGCGCCATCGAGGTGGGGACGCAGGAGGTCAGCAGCGTCCGTCACCACCCGCAGCGCCTCTTCCGGATAGCTCGTCTCCCGGAGGATGTTGCCCATGTTCCATGCAGCGGCCGCGATGGCTGCCGGGTCGTCGGCGTCTTGCGCCGCGGTGAGGGCCCGGTCAGCGACTACCCACGCCAGTTCGGCCGGGGCGATGTACGCCGTGGCCTGCCCGGTCAGCCGGTACACGTCGGACAGGGCCACCAGCACGCGGCGCCGGTCCGAGCCATCCGTGGACCGTGCGGCGGCTTCCGCCTCCCGAATCAGGGCCGGCAGCAGACCGCCGACCGTCGTGCGGTTGCGGCTGGAGGAGTGCCACAGACGCCACGCCTGGTCGACGCGGGCCTGGAGCTTGGGCACGTCGACCGGTCCGGTGAGGCGGGCGACGGCGAGGGGGCGGGTCATGACGGCGTCCCAGACCGCTGTGACGCTGGGGTGGTGGAGGCGGCCAAGCGGTACGGGCTGACGGACGTCCCCGGTACCGGTGATGGCGGAGGCGTCGCGGAGTTGGAGCGCGGCGGCCAGGCGGAGGATCATCGCGTTCGAGTCGAGGGTCCGCTCGCCGCTCTCGATCTTCTTCAGCCAGTCCGGTCCACGGCCGCACATGCCAGCGAGGACCTCGCGGGACATGCCGCGGGAGTCGCGGAGGAGCCGTACGCGCTCGCCGATGGTGAGGTCGTCGGGGATGTCCATGGGTGGGTGCCCCTTCTGCTGCGTGTCGTTCTGTCAGCGTACGGGCGGACCTCGAACGGTGGAAACGACGAAAAGTTCTCCTGGGCTCTTCGGTATGGGAAGCCCAGTGGCCGGGCTCCGGTGAGGAGGTCATTGCGGGTGGACGGCCGGTGAGGCGAAGGTCCCGGTCGGCAGCCGGCGCCGACCCAGTCGGGAGACGACGCTCAGCGCTCTTGCCCGTTGAACTCCCGTACGACTCCGGGCAGGTTGGTGAGGCTGTCCACACGGAACGTGGGCAGCCTCACCGCGTCCTCGGTGCCCCATTGGATCGTCGCCCATGGGCCGCGCCGCACCAGTGCCGTGCGCATCCCCGCGGCGACAGCGGGACGGATGTCGTTGTCGACACGGTCACCGACGTACAGGATCTCGTCAGCCGCGTACGGGACTGCCTCGGCGACCCGCACGAAGAACTCCGGGTCCGGCTTGGACGCGCCCCAGTCGTCCGACGTGCCGATCAGGTCCACGTCCTCCGTGAACAGCTCCCGCAGGATGCCGCCCGCCCGGACGGTCTGGTTCCCCGCGATGCCCAGCCACAGCCCGTCCGCGCGCAACTGCGCCAGGGCCGGGCGCACGTCCGGGTACAGGTCGCCTTCACCGAACCACTCCGGCTGACCGGCCTGGGCGCGGCGCTCACGCTCGGCATACAGGTCGAACCTGGGTCGGAACTCCTGGAACGTCTCGCGGTAGTCGCGGCCCTGGGCGATGACGGCACCGAACATCGCGGCGAACGTGTGGCGCGGCACGCCGAGCCAGTCCGCCCACGTGCCGTACTCGCGGGTCTCGTCCACCAGGCACTCACCCACGTCGAACACCACAGCGCGAATCATGGCCGCAGCCTAGATGTGGATCCGGACATGACGAAAGCGCCCCCTGCCCTCCTCAAGGGGAACGGAGGAGGAGCCTTCGTCGCCATGAGTACGTCGTGGGAGGTGAGCCGTTGATGGCCTGGTCCGCGCGGTCCACCGTGTCCCTGAGCGACGAGCCGCTGTTCGGGTACGACTCGTGGTCGACACGGCCAGCCGCGAATCGTTTTCTGGAGCGGCACCCGTGTGCATGCGTATCGGAACAGGAATGGCCCTCGAAACAAACAGAGTTCATAGACAGTCGCACGTGCTCAGATGGAAGACATGACGAGGACGAGGACCCTGTACCTGTTCTGCTCCGCCGCCCCGCCGGTGTTCGACGTCGCCCGGGTAATTGAAGACGCGCAGGTGCGCGGGTGGGATGTCTGCTTGGGGTTGACGCCGAGTGCCGCGCGGTGGCTGGAGCCGAGTTTCGACGGGCTGGCCGCGCTGACCGGGCACCCGGTGCGTCACGAGTACAAGCGTCCGGGCGACCCGGACGTGTGGCCGCAGGCGGATGCGATCCTGTTCGCTCCCGCGACGTTCAACACGGTCAATTCCTGGGCGCTCGGGTTGACCGGCGTGTTCGTGGTCGGTGTTGTGGCGGAGGGCATCGGCAAGGGCATCCCCATCGTGACGATGCCGTGCGTGAACGCGGCGTACGCCCGTCACCCGCAGTTCGACCGGTCGGTTGAGACGCTGCGAACGGCAGGCGTGACGGTGCTGTACGGGGAAGGCGGGTTCGTGCCCAACCAGCCCGGACAGGGTCGTCCGAGCGCGTACCCGTGGGCGGTGGCGCTGGACGCGGTCGACAGCGCGTGGGATGCGGTGGCCAGCGACGTGCCGTGATGGGGGGCCGGCCGGTGTGCAGGGCCGAAAACGACGAAGGCGCCCCCTGGACTCCCGAGAGAGAGCAGGGGGCGACGTGCCCTGTTCAGCGGTGGGGGTTGAGCGCCCGCAGACGCGCCGCGAAATGGGGGTCACGCTCGGGCGGGGTGGTCAGCCCGGTCGCCGGGTCGAGGTGGGCCCACTTCCCGCGTTCGCCCTGTCCGCACACCATGAGGGTCACGGTCGCGCCCGGAGCCGTGTGCAGCTCACGCACTTCGTGGTAGATGGGCCGGCGTACCGAGTTGGTGGTTCCCTGCTCGTGTTCCACGCCGAGGTCGGGGTGGACGCGGCCCCCGGTGAGGACGTAGCGGTCCTCGGTGTAGCCGCCAAGCAGGATCCTTGATTCGAAATCCCAGGGGTGCGAGTGCGGGGTCGGGGCGCCGTCCCGGCTGCGAAGGTCAGGTGCATACCAGATGTTGCTCTTGGCGGTGTAGTTCTGGCTCTCTGCTAGCACGAGCTCCGATTTGCTGAGTCGGCCGCTGCCGTCCGGAATCAGCCACCACGACGCCGGCGCGGTGAACTGGGGACCACCCCCGCGTGCGCGGGGACCACGTCGGGAGGGGCCGGCGGCTGGGCGCGGACAGGGGACCACCCCCGCGTGCGCGGGGACCACTGGCAGCGTCGATTCGCCTCCGAGAAGGGCGTGGGACCACCCCCGCGTGCGCGGGGACCACGCATCCTCCAGTCCGGCGGTGCGCAGCGCGGCGGGACCACCCCCGCGTGCGCGGGGACCACAATCCGCCCCACCATCCGTTGTCGGCCTCGCCGGGACCACCCCCGCGTGCGCGGGGACCACCCGACGCGGCGGGGCCTTCGCACGCCCAATGGGGGACCACCCCCGCGTGCGCGGGGACCACCCAGGACGGGTCCAGCCGCTCCATCAGCCGCTGGGACCACCCCCGCGTGCGCGGGGACCACCTTCACAAGTGAGGACCGGTGGCCGCCGGTCGCGGACCACCCCCGCGTGCGCGGGGACCACGCGGCCTCGGTGAGCGTCAGGGACCCGAGGCCGGGACCACCCCCGCGTGCGCGGGGACCACACGGTCGGCTGCTGCCTGGCCACCGACGACGAGGGACCACCCCCGCGTGCGCGGGGACCACCCCGCCCTGCGGGGCGACCCGGCGCACGCCGAGGGACCACCCCCGCGTGCGCGGGGACCACCGCGTCGACGCGCATCCCGACACGAGTCACCGGGGACCACCCCCGCGTGCGCGGGGACCACTCGTGCCCAGTGGCGAAGGCGCCTGAGCCCGAGGGACCACCCCCGCGTGCGCGGGGACCACCGCTGGATCGACAGCGCGACCTACCCGACGCAGGGACCACCCCCGCGTGCGCGGGGACCACAGGATCCGCCGGGCCACCGCGAGGGCGTAGGGGGGACCACCCCCGCGTGCGCGGGGACCACCGCCCGGAGTTCACCCGGGCCGTGGGCGCCCGGGGACCACCCCCGCGTGCGCGGGGACCACCCGTCATGCCTGAGTTCTGGATCCGTTCCTACGGGACCACCCCCGCGTGCGCGGGGACCACCACCGGCGAGGAGTACCGCCCCTTGCCCAAAGGGGACCACCCCCGCGTGCGCGGGGACCACAGGCCGTCGGCCTGGACGAACGGGAAGGGGTAGGGACCACCCCCGCGTGCGCGGGGACCACACGACTCGGTCAACTGACGTGTCTCGGAAAGGAGGACCACCCCCGCGTGCGCGGGGACCACGACACCTCCCCAGCGGTCGCGACCAGGGCACCGGGACCACCCCCGCGTGCGCGGGGACCACGTGGCGGCCGAAGCGGCGGTGGAGGAGGTCGCGGGACCACCCCCGCGTGCGCGGGGACCACTAATGGGTACGCCTATGACCGTTTTTGTCACGGGGACCACCCCCGCGTGCGCGGGGACCACACCAGCCCGGACGGGCCGGTGGCGATGCCGACGGGACCACCCCCGCGTGCGCGGGGACCACTGCTCAGGGTGCGCATCGCGCAGAAGTGTCGAGGGACCACCCCCGCGTGCGCGGGGACCACAGTGGCCGCGACGCGCAGCGCTCCCCGTGGGCGGGACCACCCCCGCGTGCGCGGGGACCACTGGAAGCGCAGCGCGTCGTCGGGGAGCGTGACGGGACCACCCCCGCGTGCGCGGGGACCACCAGGGGCGAGGGGCGTACTGCGACGGCACGAGGGGACCACCCCCGCGTGCGCGGGGACCACCGTTCCGCAAGACGATCCGCGAGTCGGTCCCGGGGGCCACCCCCGCGTGCGCGGGGACCACCTGGATGGTCTCGCCGGTGACGTTGCTTCCGCCGGACCACCCCCGCGTGCGCGGGGACCACCTGCGCCCGGACTACCTGCTGTGCGGCACCCAGGGACCACCCCCGCGTGCGCGGGGACCACTTGGCCACCCGCCGCCAACTGCGCGCCCGCGGGGGACCACCCCCGCGTGCGCGGGGACCACCCAGTGCCTTGTTTGGCCACCACCACGCCGTCGGGACCACCCCCGCGTGCGCGGGGACCACCACCGAAGAAGAGGCCCACGGGGACCGTTGTTGGGACCACCCCCGCGTGCGCGGGGACCACCGTCGGCCGGGCGCCGAGCTGTCCGGGGTCTCGGGACCACCCCCGCGTGCGCGGGGACCACTCGGTGAAGCACCGACCAAGCACCCTGACGACGGGACCACCCCCGCGTGCGCGGGGACCACGCGCCGTGTGCCGCCGCTGTCCGGCGATGGAGGGGACCACCCCCGCGTGCGCGGGGACCACGTCGGCGGGGTGGTGTGGTCGTCGGGCTCGCAGGGACCACCCCCGCGTGCGCGGGGACCACCCGGCGGGACTGCATCGGATCATGGCAAGCCCGGGACCACCCCCGCGTGCGCGGGGACCACCTTTTCAGGAGGCCAGCGGCCCGCAGCGCGTCGGGACCACCCCCGCGTGCGCGGGGACCACCAGGGAAGCGTCTCACCTTCATGCGGTGGCTGGGGACCACCCCCGCGTGCGCGGGGACCACCCCCGCGTGCGCGGGGACCACTCACGCACGATCTCCGAGACGAACCGCAGCCCGGGACCACCCCCGCGTGCGCGGGGACCACAGCTGGGATTTCTGCGTCATTGCGTCACCTGCGGGACCACCCCCGCGTGCGCGGGGACCACCGCCAGGAGCGCACGGAGGTGCGGGCGGGCGAGGGACCACCCCCGCGTGCGCGGGGACCACCAGCTCATGGGCGCGGTGCGCGACGGCGAGCAGGGGGACCACCCCCGCGTGCGCGGGGACCACTACTTCTTCGACGCCCCGGAGTCCGTCCGCGAGGGACCACCCCCGCGTGCGCGGGGACCACAGTGCCGGCTTGGAGACGGCGGTGCCCAAGACGGGACCACCCCCGCGTGCGCGGGGACCACAGGAGGTGACCTGTGCTTTTACCGGAGGTGCAGCCGGTTTTTGCTCACTTCTCGAGAAACTCGCAAAAGGTACATAAATGGCATCAGTTCCTTACTCGGTCTCATCTTCCGAACCTTCGCCGCTTCGCCGCCTTGCTCCACCCCTGGCGCGGTGGCTCGACCGCCGCGCGGGGCGGGGACGGAGCGGCAGGGCGGTGGAGGAGGGTGAGACCCTCGTGGTCGGTGGGGTGCCAAGCGTGGTCGTGGGTGCGGAAGGTGAAGCCCTGTTCGTTGTCGGTGTGGTACGCGAGCAGGGCGCGCCCCTGGCCGGAGTACTTGCGGACTTCGTCCCAGAGAATGTCGCGGACGCGGGCGGACGGCGAGCCCAGGAAGACGCCGGGAGAGACCTCCAGGAGCCACCGGGTGAGAAATCCGCGCAGCCCCGCGGGGCAGTTGGTGAGGACGATGACGGTCACCAGATCGGCTCGTCCCCGTAGTTGCGTCCGCTGTCCAGCAGGCGTCCGCCGTCGGACTGGAGCCCCACACGGTCCGCGTCGGCGGCCGTTTCGGCTTCCTCGTAACGGAGCAGCTTCTTGATGTCGTTCGCGCAGCGTTCGAGGAGCCGTGTCTTGTTGATGCGGTCGCGCAGGGCCCGTCGCGTGCGCGTCGGGACGTCGTCCTCGCCCTCCGCCGCGGCGTCGAAGGCGGCGGGGATGGCGATCTCCGTCTTGTACAGGTCGGCGATGTCCATGACGAAGGACCGTTCGTGCCCGGAGTGGACGAAGCCGAGCCCGGGGGAGCAGCCCAGCGCGGCCACTACGGCGTGGGCGACGCCGTACATGCACTGGGCCGCCGCGGTGACTCCCTGGTTGGGGGCGTCGGCTGCCGAGAAGTCGTCCCGGTGGTATTCGCGGCGTTTCCAGGGCACGCCCGTACGGGCCGCTTCCCTGCGGTAGCACTCCTTCAGCCGGCGTCCTTCCATGCGCAGCAGGTCGTCGCGGGTGCGGCCCGAAGGGTCCTCGTCGGGGAAGCGCAGGCGGTACATGGCCCGCGCCACTTCGAGCCGCGTACGGCGGTTCGCCCATGCCGTGGCCTGCGCCTCGATCAGCCCTGAGGAACGGGTCAGGGCGCGCCCGCCGGCGTAGTAGCGCACGCCGTGTTCGCCCACCCACACCACTGCGGCTCCGCTCTCGCCGAGAAGGGCCATGGCCTGGTGGGTCACACGGGTCCCGGGGCCGAGTAGCAGCGTGCCGATCGTGGCCGAGGGGATGTGGGTGACGCCGTCGGCGTCCGTGGCGGTGATGGCGTTGTCGTCGCGGTGGACGGTGCAGCGCTCCAGGTAGAGGAATGAGACCCGGTCGCTGACGCGGGTGAGTTCCCGGGGCGAGGAGAGGCTGCGCTTGCTGACGGTGCTCATGGCTTCACCGCACCGGGGCCAGTGTCATCAGACCGCAGCCGTACGCCTTCGCCTTGCCCAGCCCGTGGGTCAGCGTGCGGCGGAACGCCGTGAGGTCGGTGATCTGCAGCCTGCCGTCGAACGTCACACGCGTGAAGCGCACGTCCGGCGCCGCGGGAACACGCCCGCCCTGGCCCCGTCCCGTGCGGGCCGCGACGGCTCCCGCCTCCGAGGGCTTGCCGAACCGCATCGGTGTCCGGTCGTGCACGATCACCTCGTAGTCCATGTCGGCCGTGGTGGGACCGCCCTCGTCCGGCCTTCTGACCACGGTGAACCCCGCACGCTCCTGGTGCTTCAGCAGCCAGCCGATCTGATGGCGGGGCGTGACGTGGGCGGCGCGCTTGGTCGGCGCGCCCGGGGCGTCCACGTCCCTGCGGATGTGGTGCACCGGGTTGGCGGTGAGGCGGAACGCCCAGGTGTCGCCCTGGCGGAGGGCGTCCAGGAACTCCCCGTAGGAGAAGGTGCTCCACCCCTTCTCGCCCAGGCTTGGCCAACCGGCCTGTTCTACGAGGTGGGTGAGGTCGGGTTGGGAGGGGCTGGAGATGAAGAGGTCGACACGGCCGGCCGGCGCGTGGTCGAGCCGCCACAACACTCGGGGGCCGTCGCCCTCGCGTGCCGGAGGGTCGGGGAACGCCATGTTCACGGCACCGTGCAGGCGGTGCGGGGAGCCGAGGAGCCGCCGTGTCTCGGGCCGGGCGGTGTTGAAACGGAAACGGGTCAGGTACATCGCGGGTCCTAGGAGACGTCCGTGGAGGGGGCCGGACGGCCGGGTGGCGCAGCCCGGCGCAGATGCGCGGTCGGATCGTGCGGGGGTGCGTCGACGTGTGAGGACCGCACGCCTCGCACCGCGTACTGCCGGTGACGCGGGTCGAAGGTGACGGGCGTGTCGCGCAGCGAGAAGTCGGGGGTCTCACCGGCGGGGCAGTCCACGAGGACGTCCAGTTCCTCCGGGGCGGCCCGCGTCCGGCCGGGGGGCCCCGTACGGGCGAGTTGCCTGACGTACCAACACGACGCCTGCCACGGCGCGCCGCGCAACGCGTCTTCCAGGGGCTGGTCGGTGAGGGACCCTTCGAACAGCAGCGGGCGGGCCGGTGGGCAGGAGCGGCGCCCCAGGTAGGGGAGGAACCGGGGGGCGTTCACGGCCGCGTGCAGTCGCAGCACCAGCTCTTCGTCGCCTTCCACTCCGGCGACGAAGACCGCGTCGGCCAGGTAGTACCGCTCCGAGAGCGGCATCGCCCGGCCCGAGTCGGCGTGGTGCGCGGTGTGGAAGTCCCGCACCCGCGTCCCCGGCTGGTCGATGCGAACACCGAAACGCAACGCGGTCAGGTCGGAGAGGTCCGCGCCCCGCGGACGCCCCTGGGCGGCGGCCAGCAGACCGAGCACGCCGCTCTTCGTCGGGGCGTTCTCCGTGGTGCGGCGCACGAACCGGGCCGCCGACCCCCATGCCTGCAACGGTCCGGCCAGCCGCAGCAGCAGCACGGTCATGCGCCGGACTCCAGGCGTTCGGCCACCGCGCTTTTGACCTGGTCCAGCAGGGCGGGCAGGGTCACGTTGGTGCCCAGTTCCGCCAGTGCCCGCGTTTCCTCGCCGACGCGGAACACCCAGGTGGGCCGGCCCCCGATGTCGTACTGCCGCTCCAGGTCGGGTACGTACGCGGCGAGCCGGCGGCAGCTCTCCCGCAGGAACCCCCCTTCCGCGGACTTGGGCACCGGCTCCTCGAAGGCGCCGACGAAGCTGATCGGCCACCGGTCGCGGATCGTGACGATGACGGCGGAGGGCAGGGTGTGGTTGCCGAAGGAATTGATCTTGCCGGTTGGCAGGGAGGTGATGAACGCCTCCAGGAAGGCGGTGACGGCCTTCGACGCGGGCGTGCTCGGGGGCTCGCCCTCCTTGAGGCCGACGCCGAGGTTGCGCTGGAGCTCGTCGATGTCGACCGCCGCGTACCGGTACAGCGTCGCGGAGTGGAAGTCGACCGTGCCGATCATGCCCGCGCCCGACTCGGACTCCCCGCTCAGATCGTCCACCGCCGTGTAGTAGTCCGACTCGATGTCGGACCGGTGCACGCTCAACGCGTGCGCGACCTGCGTCGCGGCCTCCACGTTGAGGTCGGCGGAGTCCGCCACCATCCGCCCGAAGAGCGCGATGTCCACCGAGTGGCGGGTGTCGACCGCGTTGCGTGCCCTCGCCTTCTGCTCCTTGTCCTTCAAGGACTTCTTGAGTTGCTCCACGTCCCCGCCGCCGCTGGCGTCCACCGCCACTTCGGCGAGCGCGTCCAGTTGCCGCCTGCTGAGGAACATCAGGTACTTCGACTCTGGAACTGTTGTCTCGTCGTCGTCCCTGCTCTTCCGCTTCGGGACCTCGAACGACGAACCGGTCGCCGTCCGCAGGGTCTCCTCGGCGAGCTTCAGGGCGGTTTCGGTCAGCGCCGGGTCGTGCGCGGTGATGCGTTCCGCCAGCGCCTCCACCACCTTCTTCGTCCGCACGCCGAGCTTCTCCGGCGGCAGCAGCTCGTTGAACCGGTTCCGGGTGGCGCGCTTCCATGCCTGGCTCGACACCCGTGCCCGGCGTACACCGCCGTAGTAGGCGGACTTGGGCGTTCCGGTGTCGTCCCGGTTGATGTTGCTCGGCGGCACGTTCTGGAGGATGTGGATGTCGAGGATGGTGCGGGTCACGGGCGTTCCGTTCTCTTGTCTGACGACCGGAAAAGGAAGGAGGGAAAGGGGCGGGGCGGGGACGGGTGTCTGAGGCCGGCCGGGCAGCCGGGGTCAGGAGTCGAGGTCGGCCACATCGAGGTCCTCCGCCGGTACGGCATCCGTGTCGGCCTCGTCGCTCCCGCTGCCCCCACGGTCGGGGCCGGGGAGTCCGTGGCGCCGGTGGAAGTCGCGCCCCCAGATCCGGCGGACGTCGTCCCGGCGGTTCTCGTCCTGCCACCGCAGGAGCTGGTCGGCGAGGAGCGCGTAGTCGAGGGGGATGCGCGCGGAACGCAGCAGCAGCACCATCTCGCGCAGCCGGGTCGCGAGGACGTCCGTGTCCGACGCGGCGCCGATACGGACGAACCGCCGACGCACGGTCTCGCCGGCGTCCTCGACCGGGTCCGCCACCGGGTTCGCGCCGGTGCCGTCGGCGGTCGCGCCGCTGTCACGGACGCCGGTCCTCCCGTGGGCCAGGCGGCGTACGGCACGACCGAGCGACCACCCGGCCAGGTGCATGGGCTCGTCCCGCAGGGACTGCTGGTGCAGCGCCCACAGCGTCACGGCGATGTGGACGGCCGTGTCCTCACGTCGTTCCCGCTCCTCCTGCCCGACGTGAGCCTCGGAGGAGAAGTAGGCGGGCGCGGCGCTCCCGCCGTCGCGTCCCTCCCGCTCCGTCACCCGCCGCTCTTCGCGGAGCTCGCTCAGGGTCTCCAGGTGGTCGAGCCCCCAGGCGGTGGGGGAGGTGTACGCGTTCCGTCCGGCTTCCCGGCGCAGCCGGGCGACGGCCGCGACCGCCCAGGGCACGTCCCGCCGGTAACCGGCCTGCAGTCGGCCGATGGTGTGCGAAACGGCCTCGCGGGGGAGCGAGGGGGGAGGGACGGTGAGGCCGCTTCCGTCCGCGTCCGCCTTGTCCCGGAAGGCCGGAGGAGTCGGTGCCATGGGGTTTCTCCTGACGACGATGGTTCGAGGGAGGTGCCGCGGGTCAGGGCGCGGCCGGTGGTCCCAGTACCTGGTGCAGCCTTGCGCGGAACCAGAGTTCGGCACGACCGGCGTCCATCAGGCGCTTGCCCCGGCCGGGAAGGTCGACCACTCTGCCGTCGCAGGCTGCCGGTCCGGCGGACCTGATCTCCTGCCTGGCCAGGCGGAGCACGTGGCGCCGGACTGTTTCCCGCCACTCCTGCCGGGCGGCTTGGAGGTCGGATTGTCGGGCCAGATTTCGCAACCACGCGCGGTAGGGGCCGTCCAGGGCCGCGTATCCGAGGTGTCGGGCTGACGCGGCCGCTGCGTCCGGGCGGCCACCCCCCGCGGCGCGGGCGAGATTGCCGGCGAGGTGCCCCAGGGCCTCGACGGCCTTTTCGGCGTCGCTGACAGCGTCCACGGCGGCGGCACCGTACACCGGGTTGGTCTCGTGCAGGGTGACGACCGGGAGCACGACGGAGTCGTCGACGATCTCGTCGATCACCGACTGCTGCGTGCCGTACACCACCCCGGCCAGGCGGAGCCGCACCAGTTTCCCGGGGTCGATCTCGCTTTCGGTGATGATCTGCGTGTACCAGCGGGTGATGCCCGCGCGAAGCTGTACGGGCGGCTCACCACGGCCGCCTGTCTCCCCCGCCTGAGCGCGGGAGGGGAGCAGGGCACCGAGGCCCCGCCACGCCGACTTCTCCGGGTCGTGCCGGGACGGGGTGTAGACGAGCGTGCGCCCCTGCTTCTTCTCCTGTGCGGGGCTGCGGCGCCATCCGCTCATCGGTTCCAGCAGCCACGGAGCGGACTGGACGAGGGGATCGCCGTAGCCCAGGACGACTCCCGTCACCACGCCTTGATCGGCGCACAGGCGGATCCGGCGGGTCTGCCAGGTGTACAGGTCCCGCAGGCCGAGAGGCTCGGGGCCGCCCGCGCGCTCACCGCGGGGACCGGGCCCGTACGGATCCTCCTGGCGCCAGACCGGCCGGTCCTCGTCGATCCGTTCGGCCAGCTCGCTTCCCGCGTACGCTTCCTCGAACGCGATGAGGTTGAGCAGCAGCGTCTCGCGCAGGGTGGCCCCCTCGGCGAAGACCCCGCCCAGGTGCCCCAGCGCCCCAACCCCCAGGGGGTACACCTTGCCCGCCTTGCTCCGCTCCTCGTCGCCCTTCATCGCGGGCTTGATGCCCGAGGTGTCGAAGGCATGGGCGTGCAGCAGCCACCGTGCGGCTTCCGCGAAGGACAGCTGGTCCACGTCCGGGCGTCGCATGGAGAACAGGGCGGAGCCGGTCGGTACGTCGGCGACGATCCGGCTGAGGGGGGCGACCTCGTCCTTCGCGGTCCGCAGACCGGCCACCTGGAAGAACGGCCGGACCTCGTCGAAGAGTTCGAAGCGTCGGGCGTGGCGATCCAGGTAGTCGAGAGCCGCCGCGAACGGCGCGGGACTCTCCCACAGCTCTTCCCAGTCCTCCAGGTCCGCCGGTCCTTCCAGGGCGTCGTGGAGGACTGCCAGCAGCAGCCGGAGCAGGACCGGCTCCTGGGTGGGGACGTCACCGACGATCCGGCGCAAGGCGTCGGCGTTCGCGAAGACCTCCCGCAGGGACAGCTCCGCGACCGTGCCGTCGAGGCGCTGCACCGGCATCCACGGCTCGCTCACGAGGTTGAACGCCGCAGGGATGTCGCCGGTGGTGCCGACCTGGCCGGCCAAGGCGGCGGCGGACCGGCTCACCGGGCCGCGGTCCCGGCTCGCGCCGCTCGCGGGGGCATCTGAATGCGCAACGGCGTCCACGTCGGCGCCGGGCGCCTCCTGCTCCTGTGCATCGTGTCCGTCCCCTCCGTCCTGCGCGCCGCCGTGTCCGTCCGGGCCGCTCCCGGGCATGCCGGGGGCAGCCACCCGCAGCCCCTCGGCGCGGCTGTAGCTCAACGTGAATCCTGCCAGCCGGGTCTGACAACGCTCGTCCAGAACGAGCAACAACTCCCCTGCGAGCCAGGGGCATTCCTTCACCTGCCAGGCCGGGACCAGGAACTTCTCCAGTTCCGCGATGGTGCGGTCGATCAGCCACTGCTTGCTGAAGCGCCCGGGAAGAGTGAGCGCGCTGGCGGCCACCGCCTCGGCCGCCCGCCGACTCGGAGGGAAGTCGGTGGGCAGTTCCAGGCCGCCCCGTCCGCCCTTCTTCCCCCCGTCCAGCCAGGGCACGGTGGTCAACCGGCCGTCGGCCCGCCGCTGGACGACCAGGACCTCCAGCGTCTCCTCGCCGTCCCGCACCTGTGCCCGCCCGGACCGGCTGTCGTCCGCGTCCCCCGCATGGGCCTCCAGCCATCCGTACACGGGCCGCCCGGGACGCCGTACCGGCCCCAGCAGAAAGCCGTCCGCCCTGTGCCGCTTCTTCGTGAGCAACGCCCGGTGGCGCGCATCGGCCTCGGCGACGGCCCCGGTCCACGCGGCCGGTCCGAGCGGTTCGTCGCCGTAGGCGCTCTGCACCAGCGGGCTGATGTCGTGCGGCAGACGTACGGGAACGCCGTCGAGGTGGGGCGTGAGGGCGGCGAGCGAGCGCAGCAGGGTCCAGTCGCCCGGGTACACGGCTCGGGAACCCGCGTCGGGGAGGGGCAGCGAGGCCGCCCAGTCGACGCCGGTGACCAGGCACCGGGGGGTGGACAGACGGGCCGGCCGGAACGAGGGGTGCCGGTGCAGCCGCCCCATGCGCTGCAGTACGAGGTCGACCGGGGCGAGGTCGGTCACCAGCAGGTCGAAGCTGACGTCGAGGGACTGCTCCACCACCTGGCTGGCCACCACCACGTGCCGCGCGGGCCGGTCGCCGCCCGGACCGAACATCCGGAGCAGCGCGGCGTCGTTGGCGGCGCGGTCGGCGGCCAGGAACCGCGAGTGAGCGACCGTCACGTGGTGGTCACCGAACCGTTCTCGCAGTACCTCGGCGGCCTCCAGCACCCGCCCCACGGTGTTGCGTACGACCAGGGCGCACCCGCCGTCGGCCAGCTCCGCCTCCAGCCGGTCGGCCAGCGCGGCGAGGTCGTCGTCCATGCGCTCGAGTACGACGGCCGTGCCACGCTCGGAGGCCGCTGCGGGCTGTGCGGTCAGGGCGGTCCGGCCCGGTGACACAGCGGTCAGCAGGGGATAGGCATCGGTGGCGGTCGTCACCGCCGCGGCGCCTTCGGCCCCCGCGTAGGCGGCGGCGAGGGCCTTCCTGCGGGCGGCCGGGAGGGTGGCGGAGAGCAGTACCACCGGGACCCGGTAGGCGGCCAGCCACTCCAGCGTCCGGTCCAGGTAGCGGTTCATGTAGGCGTCGTAGGCGTGCACTTCGTCGATCACCACCACCTTGCCCGCGACCGCCAGGTGCCGAAGGGCCAGGTGCCGGCTCTTGAGAGCGGCGAACAGCACCTGGTCCACGGTCCCGACGGCGAACGACGCGAGGAGCTGCTTCTTCCGCCCGCGCAGCCACTGGTGGGCGTGGAGTCCGGCGGGGTGCCGTGGTACGTCCCGTTCTCTCCCGCCCGGCACGGGCTCCTGTTCGTCCCCGTCCGGCTCGACGGCGGCGATGGCCCGGCTTCCCGCGCGCAGCAGACCGGACCAGGTCTCGTTGAGCGCCGCCTTCGCGTGCGCCAGGACCACGGACCGCGACGGCGCCCCGTCGGAGGGCAGTGCGTCGAGCCACGACAGGAGCCGGCCGAACATGGCGTCCCCGGTCGCCCGGGTCGGAAGCGCCAGCAGCAGCCCGCCGGCCCCCGAACGCGCCGCGAGGACCTCCGCCGCCGCCAGCGCGGCCTCGGTCTTCCCCTCGCCCATCGGCGCTTCGATGATGAGCAGCCCGGCCGGATCCATGGCGCCCGCCATCCGGACCGCTTCCTGCTGGACCGGGCGCGGCGCGGCCCCCTGCAGCCCGGGGAAACGCCGCGAGAACAGCGCCTGCGGCGATGCGGCGGGCACCTCCGGCTTCCAGGGACCCGGGAGATCCAGGCCCTCCCAGGCGGCCCGCAACCTACGCCGCTCACCGGACGCACCCAGCGGAAGCCACGACTCGGGCGCGTACGGGAACAGTTCGGGGGCGCTGGCGATCCAGTCCGCGAGGATCACCACGGCCGTCAGCAGCACCTGAGCCGGCTGGGGCAACCGGACCTCGCGCCAGGACGGCCACAGGTCCGTCACGCCGGTCAGTTCGGCACACCAGTCCAACAGCTCGTACTGGGTCCGGCGCCACAGGGCCTCGCTCGGTCCCGGGTGCCGCACGAGGTGCGGGCGCAGTTGCAGGTCGTGGATCTGCTGGCTTTCCGGCGGCACTCCGTGGTGCCCTCCCGCCACCACCGCGAACTGCCCTGCCCCGCGGGCTCCCAGCCCGAATCGCTCTCCCAGCCATTCCTGGAGCACCACCTGACCCGCCAGCCCGTGGGGCGCCAGCTTCCTGTCCTGGCCGTATTCCCTGGCGGTGGGCATGTCCAGGCCACGATCCCGCATGCGCTCGGCCAACTGCTCGACCTGGCAGGCGAAGGCGGGGGTGCACTTGCCGACGTCGTGGGAGGCCGCCAGGAAGCGTACGAGCCGCGAGGCTTCCTCGTCTCCTCCGGGGAAGGGCGCCGCCACGAGGCGCTTGACGGACAGGGGCAGCCAGTCGTCCCACAGCTTCTCCGCCACGGAACCGCTGTCGGCCATGTGCCGCCAGAGGGGCAGCCAGCCGTCGGTCTTGCGGTCGTGCTTCGCCCAGGCGGAACGGGCGGCATCCGAGAGGTGCTGGGGAGAGAGCGGTGCCTTCTGAGGGGCCGGGCCCCCGGAGACGGGGAACACGTTGGAGTCCTCCCATACGGAGTTTGCGCTGCATGGCTCGCGGCTGGCCGATCTCGCGGCAAGGAGCCACGACCCGGTGGCCGGGCGGGCGCCCAAGTGTTCGGAGCGCCCGCCGGACTTCTCGTGCGATCAGTGCTTACGACTCAACAGCACCCCCGCCACCACCAGCGCCGCCCATACCCAGGGGCGGTAACCCGAGGCGGCGATCATGGCGATGACCAGGCCCCAGACAGGGGGCGCGAGCGACTGACCAGGGTCGATGGAGATACGCATTGATAGACTCACCGTGTTCCTGTGGCTGATACGGGCTGTCAGGGACATGGGCCGGGCTCGGCCTGCTCCGTTGCACCGGAGCAGGCGTCGACGAGTCCGGCCCTTGACGCTTCGAGGGCCGGACTTGTGGCTTTGGCAAGAGCGTAGGGCCCGGTGAGCACGCCCGGGCGGCTTTTTCAAGATCTCTCACTTTTTGTGTTGTTGATACAGCTTGACCCTAGAGATGGACCCGATTAGCTAGATAAGCCTGAACACTGCCCATGCACCTGGTTGTCTAGTAAGTCGATGGGAGAGCCGAACAGTCTCGCTTCGGAGAGGCCACTGAAAAAACCTCAGCCCCGCGTACGCGGGGAACACGACCCCTGAGCATGTACCCGGGGATCACCCCCGCGTGCGCGGGGACTACGGGACACCCCTCAGTATGTCCTCCACCCCGCGTGGGACCACCCCCGCGTGCGTGGGGATCACACGTCGGGTCCGGGCAGGGCGAGGAGGAGCCAGGGACCACCCCCGCGTGCGCGGGGACCACGGCGGAGGCGCCACCGCCACAGCCACAGCCACCACGAAGGTTCAGGTCGTCCCCGAACGGCCGCGTGGGAGCAGGAGAGGGGGCTGGGCGGCCGTGTTACGGGGTTCCCGCCCGGAGGGGGTGCTGGATCTGCGACACGGGGAGTCGGCTGCGGCGGCACCATGGCGGGCGGGCGGTCCGTAGGAGGGTGCGGCTCCCGCCCAGGGCTTCCGCGAGCTGCTGGAGGGCCAGGGGCGGGCGGTCCGCGGGAGGGTGCGGCTCCCCGTGGGGAGCGGGGGAGCCGCGTCGTCTTCCGGGGGTAGCGGGTCGGTTCTCCGCTCCGGGCGGGGCGGGTCAGTTCTCCGGCCAGTTGTGGAAGGTCAGGCCGCCGGGGTCGTGCAGGCTGCCGTGCAGGCCGGCCGCGGGGTAGGGGATCAGGGCGTCGGGCAGGGCGTGTTCGGCGAACCACGCCAGCTCCAGGCACTTCTCCGGCTCCCGGTTGACCGGCTCGCCCGTGTAAGTGGTGGCTTCGTAGAAGAACCCCAGGCGGTCCGGGGTGCCGTCGCCCTGGTGGTGGACCACGGTGTGCAGGAGGGTCAGGGAGGCGGGATCGACGCGGAGCCCGGTCTCCTCCTCCAACTCGCGCGCGGCGGCCTGGACCGGGGTCTCTCCCGGGTCGAGCTTGCCGGAGGGGGCGTGCCACTGGCCGTACCCGTACGGTCCGCCGCGCTGGGACAGCAGCAGCTTCTCGCCCCGCCGGACGAGGACGTGCACGTCCACGACGGGGCGGACGGGACCGGGCCTGGTGTCGTCGTTCATGGTCTCTCTCACCGGGGCTGTGTGACGGTGCCCCCGACGGTAGTGCGGGGGGCCGGTGCGGCGCCGGCGATCACCCGGGCAACCCCCTCGGGGGTGAGGCCGGTCGCGTCGACGGTCAGGACCGGGTGGCCGAGACGTCGGAGGACGGGCACCGCGGCGTGGTAGAGGTCCCGCCCGAACGACGGCACCCGCACAACGCCCCCCGGTCAGCGGTTCCGCACAACGACCCCCCATCAGCGGTCTCGAACAACGACCTCCATCAGCGACCCCGCACAACACCTCCCATCAGCGGCCCACACCCCCCGGCCGACGGCCCCTTGGAGAACGCCCACGGGGCACGGGGTCAGGGTCGTCGCCCGCGTCGTGGTGCCGCGTGCAGGAACGGGACCACGACGTCGAGCAGCCTGTCCGGCGATTCCACGGGCAGCAGGTGGCCGGAGTGCGGGAACAGCGCCAGACGGGCGTCGGGGAGGTGCCGGAAGGCGCGCAGTGCTTGCCGGTACGGCAGCACCCGGTCGCGGACCCCCCACACCACGAGCGTGGGCACGGTCAGGTTCCGCAGGTCGTCCAGGAGCAGCCGCCGCTGGCCGAAGGGCCCGAGGAGGCAACGCTGGACGCGCAGGGCCGCGGCGAGGGCTTCCGGTGAGGAGGCGGCTCTGGTCTGGGGGCCCCACCACGTCGGCGGCAGGCGCCACGGCCGGTCGGTACCGACCAGGGAAAGCCACGTGACGAGCAGTTCCGGGCCGAGGGGGATCGCGGGGGCGAGCAGCGAGAGTTCCCCGAGGGGGGTCGACGCCTGGAGGACCTGCCCGGGGTGGATGGCGCGCCCCATGCCGATGGAGCCGACCAGGACCAGGCGGGGAACGCGTGCCGGGTGCCGCAGGGCCATGTGGACGGCCACGGCACCACCGAAGGAGTGCCCGATGAGGGCCGCGCTCCCGATGCCGATCGTGTCGAGGAACCGCCACAGGAACGCGGCGGTGGCGTCCGGGGACGGGCATGCCGTGGGGTCGCTCTCGCCGTTGCCGGGCAGGTCGACGGCTATGGCCCGGTAGTGGCGGGCGAGTCCCGTCATCACGTCGCACCAGTTCTCCGCGACGCCTCCTTCGCCGTGCACGAGGAGGACCGGACGGCCGTGTCCGGCTTGGAGGAAACGGGTGCGCACGCCGTGGACCGCCACGCGGTGGGCCCTGACCGCCGGTCGGGGAGTGCCGTACTTCACTGTTGGTCCCGTCGGTAGGGGTCCCCGCTGGGGCGCCGCGCGGTCGGTGGGTGGCAGGCGGGTCGTCGTTCCCGCCGGGTCTCCGTCTGGTCGGGCCGGTACCGGAGGGCCCGGGCCGGACGGCGGTCCGCTCAGCGCAGGGCTCTGGCGAGGTGTTCGGCGGCCATGATCACGGTCAGGTTGACGGGCACCGACGGCGCGTCGGGGAAGATGGACGCGTCGACGACGCGCAGGCCGTGGACGCCGTGGACGCGGCCGGTGGCGTCGACGACCGCCCGTGGATCGTCCGCGGGCCCCATCGGAGCGCTTGAGGTGGGGTGGTGGAACGTCCGCACCGATGCCCTGAGGACCGGGTGCAGGCGGCCGGGGGCCGTCGTGCCGGGGCCGGGGAAGAGGCGGCGGGCGATCATCCCGGCGAGCGGGTCCGTATGGGTCAGGTGGCCGGCCAGGCACACCGCTTGGGCCATGCGTTCCCGGTCCCGCTCGTCGGTCAGCCACCTCGGGCGGATGCGCGGGGCCGCGCGGGGATCGCGTGAGGCGAGGGTGATGGTGCCGTGGGAGCGGGGACGGGTCACCCCCGCGATCAGGGTGAACGTGGGGGCCGGTACGGGCGTGATCGGCTGCATGACGCCGACGTGGAGGTCGAGCTCTCCGGGCGGGGCCGACGCGCTCGCGGTCCAGACGGCAGCGGCCGCCACCGACCGCGGTCGGCCGGCCCACCACGGCCAGGTGAGGCACGGCAGGTGGAGGAGGGGGTGGTCGCGGTAGGCGGTGCCGACGGGCAGCGCCTGGACGACGGGGATGCCCAACTGCCGCAGGTGCCGCTGCGGGCCGATGCCGGAGCGCAGCAGCAGCGCGGCGCTGCCGTACGTACCGGCGCTGAGGATGACGTCGGGGGCGTGCAGTGTGCGGCCGTCGGCCAGCGCGACGCCCGTCACCCGACGGCCCCGCAGGAGGACGCGGTCGACGAGCGCGTGGCTCTCGACGCGCAGGTGCGGCCGTGCGCGCACGGCCGCGCTCAGGTACGCCATCGCGGTGTTGACGCGTGCGCCGTGCACGGCGTTGACGGGGTAGGGAGCGGCTCCGTGGGGCGTGGTGCCGTTGAAGTCGGCCGCCCGGTAGCCGAGCCGGTGCGCGGCGGACAGGAAGCCGGCCTGGACGCGGCTGAGTTCGCTCCGGCGCAACTGGTGTACGGGAACGGGACCGTTGCGGCCCCTGTGTGCCGTGCACGGGGCGTCGGCGTGTTCGAGGCGTATGTAGTCGGGAAGGACGTCCGACCAGGTCCAGCCGTGGATTCCCCGGCGCGTCCAGCGGGCGAAGTCCGCGGGCAGGGCGCGCATGGCCACGGTGCCGTTCATGGCGGAGGAGCCGCCGACCATCCTGCCGCGGGGCAGGGGAGAGCGGCCGGGGCACGCGGCGTACCCCCAGTCGTACCCGGTGGCCCGGCCGATGAAGGCGCTGGACACGACGGGGAGGGGGGAGGAGCCGGGGGGAAAGACCGGGCCGGCTTCGAGCAGGACGACGTGACGGCGTCCGTCCTCGGTCAGACGGGCGGCGAGAACGGCGCCGGCGGTTCCGCCCCCGACAATCACCACATCACATGAATGACGATTCATGGATTTCTCCTACGGATGGAAGATGCCGGGTCACGGAAAAGCGGCAGGAGGGGAGTTGTGTGCGGCCCGCGGTGCGGACACCGGTGAAGCGGAAGCCCCTGTTGTGCCGATGGCACCTGCTCGCCAGGGTGACGGGCGTCTAACTGGATTCTGTTACGCCCTTCTTGACATGTCAATGACTCCGGTATCACTGTGGAAATGCATCCACCTATCGCCCGGCTTCCGAGCGGCGCTGGTCATTTTTTGGGAAAAGCTGCGCCCGGACTCGGTTGCTTTCCTGTGCGAGGAGGACCCCGTGTTGGTCCGAGCAGCGGTCACCACCGCGCCGAATGATGTGTTTATCTTCCGGGAACTCGATATCGATTCCCCGGGACCGGACGAAGTGCTGGTACGCATGGTCGGGACCGGGGTGTGCCACAGCGACCTGATCGTCCGCGACGCCTGGTATCCCGTTCCCTTTCCGGTGGTTCTCGGTCACGAGGGCGCCGGCGTGGTCGAGGCGGTCGGGGACGGGGTGGCCGAGGTGTCCCCGGGCGACCACGTCGTCCTCAGCTTCGCCTCGTGCGGATCGTGCACGCGCTGCCGCACGGGAGCGCCCGCGTACTGCGCGGAGTTCCTGGGGCGCAACTTCGGGTGCGGCCGACCTGACGGGTCGACGTCGCTGAGGTGGGGCGCGAGCCGGGTCCACGGCTTCTTCTTCGGGCAGTCGTCGTTCGCCACCCACACGCTCGCCCCGCGGCAAAGCGTCGTCAAAGTCCCCGCCGACCTGCCGCTGCCGCTGCTGGGACCGTTGGGGTGCGGCGTCCAGACGGGGGCGTGCGCGGTGTTGAAGGCGCTGTGCTGCGAGGCGGGAAGCCGGATCGCCGTCTTCGGGTCGGGGTCCGTGGGGTGCAGCGCGGTGATGGCGGCGGCCCTCGCCGGATGCTCCACGATCGCCGTGGTCGGCCGGAACCGGTCCCGCTTGCGACTGGCCGAGGAACTCGGCGCGACATGCGTGGTCGACGCGGGCCGAACGAACGTGACGGAAACCCTGAGATCGGTCTCCGGCGGTTCGGGATTCGACTACAGCATCGAGGCCACGGGCGATCCCGGCATGTTGAGGGCGGCCGTCGACGTTCTCCACACGCGCGGCACGTGCGGCGTCATCGGCGCCGCACGTCCCGGAGTCGAAGTCGCCCTGGAGATGTCCGGGTTGATGTTCGGCCGGAAAGTACAGGGAATCGTGGAAGGGGACTCCGTCCCCCAGGTCGACATCCCGCTGCTCGCCGGTCTCCACAGGAAGGGACTGCTTCCCTTCGACCGCATGATCACGACGTACCCGTTCGAGGAGATCAACGAGGCGACCGAAGACATGGCCGGCGGAAAATGCGTCAAACCGGTTCTGCTTTTCCAGGGGTGAAGATGGGAACCGCATTGCTTTTCCCCGGTTTCGGCGCCTTCTACCCGGCCGCTTTCTCCGGGTGCGGCGAGGCGGAAGCGGTGGCCGAACCGGTCATTGCCGAGGTCGACGAGGTGACGGCGCGGTACGGTCTGCCGTCGGTGCGCACGGCCCTGCTGGCCGCCCCCCGGGCCGCCGCCGACGCCGGTGCGCGGGACTGCCGCGACACCCGGGCCCTGGAGGTCTTCGCCGGGCAGGTCGTCTGCCACCGGATCCTGCGACGCCTGTTGGGGGTCCGGGAGCACGTGGTCTGCGGGCACAGCCTCGGCGAGTACGCGGCGCTGGTCGCGGCCGAAGGGCTGACGGTGCCGGCCGCGGCGCGACTGCTGTGCGAACGGATCGTGGCGGTCCGCGCGCACGCCGTACCGGCCGGGCGGATGCTGGCCCTGCCGCTGAGCCGTGGCCGGGCGCGCCGGTTGGCCGCCCGCGAACCGGACGTCGTCATCGCCGCCGTCAACGCGCCCGAGCAGGTGGTGCTGTCGGGGCCCGCCGGGTCCGTCGACCGCGTCAGGGAGGCGGCGCTGGCCGACGGGGTGCGGGCCGTGCGCCTGCGCACCGACCCCTGCCCGCACCACCACCCGCTGCTCACCGCGGTGTCCCGGCGCTGCGCGGCGGCCTCCCGCCCGGTGCCGACGCGGCCGCCGGGACGCCCGGTCTACGGACCGGTGCTGGGCCGCGCCTACCTGCCCTGTGACGACCTGGCCGAGACGCTGGCGTTGCAGATGGTGCTCCCGGTCGACTTCGCCCGGGCGGTGCGGGACCTGTACGACGACGGCGTCCGGGTCTTCGTCGAGTGCGGGCTGAAACGCACCTTGTCGGACCTGGTCGAGGCCAGCGTCCCGGACGCACGAACCTTCGCCCCCTTCCGGACCAGGGTCACCCGCGAGCGCCTGTGCGAGGCGGGCGCGGGGATCCGGGCCGGCACGACCACGGGAGGACCGCCATGCCCCTTGACCGCGACGAACTGATCGGCGAGCTGAAGACGATGTACGCGCAGGTACTGGAGTACCCGCCGGAGGTGGTCACCGACGACATCGACCTGGAGGCGGAGCTGGGCGTCGACTCGCTCCAGCACCAACTGGTGCTGGCACGGGCGGCGGAACGCTGGCGGTTGACGCTGCCGCCCGAGACGGACGCGCCCTCGCCCCTGACCCCCGCGTCGGTCGCCGACCACCTCCTCCGGTCGACGTCATGAGGGCGTCGCCGCCCGGTCGCCCGCTGGTGGCCGTCGTCGGAGCCGGACTGGCGGTCCCCGGGGCCGCCGACCCGGAGGAGCTGTGGAGGCTGGTGCGGCGCGGCCGGCCCGTCTTCCGCGAACCGCGCACCCGCTTCGCACCGGACGACTTCTGGGCGCGGGACCCCGACGCCGAGGACCGCACCTACGGGCGGGTCTTCGGGGAACTGACGGCCTTCACCCCGCACCCCCGGCTGGAGGAGCAGTGGACCGCCCCCGGACAGGGCGACCTGCAAGCCGCCTGGCTGCGGCACAGCCTCCTCCAGGCGCTGGACGCGCCGCACACGCCCCCCGGCAGCCGGTTCGCCCTCTTCCTGGCCGCGACCACCGAGGCCAGCCACGAATGGGACGCCGCGCTCGCCGCCGACCTGGCGGCCACCGGAATCGCCCGCCACCTGCCGGGCGACCACGAGACGGCCCGTGTCCGGGTGCGGGACCGGCTGGAGGCGGCCGACCCCAGCGCGGCGCTCCCCCACCACCACTACCAGCCGCACGCACTGGCCCGCCGCGCGATGCGGGGCGTCGTCCCGGACGGCACCCCGGTGCTCGTCGTCGACAACATCTGCCCCGCCGGGCTGTACGCCGTCGACCTGGGGGTCCGGCACCTGCTGGCCGGGGAGACCGACGTCGCGGTCTGCGGCGGGGTCAGCTCCCACGGGCCGCTGCGGCAGGTCTACTTCGCCAAGATGGGCGCCCTGACACCGAGCGGACACGTCCGGGCGTTCGACGCGCACGCCGACGGGACCGCCTTCTCCGACGGCGCCGCGGTGGTGGTCCTCAAGCTCCTGGAGCGGGCCCGGCGCGACGGCGACGAGATCCACGGCGTACTGGCCGGGTTCGGCGGCGCGTCCGACGGCAGCGGCAAGGCGATCTTCGCTCCCCGGTCCGAGGGCCAGATCATCGCGATGCGGCGGGCCCTGGCCGTCAACGGCCTGGATCCGGGACAGGTCGGGTGGGTGGTGGCGCACGGCACCGCCACGGTGACCGGCGACGCCACCGAGGCGCGTTCCCTGGCCGCCGTCCACCCGGGGGGCGTGGACGTCACCTCCGACAAACCCGTCGTCGGGCACACCGGGATGGCCTGCGGGGTGGTCTCGGTGATCCAGATCCTCAACGGGCTGCGCCGTGCCGCCGTACCCGCCCAGCCGTGCTTCACCACCCCGCAGCGCACCACGCCGGCCGCCGTCCGGGTCCGTCCCTCCGAGCACCCGCTGCCGCCTGCCCGTCCCCCGTCCGGGGAGGGCCGGACCGGTGCCGCCCGCCGTGTCGCCGGCGCCTTCGCCTGCGGCCTCGGCGGCATCAACGGCCACCTGCTCGTCCAGCACCCCGACAGCCCCGCGGACGGACTGGTCTCCGGCGCACTCCGGTCGGAGGACGAGGTGGCGCTGATCGACTGGGACGCCCTCCTGCCCGGCGCGCCCACCCGGCAGGAGGTGCACGACAACCTGGTCGCCGGACGCGCGCCGACCGCACGGCGACACTTCCCCGAGCCCCACCCCCTACCGCCGTTCCAGCAGACCCGGGTGGCCCCGCGCGTCGCCGCCCAGGTCGACCGGCTGCACCTGATGGCCCTGTCGCTGGTCCACTCCTGCCTGCACCGCCCCGGCTTCGACTGGCGGGAACTACGCGCGCGTACCGGCGTGTTCGGCGCGCATCACGGCCCCACCCGGTTGGCCGCCGACTCCACGGTGCGGTGCTTCCGCACCCGGCTGACCCGGCGGCTGACCGGCGGCGAAGGCGGTGAAAGCGGTGAAGACGCCGAAGCGGCGACGAGGTTCTTCGCCGCACACGCCGAACGCACCGCCCCGATCGGCCCCTACACCCTGGCCGGCCGCATGCCCAGTGTCGCCCTCGGCTGGATCGCCAACCGGTACGACCTGCACGGCCCGACCATGATGCTCGACAGCGGCCCGGACTCCGGCCTCGCCGCCGTCCACGTGGCCGCCGACCACCTGCGCACCGCGGACCTGGACCTCGCCCTGGTGCTCGGTTGCAGCACCGCACCGCCGGAGACGGTCTCGCACGCGCTCGGCGTCGCCGCCTCCGACGTCGCGCAGGGACTGTTCCTGCTGGTGCTCGCACGGCACAGCACCGCCGAGAGCCGGGGCTGGCCGCGGATCGCAACGCTGCGCACCAGCCTGCTGCCGCCGACGCCGACGCCGTACGCCGACGCCGCCCCGCCCCGCCCCACCTACCTGGCGGCCGACGGCACCATCGCCGTGCTGCGGGCCGCCCTCGGCGCGGCGCCGGGCCCGCACCTGGTGACATCGGGCCGGTACGCCCCCGCGGTCACCGTGGAGCGGCGGACGGCCACGGCGCCCCCGAGGAGCAGGTGACCATGGAACGACACCTCACGGTCCTCACCCCCGCGCCCGTGTGCCGCACCCGGCCCGGGATCCCGCCCCTCGCACCCGACACCGCGGTCCTCACCGACGATCCCCGCCTCGCGGCGCACGTGGCCGCCCTGCCCCTGCCGTCCCCGCCGCTCGTGGTGTGCACCGTCCCCGCCGGACCGGGGGTCACCCACCTGCCCCGCGCGGAGGAGGGGGCCGTCGGCGCCCTGTGGGACCGACGGCCCGGCGCCACGGGACGCCGTCCGCTCCGGCACGTCCGCGCGCTCACCGACCTGCGCACCACCCCTTGGCCGCAGCCGCCCGGGCAGCCCCTGCTGACCCTGCAGGAACTGCTCTTCCTGGCCGCCCAGCACCTCTCCGCCGCCCGCCCGGACGGCTCCTCGCTGGCCGCCCTGGTCCTCGACCCGCTGCGCGGCGGCGTGCCGCACCCGCACGCGGCCCTCCTCACCGGCTTCGTGAAGTGCGCGTCCTGGGAACTGCCCGGCACCCGCGCGTACGCCGTCGTCACCGACAGCCCGCGCCTGGAGACCGCGCTGGACGAACTCGCCCACGAGTCCGGCGCGACCGGCGGACTGCCGGTGGGGTACTACCGCGGGGGAGCACGCGGTGCCGAACGCCTGGTTCCGGCGCCGCTTCCCGTACCGCCACACCGGGACCCCGTCGCGGACGACACCGTCATCGTGGCCGTGGGCGGGGCCCGCGGCATCACCGCCACCGCGCTGCGCGGCCTGACGGCCCGGGCACGTCCCGTGGTGTGGCTGCTGGGCAGCACCCCGGTGGCCGCCCTCGCCGACCGGGCACGGGAGCTCGGCGACACCGGCCGCGTGGAGTACCTGCGCCGGCGGCTCACCGACTCGCCGGGGCTGCCGGTCACCGAGGCCGGCACGGAGTGGGACCGGTTGCGCCACACCCGGCGGGCCCTGGACACCCTGGCCGCACTGCGCCGCCGCTGCGGCGGCACCCGGGTGCACTACCTGACGTGCGACGTGACCGACCCGACGGCGGTGCGGGCGGCGGCGGAGCGGATCCACCGCACCAGCGGCCGCGTGGACCTGCTGATCCACGCCGCCGGCATCGGCAGGGCGCGGGCGCTGCGGACCAAGTCCCTCACCGCGTTCCGGGAGGTGCGGGCCGTCAAGGTCGACGGCTACCACCACCTCAAAGCCGCCTTCGGCAGCCCCGGTCCGGCGACGTGGTGCACCTTCAGCTCCATCGCCGGGGTGCTCGGCCTGCCCGGCGAGTGCGACTACGGCCCGGCCAACGACACCCTCAACGCGGCGGCCCGCTACGAAGCGCTGCGGGGACACGACGAACGGGCGCTCGCCTGGACGATGTGGGGCGACTCCGGGCTGGGACCGCGCTCCGGCTTCACCGACCTGACCCGTCGCACCGGGCGTCTGAGTCTCCTCGACGACGGCGAAGGCCGACGGCTGTTCACGGCGGAGCTCACCGCGCCGCCCGGGCTCGGGAACGCCGTACCGATCTTCCTCGGACCGCCCGAGCGGCGCACCATCGACGGACACTGTCCCGGACTGGCCCCGCGGCGGCCCGCGTTCGCCTTCCTCGACTCGCCGACGCGGCTCTCCCTCGGCGGACCCGCCACCTCCGCGGTGTGGCCGATCGACCTGCGCCCGTACTCCTACCTGCTGGGACACCGACGCAACGGCACCGCGCTGCTGCCGGGGGCGCTCGCCGTCGAACTCGCCGTCGCGTCCGCCGGACGCCTCCTCCCGGGGACGACGGCGAGCGAGGTCACCCGGGTCCGCTTCCACGCGCCCATCGCCGTCACCCCCCGCCACACCCGGTACGAGCTGCACGCCACCTACCTGCCCCACCCGGGCGGCCGGGGCCTGGTGCGCACCGAGATCCGGAGCGTCGCCCTGCCGCCGGCTCCGCCGCGGCCCCGGCCGGGCCTGCACTTCTCCGCCGACGTCGTCCTCGGCGCGCGCCGAGCGCTGCCGCCCCCCTCACCCGGTCCCGCGTCGCCCAGTGCCGGGTCGCCCGCCGGGTCGCCCGGTCCCGCGTCACCCAGTTCCGTGCCGCCCCACCCCGCGCTGCCCGGCCCCGGGTCGCCCGGTTCCGTGTCGCACGGTGGCCGCCCGCCGCGCCGCGGCGCCGCCGCCCGACTGGCGCGGCCCTTCGACCACGTCCGTCTCTCCCACCTCGACCAGGACGGGGTACACGCCCGGTGCCACCTCGACCTCGCGGGACAGGACCCCCGGCACTTCGCGCGGATGGCGACCTGCTGGCTCGTGATGGACGCGGCACTGCAGACGGCGTGCTTCGTCGCGCCCGGACGCCTGGCCACCCCCCGTGCCATCCGCAGCATCCGCCTTTCGGACGGCCCCGCCAACGACCACGCCCTCGCCATCGACGGCGCGGACATCACCCTCGCCGCCTCCCCCGACCGCCACCACGCCCACGCCGCCGCGACCACCGCGCGGGGGACCCGCGTGCTGGTGCGGATCGAGGGCTTGGAACTGGCCTGAACCACGAGCCACCAACCCGGAAACCCGGACGGTGGCCGGCCCCCGCCACCACGAGCGAGCAACGCGCGACCCACCACGAGCGGGCAACGCGCAACGAGGACAAGGAGGAACCCGGTGTACAGGACCGCAGGGCTCGGCCGCGCCGTGGCCGACATGCTGGACGGCGTCCAGGAGATCGTCGGCGAGGTGCTCAGCGGCTACGAGACGCGCTACGGAACTACCTGCCGGGGCTGCGAGGAGCGGCCCGGAGAACGGTACCGCCGACGCGACGACATCCGATGGGAGGAGGCCGAGGAGTTCGACTGGGACGATCCCTGGTGCGACCGCCGCGACGACTGCCGGTGCGGGCGGCAGGAGCCCCGGTGCTGCGAGCGGCGGGAGCGCCGCCGGCGCCGCGGGTGCCGTTGTGGCGAGCGCCCCGACCCGTGTGACGACCGGCTCCCCGACCCGTGTGACGACCGGCGCCGTGACCCGTGCGACGAGCGACGTCGCGACCCGTGTGACGACCGGCGCTGCGACCCGTGCCGGTGCGCGGACCGCTGGTGGGAGCTCCCCGACGGCTGCCGCGACGACGAGTGCCGCTGCGACGGGCGGGGCGAGCGCCGCCGCCGCGTCCCCTGCCGGTGCGCGGACGACCGCGACGGCGACTGCCACGGACACCGCCGCCGCGGCAGGAGATTCCCCCGGGGCCTCATGTCCCGCCAGGAATCCGAACGGACCGACTGAGGAGTGCCCGTGGCCACCGACACCACCCGGTTTCCTCCGGGCACGCCCGAAGCGGACGAGATGAGCGCCAAGGACCACATGGTCTGGCGCCTGGAGTCCGGACGGCGGGCCCGGCCCATCATCGTCGTCGTCCTGTTCTTCGAGGACGCCGTGCCCTGGGAGGCGTTCACCGCCTGGCACGAAGGGCTCTGCGCCGCGATGCCCCGTCTGCGCGGCCGGGTGGTCCCCGGCCGCGGCCCCGGTGGGCGGCCGCGCTGGGTCCCGGACGAGGACTTCTCCCTCGCCCACCACCTCCAACGCGTGGAGGTGGGCGGCAGGGGCACCCGGCGGGACGTCTTCGACACGGCCGAGGTCCTGGCCGAGATCCCGTTCCCCCAGGGCCGGTCGCCGTGGAACGGTTACCTCCTCTCCGGCCTGGAGGAGGGCAGGACCGCCTACGTACTGAAGATCTCCCACAGCATCGCCGACGGCATCCGGCTGCGCGAGATCTTCCTGCGGCAGGCCGCCGCGGCGACCGCTCCCCGCACCCGGGGAACCCCGGCGGCCGGAGACCCGTGGCAGGTGGTCAGCCCCATGCCCCGGGCAGAGGCCCCCCTGCCTCGGGAGGAACGGGCCGTACCGCCTTCCCCCCGAGGCCGCCGCCTCCTCAAGGCCGCGCGCTTCCTGGGCCGGGCCGTCCTCGACATGCTCGACCTCCCGCACCCCGTACCGGAGGCGGGCGCCCGGTTCCGCCGCCACTTCTTCACCACCACGGTGCCCCTGCCGGCCGTCAAGCGGCTCGCCGCCGCGTCCGGGGGCACCGTCCACGACGCGCTCGTCGCCGCCGTCACGGAGGGCTGCCGCCGCTACAACGCGCACCACGGCGTACGGCGCCGCCGCATGCGCGTCTTCTCGCCCTACGGCCGCCCGCCCCGGGCGACGGCGCACGACCCGCGCGGCCAGGGCAACCACTGGTTCATCGTCCGGTTCGCGGTCCGCGCCGAACTCCCCGACGTCCCCGCCCGCATCCGCGCCGTCCGGCGTGCCGTACGCGACAGCTACCACCACGACTCCGCCGACTGGATGGGCGCCATCGCCCGGCTGTGCCCCCTGGTGCCGCGGTCCCTCTTCGAAGCGGTGTTCCTGCGCCTGTGCGCCACCCACGAGTTCGTGGTCAGCAACATGCCGGGCCCGACGTCCGCGGCGTCGATCGGCGGCCACCGCGTCAGCGAGATCTACGCCATCGCCCCCACCCTCGGCTCGGCCGTCACCGTCACCCTCATGTCGTACCGGGACACCTGCCACATCGCCGTCAACATCGACCCCACCGTGATCCCCGACTCGCACCTCGTCGCCCGCCACATCTGCCAGGCCGTCAAGGAACTGGCCGAACCGTCAGGTTCCCGCCCGGCCGGCGGCGGGGAGACCGGGCGATGACCGGGCGGTCCGATCGGTGAACCTCGCGCGCTCCCGCCTGCTCGCCCGGATCGCCTACCACATCGTCCACGCGTCGGTCCGGAAGGGGGCTCCCGGGACGGTCGGTGCGGTGGCGGGGGGCACCACCGGGGAAGTGGCCCACGCGGTGGCCGTACGGGAGGCGTTCGAGGCGCTCGGACCGCTCTACATGAAGGTGGGCCAGGTCCTGTCGACCCGCCCCGACATCGTCGCCGCCCCCATCGCCAAGGAACTGGAACACCTCCACGACCGCGCCGCCGCGCTCCCCTTCCACCTGCTCGAACCCGTACTCGAAGAGAGCCTCGGCCGCACCTGGCACCGCCGATTCCGCCGCTTCGACACCGAACGCCCCCTCGGCACCGCCTCCCTGGCCCAGGTCCACGCCGCGACGCTGACCGACGGGCGCCGGGTGGCGGTCAAGATCCAAAGGCCCGGGATCCGCCCCCTGATGGAACAGGACATGAGGACGCTGCGCCGCCTGGCGCGCTTCTTCGCCAAGCGGGCACCGGCGTTCAACGCCACCATCGACGTCGAGGCCATGCTCGGGGTCGTGTTCGACGCCATGCGACCCGAACTCGACTTCACCCTGGAGGCCCGCAACATGGACCGGGCCCGCGTCGCCGCCCGCCGCTTCAGCCTCGTCACCGTTCCCCGACCGCTCGACGCCACCCCCAAGGTCCTCATCCAGAGCCTCGCCGCGGGCACCAGCATCCGCGACGCGAACCCGGCGCGCTTCACGCGGGACGAGCGCCGGGCCATCGGGCACCAACTGCTCGCCTTCATGTTCCACGGCTACTTCACCGACATGACCTTCCACGCCGACCCCCACCCTGGCAACGTCCTCGTCGCCGCCGGCCACCCGGCCACCCTCATCGACTGGGGCATGATCGGGCACATCGACCGCCGGCAGAGCATGTCCCTGATGCTCGGCCTGCTCAGCCTCTCCCAGAACGACGGCCACGCACTCGCCAAGGCGTGGGTGGAGATGGGCAAGGTCACCCCCTGGGCCGACGTCTCGGCCTTCACCCAGGACATGGCCGCGCTCGTACCCAAGATCGCCTCGGCCTCGCTGGAGGAGCTCAACTTCGGCGCGGCCCTCACCTCCGTCCTCGCCAGCTCCACCCGCCGGGGCATCCAGACCAGTTCCACGATCTCCATCCTGGGCAAGTCCTTCGCCAACGCCGAGGGCTCCGTGCGCTGCCTGGCCCCGGAGCTGTCCGTGACCGACGTCTTCCGCAGGGAGGTCCGCGGGATCGTCGCCGCGTACCTGCGGGAAGCCTCGTCGGACCAGCAAGCCGCCCGCACCCTGATGGAGGAGCTCATCAGCAGCCTGTCCATGCCCGGCGAGATCCGCGGCATCATCCGCGACCTCTCCCACCAGGACCTGACCCTCCAGGTGGCCCACGCCGCCAAGCAGCGCCTCTCGCCGCGCGACGACCGGGCCGACGCACGTCTGCGCCGAGCCCTCCAGGCGGCCAGCCTCGCCGCCCTGGTCTGGCGGGCGGCACAACGCCGCCGGCCGTGAGGGCCCGCCGGACGGTTCGCGGTGCCGTCCCGCGCTCCACGTGTCCGGGCCGGGTGACGGAGGCGTCGCGCACCGCGCGTGCCCGATCGGCCACGGGCCGCTCCGGGACGGTCGGGAAGCGGATCCGGGACGGTCGGGAAGCGGATCCGGGACGGTCGGGGAGCGGATCCGGGTCGCCGGCGGCCGACCACCGGGGAGCGCGTGCGGGGCCCGGCCGCGGGCGGCGCGGTAACAGAGACGGCCACGGTCCGGATCTGCGAGGACGGACCGGGCCGGTACCCGGCCGGAGTTGCCGGGGCGTACAGCGGTGCCTAGCGTGGAGAGAACAGGCCGACGACGCCCGTGACTCAGGGCTGTCGGACTTTTCGTGACGCGGCCCCTTGGCCGGAATCCCACGCGACCGTGTTCCGCCGGACAGGCGGGTCGTCGGCGTCGTGCCGCCAGGGCGTGTCGGGCGTCCTGCCGGACCGCTTTTCCGCGGCCGAACACTTACCGCTTATCCAGGAGGAGGTGCCGGGGTGTCTGCCACTTCGTTCATCGACGCTGTTGGTGCGGACGTGCCCAAGCACGTCCGGGAGAACGAGTTCCTCGCGCTGGCCCGTGAAGGGAAGGTGACCAAGGAGCACCTGAGGCGTTTCGCGCTCGCCGAGTTCCAGTCGCAGGAGGCCGAGTTCGCCGCCTACGGCCTGCTGTTGTCCCGCTACCACCACGAGGTCCCCGGCGGGTTCTTCAGCTTCGTCGCGTACGAGCTGATGCAGGCGCGTCACCGCATGGTCGGCGGGGCCGCCGGCTCGGTGGGCATGACGCCGGACGAGATGCGGCACGCCCCGATCGAACCCGCGGTGAAGAGGTTCACCGAGTTCATCTCGTGGGTGGCCCTGCACGCGGGCCCGGCGGAGGCCGCGCTGCTGGCACGCACCGACTTCACGCTGTGGTGCACCACGTGCGCGGAGCTGGCCGACGCGGTGCGCGAGCTCGACGAGGTGCCGCAGGAGATCGTGTCCTACATCGACGCCTACCGGGAGAACCCGCCCGAGGTGGCGGACGGGGTGCTGGAGGTCATCGAGTACGGCCTGGCCCAGGGCGAGCCCGAGGAATGGATCACCCGGAGCGCCGTGCGCATGGACCCCGCGCTGCGCGCCTGGTGGCACAACGTGGTCACCGGTGAGGACCTCGATGACAAGGGAGCCTGAGCCGCGTCTCGTCGCGCTCGTCCCAGAGCTGCTGTGGGACGGTCTCGCCGACGCGCCCCGTGAGGGCGCGGTCATCGTCAGCGAGGGGCGGATCACCGCGGTCACCGGGCCCGGGGAGCGGCTGCCGGTGGGCGCCGACCGCGTCGACCTGCCCGGACGCACCCTGATGCCCGGGCTGATCGACTGCCACGTGCACCTGAGCAACGCCCCGGACAGCACCGACGACGACATCACCGCCCCCGTCAGCCAACGGCACCTGAACACGCTGACGGCGCTGCGCACGCTGCTGGACAACGGCTTCACCACGGTGCGGGACCTCGGGTGCGCCCTGCCCCAGCCGATGTCCCTGGTCGTGCGGGAGTCGGTGGAGGCGGGTGTCCTGCCCGGCCCGCGCCTCATCGTCGCCCCGCACATCATCTCCGCGCGCAGCGGGCACGGTGACGAGAGCGCGGAGCTGGGCACGTTGCCGGAGACGGAGATCGGGGCGCTGGCCGACGGCCCGCAGGAGATCATCGGCATGGTCCGTGCCGAGGCCCGGTCCGGAGCGGACTGGATCAAGTTCGCCGGCACCGGCGGGTTCTTCTCGGCGACGGACGAGCCCGAGCAGATCACCTACTCCCAGGAGGAGATGGACGTCCTCGTCTCCGTCGCCCGCGACCTGCGGCTGCCGTGCGCGGTGCACGCGTTCGGCGACGAGGGCGTGCGCCGGGCGGTGCGCGCCGGGGTGCGGTCGGTCGAGCACGGCGGCCTGGCCCGGCCGGAGACCCTGGCCGAGATGGCGGAGCGGGGAACGTACGTCGTCCCCACCCAGGGCATCGTCTTCCAGGCGGTGGAGCACCTGGACGACGACGACTTCTGGCAGGAGCGGTCGCAGCGGGCACGGGAGAAGTTCCGCGCCCACCGGGACGAGCTGTACGACAGCGCGCACGCCCTGGCGGACAGCGACGTCAAGGTCGCCTACGGAACGGACGCCGGTGTCCTGTCCTCCGAGGACAACCAGCGGGACTTCTTCACCATGGTGGACAACGGCATGACGCCCCTGCGGGTGCTGAAGGCGGCCACCAGCACGGCGTCCGAGCTGCTGGAACGGCCGGACCTGGGTCGCATCGCGCCCGGCGCCCGCGCCGACCTCGTCGCGGTGCGCGGCGACCCGCTCGCCGACATCGGAGCCATGACGCACGTCGACCTCGTCATGCGGGACGGCCGGATCCACAGGGGCGGAGACGGCCATGGGGCTGCGCACTGACCGCGCCCCCAGCCGCGCCGGGCAGCCGCTGTTCCAGGAACGGCTGGAGCAGTCCCTGGCCGCACTGGGGGAGCTCCTGGTCCGTCCCTCCTTCACCCACACCCCGGCCACGGTGGGGGCGGAACTGGAGATGTTCCTGGTCGGGCCCGACGGCGCGCCCGTCCCGCGCAACGAGGAGGTCCGCGCCGCCGCGGGCGACCGCAGGCTCACCGTGGAGGTGAACCGCTTCAACCTGGAGGCCAACCTCTCTCCCGTGCCACTCGGCGGGCGGCCCTTCACCGCCCTGCACACCGAGGTCCGCGACCTGCTGGACACGGTGAGTGCCGCCTCGGCCCTCTTCGACGCCCGCCCCGCCCTGACCGGCACCCTGCCGACACTGGGCCCCGAGCACCTGACCCGGGACCACGTCAGCGACGTGCCCCGGTTCGAAGCGCTGGAGCGGGCGTTCGCCCGGGACCGCGGCCACCGCTTCCCCGTCGTGATCGATCCCGCCGACGGCGGTGAGCGCTGCACCCTGTACGGCGACTCCATCGGTGTGCAGGGGGCCGCCTGCTCCTGGCAGGTCCACCTGACCGCACCGGCACCCGCGTACACCCGTCTGTACAACGCCGCGCAGCTCGCCACCGGCCCGGCCCTGGCCGCCGCGGTCAACTCCCCGCTGCTGTTCGGCCGGCCGCTGTGGCAGGAGACCCGCATCCCCCTCTACGAGCAGGGGTTCGGCGACCGGGCCGGCGCACCGGGACGGCGGGCCCCACGGGTGCTGTTCGGGCACGGCTGGCTGCGCCACGGCGCCCGTGAGCTGTTCGAGGACGCGGTGCGCCGCTTCCCGGTGCTGCTGCCGGTGGTCTTCGACGAGGACCCCCGCGATGTGCTCCGCGCGGGCGGCACGCCGCGACTGGAGGAGCTGCGGCTGCACCAGAGCACCGTGTGGCGGTGGAACCGCCCGGTCTACGACCCGTGCGGCGGCGGGCACCTGCGCATCGAGTTCCGGGCGCTGCCCTCCGGGCCCACCGCCGTCGACATGGTCGCCAACACCGCCTTCCTGCTGGGCCTGACCCTGTCCCTGGCCGCCCCCCGGCGGCACGCCGCCGCCACGGCCGTGCCCTTCGCCCTCGCCCGCGAGAACTTCTACCGCGCCGCCCGCCGGGGTATGGACTCCCGCCTGTGGTGGCCCGGTTCCGCCGGGCACCCGGCCGGCGCGCACCCGGCCGGCGAGCTCCTGCCGCGGCTCGTCCCCGAGGCGGCCGCCGCACTGACCGGAGCCGGGGTCGCGCCCGAGGAGGCCGGACGCTGGCTGTCGGTGATCGCGGACCGCGTCCGCGCCCACCGGACCGCGGCCTGGTGGCAGGGCGCCGCCCTGCGCCGGACCGCCGACCCGCCGGCCCTGCTCCGGCGCTACCTGCTGTTGAGCGCCGGCGACCGGCCGGTGCACACCTGGCCCACCCCCTCACCCCCCGGGAGCGCGCCATGAGCCACGACCCGCAGGCGGACCCCCCGCCCGCCAGCGACCTGGAAGCCGACTTCCCCTTCGACTACGCCGCCTACACCGCCGGCCGGCGCATCGGCCGGCTGCCCGACCACGCCCTGGGCACCCCCGTGGCCGTCGTCGGCACCGGAGGCGCCGGCATGACCGCGGCCTACGAACTGATGCGCGTCGGCTGCCGCCCCGTCCTGTACGAGGCCGAGTCGAGTCAGGACGGGCCCGGCGGCCGGCGGCTGGGCGGCAGGATGTACTCGCGGCGCCTGCACCCCGCCGACAGCGCCGTGGTGGAGCTGGGCTGCATGCGCTTCCCCGACTCGGCCCGGCTGCTGCGCCAGTACACCGACGCGTTCGGCCTGCACTGGCGGCCGTTCCGCGAGAACTACGCCTCCGGCACCACCCCGCTGACCGTGCTGCACGTCGACGGCCAGCGCCACGAGGTCCGCAGCATCACCGACCTCTACCCCCACCAGGAACTCTTCCAGCAGGCCCACACCAGTTGGACGCGAGCCCTGACCGACATCGGGTTCTTCGACCTGCAACGGCACCTTGCCGCCCGCGACCGCGCCGCGGCCCGCCAGGTCTGGAAGGACCTGGTCCACCGCTTCTCCTCGTGGAGCTTCCAGCGCTTCCTCACCGAACCCGACGGCGCCGGGCTCAGCCCCTACCAGGCCCAGTTGCTGGGAACCGCCGGCGTCGGCCCCGCCGCCTGGGACACCTTCTTCGACCTGGCGTTCCTGGAACTCGTCCGCCTGCTGCTCGCCAGCGAAGGCGGCACCATGTACTACCTGCACGAAGGCATCAGCGCCTTGGCCGAGGGCTTCTGGACCCACCGCACCACCGGCCCCGACAGCCGCACCACGAGCCTGGAGGAGATCAACCGCGGAGCCCCCCGGCCGGCCGTCACCGCCCTGGATGTCCCCACCACCGCCGACCGCCCCATCACCGTCCACAGCGCCGACGGCCGCAGCGAGTCCTTCCCCGCCGTCGTGTTCACCCCGCAGATGCACGCGCTGGAGACCACCGTCGACATACGCTCCACCGGCCCCGGCAGCTCCCCGTTCGGGCCCCGCCTCTGGCGCGCCATCCGCCGCCTGAGCTACTGGCCCTCCGCCAAGACCGCCCTGGTCACCCGCGACCCGTTCTGGGAGGGCACCAGCCTGGACGGCGTCACCCTCACCGACCGCCTGCCGCGCGCCAGCTACACCCTCGACTACGGCGAACCCCGCGAGGACGGCGGCAGGCGCGCCGTCCTGGTGCTCAGCTTCACCTGGGCCGAGGACTCCATGAAGGTCGCCACCTGCCCCCTGGACGAACGCGTCGAGCTCTTCCTGCGCGAGCTGTCCGCCATCCACCCCCAGGTCGCGGACCGGCTGCGCCAGGAGGCGGCCGACGCCGGGGCCGAGACGATCTCCTGGGAGAACGAGCCCCACTTCCGCGGACTGTGCCGCTTCTCCCGGCCCGGCGAGTACCAGTACCAGTGGGACCTGTTCGCCCACTTCATGAAGGAGTTCACCGGCGAGCCCGTCATCCCCGGCGAGCCCTCCCACAACCTCTTCCTCGCCGGGGACGACATCGCCTGGTCCTCCGGCTGGCTCGACCACGCCATGGCCTCCGGCCTCAACGCCGCCTGGGGCGTCCTGCGCGCCCTCGGCGGACGGACTCTCCCGGACAACCCCGGCCCCGGCGACCTGTGGACGGACCCCGCCTACCAGCCGATCCCTTCCCCCACGTCCTCGTGAGGGCGCGCGCGTCCTCGTGAGGACCCGCCGTGGGCGGCGGGCCCCTGCCGCCCACGGCGGGAATCCGTACGGTCGAGAGCCTCCCACCCCGCACCGCCACGCGGGACGTGCAGGTTGGTCGGAGCACGTTCCCGGCTCCAGTCTGTGGTTTCCCGTCGACGTACCTAGTGCGGGGGAGCGGGTCCGGCTGCGTTCGCGGGAACGTCAGGCGAAAGGCGGACCTTCGTCTTGTCCGCGCTCTTCGTGGCCTTTCGCGCCCCCACTTCTTTCGTACCCCCACTTTTCCCTCGGTCCGCATGCCGCCCTCCGGGGCTTCGGTGATCACGTTTCCGAGCATTTCTGGTCGCAGTGCGGGGGAGAGTCATCATCCCGTTCACATATTTCCATCGGAAGGCGCCCAGGGGCGAGAGGGCTGTGCCGGCGAGCATGAGGTGCCATGGGAAAAGAGCTGACAGGCACGCGAAACTCCTGGAAGTCAAGGGAAGTTCTGCTCGATTCCCTGACTTCCAGGAGCTCCATTCCCCGTGATCGGTACGCACCGACGTTCCACCCGCACGGTCAGGCGGGAAACAATCCGCAGTCAGCGGAGGTCCCTCCCGCCCTTACCGCTGCCGCGATACGGGACAGAGGGCACACCCGAGCTGAGGTATGGTTCCCTGCAGAGGAGCGTGTCGCAGGGGTCAGCATTGTGTGCTGTACGGCAGAGCCGACGTAACCCCGCCGCCCCTTTTCTGCCCCCGTCGCGCAGCGCCGTGCGCGGGAACTCCCGAGGGTCTACAGAGTCCACTCGGGACGCGTGCTGTGACCGTCGGCCTTCACCTGGACGCCGGCCTGTGCGACCGCGACCACCTCGACCCGCTGGAACCCGTCGTTGCGGGCCTGGACGGGCGTGCCGGCGGGGAGGGTGTACACGTCCCCGGCCGAGAGGACGACGGTGTGCTGGTCCGTGGTGAGTGTCAGTTCACCGGCCAGGACCATGCAGACCTTCTCCTTGTCGAGGCTGTGGACCGCGCCCTCGGCTCCGGCGGCGATTTCCACACGCCACACGGCCAGTTCGGTCGTGCCCGTCGAGGGGGTGGCCAGCTTCTCGTAGGAGAAACCGGTCTGCGTCATCGAAGTGTTCATGACTGTCATCGGATCTTCCTTACTTCTCGGTTCTTCCGCGTGAGCATCCGGCTTGTTCCGGATACTCCACGCCCGGGTCCCCCGCGACTCTCGCCCCACACCTTCTTCCGTGGCCGATCGAGAATTTTTTGTGCCTTTCGTGCCGCCCCGCAATTGCCCCCGAGCGGACCGTACTTGACCCTGTCTCCGTCGCGGGTCGACGGTGAGATCGTGATGGCGGGCGGCGTCGAAGTCGTGGAGCGGGCGCCGCCTTCTTCGAGGCGGCTTCCTCGGCCCGTCTTCCGTTTCCTCATGGGTGTTTCCCCATGCGGGGGGAAATCCTCTCCGAACTGACGGGCACACAGCCGAGGCGGGCCGCGCCACGCGAAGAAGCCCCCGGTGGACGGGTGAGCGGTCAGGCCCACCCGTCTCCACCAGGAGCTTCACGTGTTTTTCTGTCTGCCATCGATCGGTCTTTTCCGCCGCACCTCGCGCTGTTCGGAAGGACGGCTCCGAGTCCGGCGGTACGGGACCCGGACGCGTTGGCGGCGGATTCCGGCGGGCCGGCGGGATCCGCTCGTCCCGGCGTACCGGGCCGTGCGCGGGACGCTCGCCCCGAACGCCTTCGACGGGCCGGCTCCCGGCAGCCCGCCGGAGGCAACCGGCCACTCCGGCCACGCCGTTCGTCTGCCAGAACCCAGGGACGTCAACCGGTGAGGACGATCTTCCCGGAGCGGCCGGGCCGTGCGTGGTGGGCGAGGGCGCGGTGGACGTCGGCCAGGTCGTAGTGCGCCTCCACTGGGGCGGCCAGGGTGTGGTCGGCGAGTTGGCGGGCGATGGTGGAGGTCAGCTCGCGCAGGGCCGGGGCGTCGAGCTTCTCCAGGTGCCGGGGCAGCCAGAACCCCTCGACGCTGATGCCGTGGAAGAGGGGAAGGGCGGGGGGAACCGGGAGCGGGCGGCCGGACAGGGAGCCGTAGACGACGTGGCGGCCACCGTCGCGCACGCACGTCAGGGCCAGGGCCCCCTGCTGCCCCCCGACGGCGTCCAGGGCGGCGGCCACGCCGGGGGCTCCCGCCAGGTCCCGTACCTTCTCCACGGCGGCGTGGTCCTCGGCGGACACGGTGAGCTCGACCCCGAGGTCCTTGAGCCGGGCCTCCTGCCCGCTGTCGCGTGCCAGGCATATGCAGCGGACGCCCCGGCGGCGGGCCAGGCACATCAGCATCCGCCCCACGGTCGACGTGCCCGCCGTCAGGAGCAGGGCGTCTCCCGCCTCCAGCCGCAGGTCGGCCAGGAGGAGGTGCGCGGTGAACGGGTTGACGGTGAACTGGCAAGCGGTGTCCAGGGGCAGGTCGTGGGGGAGGGGAACCACCGCGTCGAGGGGGGCGGTGACGTACTCCTGCCAGGTCCCGGTGACCGCGACGGCGACCAGGCTTCCCGGCTCCAGGGAGACGCCCGGGCCCACGCGGTCGACGCGTCCGGCCCCCTCGAACCCGGCGGGACTGACGGGACGGCGGCCCTCGACCGGGACGAACTGCGCTTCCCGCCCGTACTCGCCCTCGACGAACATCACGTCCGAGGGGTTGATGGGGCGGCTGAGGAGGCGTACGCGCACCGTGCCCGGGGGAGTGTCCGGCAGGGGCAGCTCCGTCAGGAACACGGTGTGAGCCGGGTCGCCGTGGCGTTCGAAGACGACAGCGCGCATCTCTCTCCTCAGGCGAAGGGCGAAGCGGCCATGAGCGAATCGCGGATGCCGGCGATGGAGAACCTCCCGCTGTGCACCATCGAGTTGACCAGGACGTAGGTGGCTCCGCCCTTCCCCAGGGCCTCCGTGAGGTGCTCCAGGGCGCCGCAGCCCCCGGAGGCGATGACGGGCAGGCCGGACGCCTCCGCGACGGCGTGGGTCAGCGCCAGGTCGTAGCCCTGGCCCACGCCTTCCCGGTCGACGGCGTTGGGGAGGAGGGCGCCGACCCGGAGGCGCCCGAGTTCACGCGCCAGTTCCACGGAGTCGACGGACGTCTTCCTCGTGCCGTTGTGGGTGTACGCCGCCCAGCCGCCCGTTTCGCGGGGCCGGCTGTTGATGACGATGACGAAGCGGTCACCCCCGTAACGGCTGATGGCCTCCTTCACCACCTCCGGGTTCTCGATCATGCTGGTGCTGGCGGAGACCACGTCGGCCCCCGCCTCCAGCAGGTGTCCGACGTGGTCGGCCGAGGGGACGACACCGTGCCCGACGGAGACGAGGAGGGACAGTCCGGTGCCCTTGAGGCGGCGCAGCAGCGGGGGGAGGTAGTCCTCGACGCGCTCCCACGGATCGATGACGTCGACGAAGAGCTTGTTGGCGCCGTCGCCGGCGTAGCTGGCGGCCACCGCCACGGCGTCCGAGCGGTCGGGCAGCCCCGGGATGCCCGAGGGGAGCTGGGTGCGCCCTCCCGTCACGTCCACGCAAGGGATGATCAGGTCGGTGATGTGGGAGTTCCGGTCGTGGAAGACGGGGGATGTCACTTGGGTCATGTCGGGCTCTCTTGTCAGGAGTTCGTGAGCTGGGCCAGGCGGGGGCTTTCGGGTGCGAGCGCCCGGGCGACGTCGACGGCCGAGGCCACGGCGTCCTCCTGCGAGTCCAGGGCCCTGGTGTAGGCGCCCGCGAAGTACAGGCCCTCCTCGCGGCGCTCCGCCAGGCGGCGCCGTGCCCGGTGCGCCGCCGGGGTGGGGAGCGGAGCGTGGAAGGCGGCCCGGGCCACCTCGTGGCGGGGCGTGCCGCGGTGGGTGACCTGGCTGACGAAGACCTCGGCGTGGTGGCCGGGGCCGTACCAGGTGGTCGACTCGCTCCACCCGTCGTGCACCGTCACGTTGGTGGTGGACCAGTGCCTGCGGTCCTCCGGCATGCCGAAGGGGTCCAGGTGCGCGGCGTAGACGAGTTCCTGGTAGGTGAAGGCGCCCAGTGCCGCGCGCAGGCCGGTGCAACCCGCCAGCGACTGGAGCGCCGCCGCCGCGGCGTACGCCGGGACGGCGAGGACGACCGCGTCCACCAGGTGTCTGCGCCCGGACGCCTCGACCATGGCGAACCGGTCGCCGTGCGCCTCCAGCCGGTGCAGCGGGGCGCGCAGGTGCACCTCGGCGGCGCTCAGCCGCCCGGCCAGCGCGCGGGCCAGTTCCTGGGTGCCGCCCTTGAGGCTCTGCATCGGAGCGGCTTCGGAGGGGGACGGCTGCGGGGCGGCGAAGAACCCGCCGACGCCCCGTGCGGCCAGCCCGGCCACGTCGTGGGTGCCGCAGCCGAACACGGAGGCCGGCAAGGCGTGGACCACGTCGTTCTCCATGCCGTCGGCCAGCGTGGACCAGTCACCCGCCTCCGCCACGGTGACCTCCCCGCCTAGGTCCTCCTCCTCCCAGCGCGAGGCCTCGCGGCCGAGGCGTCCCAGGGCCTCCCACGCCGGGCCCAGGACCACCTCGCGGTCCCGGTCCGCGTCCGGGGTGTGCGGACCGACCAGGTAGGGGCGGGTGCCGCCCGGGTGCTGCAGGGTCCGGGAGGCGGGGACCGACAACAGCGGGTCCGGCCCCAGACCGACCGACCGCACCAGGCGCGACCACAGAGGGAACTGGTCGGAGACCTCGTGCACCCCCAGGTCCAGACAGAGGGCGCGGTCCCCGACACGGACCTGGACGGTGCGTGCGTTGCCCCCGAGGTCGCCGCGCCCTTCCAGCACCACCGTCTCGTGGCAGGGGTCGAGCAGCCAGGCCGTCGCGAGGCCCGCGGTGCCGGCACCGGCGATCCCGATCCTCATGCCCGGTCCCCGGCGGTGGACTCCGGGTCCGGAGCCCGCCCTTCCGCCGCGCTGGTCCAGAACTCCGCGGTGAACTCCTCCAGGAGCCGGGCCATGAACACCGCTTCGCGGGGGTCGTCCCCCTTGTCCAGGCCGTCCTGCACGACGGTCAGGGCGAGCGGGCGCAGCTCCTCGGTCGGATCGCTCTCGAAGTAGGAGGTGAACTCCTCGGGAGCGTCCACACCGTGCTCGCGGATCTCCGCGACGATCTCCTGGCACGAGGGGAAGTAGATGCACATGTCCGTGTACGCGGCCAGGGCGGTGACCGCCTGACTGCCCTGGACGGCGAGCCACGACAGGAAACCGTTGAAGGAGTACGCCTTCCGGTCGGACGGCCACATCCACTTGGCGCTGTCCTCGCGCGGCAACCCCAGGGACTCCGCAGCCGCGTTGAGCCTGGGCCCGGCTTCGTACGCCACCTGGGAAAGGCCCAAGTACAACCCTGCGGCGGGCCGGTGCGGGAAGCGGCTGAGCGTCAGGGCGTAGCCCGGTAGTTCCGCATGGTGGAGCTGCGCCTCGACGTACACCAGCCGGCGCATGTGTTCCTCGGTGAGGCCGCCGTTCCGTGCCAGGTCCAGGAACGGGTTTGCCAGGGGGTGCTGCCGGCGTTCGAGGGCGAGCTCATCGGCCAGTTCCTGTGCGGTCGTCATGCGGTGTCCATTCCTCGCGGTGGTGCGGCGCCGGTGGTGATCGGCTCGTTACGGCGGACGCGGGGGCGTGAGGGGACGTGGTGTTTCCTTCGTGGCGCCGTGGACACGAATCCCACCGTCGCCCCTTTCTTTCCGAAGCCGTCGGGCCCTCTTCCCGTCCGTGCGGCGGCACGCGTCCGCACGGAGGAACGACAGCGGTCGACGCGCGCTGTGCCCGCCCGGCGCACGAGTCCGGCACATCCGCGGAAGCGGAAAGCGACCGGGATGCCCGGTGGCCGGCTAAGCCGCGGCGGCGCTTGCCCAGAAGTCCCCGAGGGCTTCCTCCAGGAGCCGCGCCATCAGGACGGCCTCCCGCGGATCGTCGCCCCGGTCCAGCCCGTCCTGCACCACCTCGATGGCCCGCCGACGTGTTCCCTCGCACGGGTCGCCCTCGTAGTACGAGAGGAACGACTCCGGCGCGTCCACGCCCTGCTCACGGATCAACGCCGAGACTTCCATGCAGCCGGGGAAGTACACGACCATGTCCGTGTGCACCGCCAGAGCGGTGGCGGCCTGGTTCCCCTGGGCGGTGATCCAGGACATGACGCCGTTGTAGCTGTACGTCCTCCGGTCGGCGGGCCACATCCACTCGTCCTTCTTCTCGCGCGGCAGCCCCAGCGCCTCCGCGGCCTCCTCGAGCTTGGGTCCGCAGGAGTGCAGGAGGTCGATCAGCTCGACGTAGAAGTCGGCCGCCGGACGGTGCGGAAACCGGCTGAGCATCTTCCCGTAGGAAGGCACTTCGGTGTGGTGGCACTGCAACTCGGTGCGCACCAGGCCACGCATGTGGTCCTGGGTGAGGCCGTCGCTTTTCGCCACGTCCAACAACGCGTTCGGGACGGGGTCCTGATCCCTTTTCCGCGCGAGTTCGTCCACCAACTGCTGTGCGGATGACATACGTGCTCCTTCCTGCCGTGCCGGTGACCGACGACACCGCAGGTCATTTCGGGTACCGAACAGGGATGTGCTACGAGCGCCTGATCGCTTCGGCGAGTGTGGAGAATGAGACGGATGCGGCCGGTCCGGGCGGACTCTTGTCACCCGACGGGGCCGGAGGCCGAGATCTTCTCAAGGGCATCCTTCCGAAAACCATAAGCGGGGGCTTTGTCTGCCGCACCTTTTCCGGCAACAACCTCGCGGACGGATCTTTCCGCCGCTGGCCGCGTTGGTTTCGGCTGCAACTTCCGTACGACCGAGCTCCACGCGTATGCGTCACATCCGCCGTGCCTCTACTGTGGGAGGGGCACGACATCTGCCCTTGCGGCGACGCCCCGTATCCGCGGCATACCGGCCCACGCGTCGCCGGACGCCGCCGGGTGGGCTGACCGCTTCTCTCCGAGAGCCCCGCTTGCCCGCAGCCGCCCGCCCGGCACCCACGTGCACGAACATTCCGATCGCACGGACGGGGAATTCTCATGGTCCCAGCACGGTCGCGGGGCATACCGCCCCAGTGGAACGACACCACGGTCGACTACCCCCGCGATGCTCTCATTCCGCACCTCTTCGCCGAGCAGGCGCAGCGACGCCCGGACGCGCCCGCGGTGGTCTGGGACGGCGGCGGCTGGAACTACCGGGAGCTGTACGCGCGTGTACGCCGCGGAGCGGCGTCCCTGCGCGCGCACGGCGTGGGCGACGGCGACCTGGTCGGCGTCCTGCTGGAGCGCTCACCGGAGGCGGTCGCCGCGGTCCTGGCCGTCCTGGAGGCCGGCGGCGCATTCGTCCCGCTCGACCCGTCCGCCCCGACCTCCCGCCTCGAAACCCTCCTCCGCGCCGCGGGCACGCGCCACGTCATCACGGCCCCGGGCCGCGTGCCGGACCCGGTACGGCGGCTCTGCCGGTGCGTCACCACCGATGAACTGTCCGCGCACCCGGAGCCTGACCGCCACCGGCGCTGGGCCGTGGGACGGCGGGCGACGGACCCCGCCTACGTGATGTACACCTCCGGATCCACCGGCACCCCCAAAGGCGTCGTCTGCCCCCACCGGGGCCCGGTCCGCCTGGTCAAAAGCGGCGGCGACTTGCAGATCCTGCCTGACGACCGGCTGCTGGCCACGACCCGCCTGACGTTCGACGTCTCGTGCCTGGAGATGTTCGGTCCCCTGCTCAACGGCGCGTGCCTCATCGTGCCCGCCCCCGCGACCCCGCTGAGCACGGAGGCCCTGCACCGCATGCTTCGTGACCAGCACGCCAGTGTCATGTGGTTGAGCACCGGGCTCTTCGACCAGCACGTGCAGCAGCGGCCCGGGATGTTCCGCGACCTGCGCTGCCTGATCACCGGAGGCGACGTCGTCAGCCCCTCCTCGGCGCGGGCGGTCCTGGAACACGGCCGGCCCCGGCTCTTCCTCAACGGATACGGACCGACGGAGAACTCGGTGCTGTGCGTCGCCCACCGCATCGAGGACCTTCCTCCCGGTGCCTCCTCCGTCCCGATCGGCCGCCCGCTCCCCAATTCCACGGCTTACGTGGTGCGCGAGGACGGCGAGTTGGCGGAGCCCGGGGAGGTCGGCGAGTTGTGGCTGGGTGGTGACGGCGTCGCCCTGGAGTACCTGGGTGCTCCGGACATCACCTCCCGGAGTTTCGTTCCCGACCGCTTCGGTCCCGACCCGGAAGCGCGGCTGTACCGTTCGGGCGACCTGGCCTACTGGCGTCCGGACGGCAACCTGGAGTACTGCGGGCGCCGGGACCGTCAAATCAAGATACGGGGGTACCGCATCGAACTCGGCGAGGTCGAAAGCGCGCTGTCCTCGCACCCGAAGGTCGTCGAAGCCGCAGTGGACGTACGGGGCGAAGGGAATGGGCAACACCTTTCCGCCGCCGTCGTCCTCGCCCCCGGTTCCGCCACCGAAGGCATCGCTTCGGAACTCCTCGCGTACACACGTGACCGCCTGCCCGGGTACATGATGCCGAGGCGCGTCGACACCGTGCGTGAGATCCCTCTCACTCCAAGCGGAAAGGTCGACCGCAGGCGGCTGCTGGAGATGACGGACGAGCGGCGAGAGGACTCACCTGACGGACCGGCCGGCGATTCGCCGATGAATTCCACGGAGCGTGTCGTAGCAGAGGTGTGGGCCGATGTCCTCGATGTCGACGTGCCCCGTCGCGACGACTACTTCTCCGCATCAGGAGGAAACTCCCTTCGGGCCGCCCAGGTGGCCTCCACCACCCAGAAGAGGCTGGGCATACCGAGCGCCGGTGGCAACGCCCTGATACACAGCCTGGCCGACGACCCCACTGTGGAGTCCTACGCCCGCCACGTACGGGAACTCCTGGATGCCGGGCACCCGGGGCGCGAAAGGCCCGACCTCGCGGGCGAAGCGGTTCTGGACGCCTCCCTCCACTTCGCCGCCGCACCCGCGCGCCCCCCGGCCCCTCCCTTCACGGTCCTGCTGACCGGCGGCACCGGATTCCTCGGCGTCCACCTCATCGACCGCCTGAGCCGTGCCGGGGCCGAATCGGTCCTCTGCCTCGTGCGCGCCCGCGATTCCCTGGAGGCGCGCGCCCGGATCGCAGCCCGGATGCGCCGCTACGGCTTGGACCCGGAACCCTGTGGAAACGTGGTCGTGCCCGTCCCGGGCGACCTGGCGAAGCCCCGCTTCGGGCTTGAGAAAAACGTCTGGGAACAGCTCTCCGAAAGCGTGGACCTCATTGTTCACAACGGGGCCCAGGTCAATTTCTCCTACCCGTACGAAACGCTGAAACCGGTGAACGTCACCGGCACGCGCACGGTGCTGGACCTGGCAGGAGGGCCGCGACCCAAGCCCGTGCACTACGTGTCCACCATCGCCGTCCTCTCAAGCGCCGACCCGGCACCCGACGGCACGGTTCACGAGGGAAGTCCGCTCCCGCACCCGGAAAACCTCCTGCTCGGCTACACGGAAAGCAAATGGGTGGCCGAGCGCCTGGTGGCCCAGGCGTCCCAGCGCGGCCTCCCGGCCGCCGTCTACCGGCCCTACGAAATCACGGGGAACCTTTCCGACGGAACATGGAACACCGACACGATGATGTGTGCCCTGTTCCGCACCATCGCCGAGACCGGAACGGCTCCCGACGTGGAGCTCCCCTTGAACTTCGTACCGGTGGACTACACCGCCGACGCCCTCACCCACATCCTGACGCACGAACGACCCGACGGCCGCGCCTACCACCTCGACAACCCGGCCGAGGCACGCCTTTCCCTGCTGGTGGACCGCCTGCGAACCGCCGGGTACCCCGTCGAAACCCAGCCTTACCCCGTGTGGGTGGAGCGCCTCGTCGAACGGGTGGCCGCGGACCGCGACCACCCCATGGCGCCCTACCTGCCCCTCCTCGCGGAGCCCGCCGCTCCCGACGGACGCTCCGTACTGGAAACGTACTGCGCCGGTTCCTTCCCGACGTTCAGCCGGACCAACGCCGAGCACGCCCTCAGGGCCAGCGGCATCACCTGCCCGCCCGTCGACGCCCACATGATCGATACGTACGTGGGGTACTTCCGCCGCAGCGGCTTCTTCGCTCCTCCGGGCGCGTTCCCCGGCGCCCGCCGGTGAGCCCTCTCCGACCCGTCCGACCCCGCCACCGAGGGCGGGCCGACCCTTCGGCACGACGAAGCCCGTAGACGCACTGCGTGACCACCCCAGTCACAGGAATGCGCGGGCGGCCTCGCCCGCTCCCGCCCCGTCCCGTTCCCGCGGCCGGGCGGGAGACGGGTGCCGTCGTCACAGGGGCTTGAGCCGGGTGCGCAGGAGGCAGAACTCGTTGCCCTCGGGGTCGGCCAGGACGTGCCAGCTTTCGGTGCCGGTCTGGCCGACGTCGGCGGGCCTGGCGCCGAGGGCGAGCAGGCGTTCCAGCTAGGCGTCCTGGTCGCGGTCGGTGGCGTTGACGTCGATGTGCAGTCGGAGCTTCTCCGGCCGGGGGTCGCTGGTCGGGCTGAGGACGAGGACGGGCTGCGGGCCGCCGAAGCCGGTGTCGGGCGGGCCGATCGCGATGCTCCCGTCGGCCTCCCGTTCGAGCTCGACGTAGCCGAGGACGTCGCTCCAGAACGCGGCCAGCCGGTCGGGATCCGCGGCGTCGATGACCAGTTCGCTGATGCGGCATGCCATGGCCGTCACTATACGGAGACGGCGTGACGGACCCGGCCGCGGACGCCCGGCGGGGGCAGCCATCCACACGGCCTTCGCGAACCGGTGGCGGGTCCCCGTCGGCCGGGTTGCGACCGGGTCGGTGGGCGCGGGAACGGACCGGCAGGCAAACGCCTGAAGGGCGGGGAAGGGGCGCGACCCGGGAACCCCCTGTTCCCGGCGTGGGCCCGCCTCTGGCGTGTCACCGGTCTTCGAGCACGTCCTTGGCGTATTCGAGGGCGGTGATGACGCGGGGGAACCCGGCGTAGGGGAGTGTCTGCAGGAGGGCTTCGACGATGTCCCTGGTGGGAATGCCCAGGTTCACGGCGGAGGAGAGGTTGGCCTTGGCGGCGCTTTCCCCGGCGTCGAGAGCGGTGAGCGCCGCTATGCGGATCAACTGGCGTTCGCGCAGTGACAGGACGGGGCGGTCGTAGACGTCCGCGAAGACGAAACCGAGCAGGAGTTCCTCGAAGTCGGGCGCCAGGCCGGCGAACTCGCGGAGCATCTGCTCCCCGCCCCGGGGGTTCACCTGGTTCATCAGGGCGCGCCCGCGCCGCATGCGGTCGTGCCGGGTCTCATCCGTCATGGTCGTCTCCTTCGGTGCCGGAGGGAGGGGTTGGTTCCGCGTCCCATCCGAGGCCGGCCTCGCCGAGGCGGTCCAGGGCCCGGTCGAGGACCTCGGAGGGGTGACCGAGGTAGTAGCGCACGTAGGAGTCCTTCTCGTGGGTGAGGGACTCCGCCGGGGTCATGCTGCCTTCACCGAGGAGGACGTGTGCTCGGAGCATTCCGGCGCGACGGTAGTCGCGGGCGCGGCCGCGGTAGGCGGGAGGCACCGGCACGCGGAGGAAGGGGGTGCAGGTGCCGGGCACCAGGGAGTCCCGCGGGTACCCCAGGTCACCGACCAGCCGGTCGATCAGGCGGCGGCGCCCGGAGGCGTACCTGACGCGCAGGCGCTCGACGAACGAAGCGGCAGCGGGGTCCTCCAGCCACACGGCCATGGCCGCCTGCAGGGGTAGGGCACACGTGAGGCTGTGCTGGTCGCGCATGCGTGTGACCAGCGCGGTGAGGGTTTCCCGGGTGCTGGTCATGGCGCCGATGGCCCAGCCGTTGCAGTGGAACTGCTTGCCGAGCGTGCGGACGGCCAGCCAGGGAGCGGTGCAGGGGGTGCGGGCGGTGTGCTCCAGGAGGAGCCGCAGTCCGCTCGTGGCCGTGGTCCCCGGGTCGTGGAGCGCGTAGTAGGCGTCGTCGAGCAGGATCGCGGTTCCGGTTTCCACCGCGGCGGTGATGATCGCCCGCATGGCATCGGGAGGCCAGTCGACCGCGGTGGGGTCGTGCTGGGGGTTCAGGGCGAGCAGCCGGGCGGACCGGGGGGCGGAGCGGTGCGCCTCGGTGAGGGCGGAGGCGATCCCGCCCGGGTCGGGCCGGTAGGCGTTCTCCGCGGCGAGGGGGTAGTAGGCCACCTGGAACCCGAGGCCGCCGAAGACGCCCGGGTAGTCCCAGCCCGGGCCGGAGCAGAAGAGCACGGGAGGGTGCGAGCCGTCGTGGTGGTCGGCCAGTAGCAGGCGGCCCAGGTCGAACATGGCCTGTCGGGTGCCGCTCTGGACGACTGCGGTGTCGTAGCGTTCCCGGTCGACGTCCTCCAGGCGGTGGGTGCTGGTGACGTAGTCGCGCAGGACGGTGTGCAGGGCAGGCAGGCCGTACGGGGTCAGCAGGTAGCCGTGGGCGTACGTCGGGACCTGGCGGGCGAGGGCCGAACGCAGGCCGGGGGCGGTCTCGGTCCAGGTCTCGCCGAGGCTGAGGTACAGCAGCGAGTCCGGGTCGCCGCCGCTGCCCTGGTACTCCCGCAGCAGTTGTACGTCTCCGTACGGGTTGTCGTCGCGCTTCGGGCCCAACACGTCGGTCAGTGGTTGCATCGGCTGTGCTCCTGGAGGGGACGGAGGCGGGGGTGGGGGGCTTCGCCGGGTGGTCACCGGCGGGGGTGCCAGAGACGCTCGCAGAGTCCGGCGATCTCCAGGAGGCGGCCGTCCGTGCCCACCGGTCCCTGCAGGTCCATGCCGAAGGGCAGCCCGCGGCGGGTGCGGAAGGCCGGAACCGTCACGGCGGGCCAGCCCAGCAGACTGGAGCAGTCGCTGTTGCGCAGGAGCGTCACGAAGGCGTTGCGCGGACGACCGCGGAACCAGACCGACTGACCGGGCAGGAGGCGCGGCGGGAGCATCGGGGCGGTGGGCACGAGGAGGGCGTCCAGACCGTGCGCGTCGAGGAGCCGTTCCATGGCGCGTGCGATGCGTGGGCGGTCGTCCGTGATCGCGCGGGCGTACGCGTCGTGGTCCACGCCGTGCCGGAGGACCGGACGGAGGAAAGCCACCACGTCGCGGCCGGCGATGCGGGCGGCGACGTCGTCGAAGCGGAGGGGCAGGCCCCGCGCCCGCAGGTAGTCGTCGACGGCGTCCGGTATCTCGTTCAGCGCGATCGTACGGCTGCACCGCGGCACGCGGTCGACGACCCGGGGCGGCACGGCGCAGTCGACCAGTTCGACCCCGACGTCCCGGAGCAGGCGCAGCCGGTCCCGCGCGGCCCGGACGAGCGAGGCGGGCATGCCGTCCCAGTACGGGTGTTCCGGGACTCCCAGACGCACGGCCCGGGGCGGCCCGGGGTCGGGACGCTGGTCGCCGGTGAGGACGCGGTGGACGGCGGCCACGTCGGCCACGGTCCTCGCCATGACACCGACGGTGTCGTGCGTACGGGTGGGGGCCACCACGCCCTGGCGGGGATAGGCACCCGTGGTGGGACGGAAGCCGACCAGTCCGCAGAAGGCGGCCGGGACGCGGATCGAGCAACCGGTCTCGGTTCCCAACCCTATGTCCGCCACCCCGGCCGCCACCGCGGCGGCGGTGCCCCCGCTGCTGCCGCCCGCCGTGCGGTCCGTCGCCAGCGGATTGCGCACGCGGCCGAAGAGGGGGTTGTCGCTGGTGGCCCCGCACGCGAGTTCGTGCATGTTGGTCTTGCCGACGACGAAGGCTCCCGCCCGGCGCAGGGACGAGACCACCGGGGCGTCGAAACGGGGGACGTTTCCCAGTAGGGCCGGGGTTCCGGCGGTGGTGGGGAGGCCCGCGACGTCGATGTTGTCCTTGACCGCCAGTGCCATGCCCTCCAGGGGCCCGGCCGGTCGATGGCGCGGCGCACCGGGTTCGGCCGCCCCGTTCGGAACGGGGGACAGGGCCGTGAAGGCGTGGAGGACGGACAGGGCCCACGCACGCTGCGGTACCCGGGCCATACGGCGGCTGTCTGCGGGCATTTCGGCTCCTGTGTCGGACGTCCTGGCGGGTACGGCCCCGTGGACGGGGCCGTACCTCCCCTCGCGCCTCCCGTCCCGGGGTCTCGTCGGCACCGCGGGGTGGCCGACGGGTCAGGACGGGGAGGAGAGCTGAGGCAGGTCCGGGAGCGCCGGGCACTGTCGCCGCCGCAACCAGGCGACACCAGCCGTTCCCCCGGTCCCGGGCGCGTCCGCGATGAACCGCTCCGCGACGGCGATGTGCCGGCGCTGCCACTCCTCCACGCTCGACGCCAGCCCGCGCAGGCTTCGCACGGCCCGTCCGAACTCCTCCGAGTCCGTGTTCTCCCCTCGTACGGCGGAACGCAGCGTGGCGGTGAGCGGACTGGGGTGCCCGCCGATCCCCATCGAGGAAAGGAAGGAGGAGAACTGGTGCGACTGGCCGGCGCTGGCGCTTCCCAGCGCCGGCCGGAAGGCCGCGAACTCGTCCACGGAGAGATGGTCGAACAGCCGGAGAAGATCCTTCAATGCCGTCACCAGGGCGTCGGCGCGCTCCAGGCTCTCGTGGACCAGCGGCCAGTCGACCCGGGACCTTCGCAGCTCCGCGGTCACGGCGTGGAGGTCCGCCAGGAGCTGCTTCAGGAGCAGTTCGGAAGCCTGGTGCACCACGATGAAGAAGTGCTCGCTGCTGCGTCTGCGCGCGAACTCGGGTCCGGTTGCCGGCTGCTGCAGTTCCAGCAATTGGTCGAGTCTCAGGTAGCGGCTGTACTCGGTGCCCATGCGTCTCCTACTCCGGTAGACGTCGGGAATTCGGACCGGTGCGGGGAGTCCTTGTCCGTTCCGGTGACCTGACCGGCCCTGCGAAGCTGTTCCCAGGCGAAACCGTTCAAAAGGAAACTGGAAAATCCGGAAGAGGTCTGGGCGCCCCATCGGCCGAAGGAAAGGACGATCGGTTGATAAATGGACGTATTCATGGCCATGCTAACCGTGGCTCTGGTCGACGGCTACTGGACCTTGACGCCGGGAACTTCACGGAAGAGCGACCCGCGGGCGCGATTGTTGTTGCGGCGGGCGGCGCGATGACCCGAACCTGAGTATGTTGAGATCTATTCGATGTGAATCCGGAGACGGAAGGGTGTCCATGCGGTACGAGAGCCCAACGCCTCTGTGGTGTGCGCCGTCGCGGCGGACGGACCGGAGCCCGTGCGATGACCGGCACGGCCGTTCCGTCCGCGGCGGGGAGTGAGCCGTGCGTGCCGCGGACCGGGCCCTGTACCTCCGCCCGGCGCGGGTGTGGGACGGCGTCGCAGACGGGCCCGTCGCCGACGTCGGAGTGCTGGTGCGCGACGGACGCGTCGTCGAGGTGGGCAGCGAGGTCCGGCACGGCCGGGACGCCGAGCTGGTCGAACTCCCCGACTGCACGCTGCTGCCCGGTCTCATCGACTGCCACGTGCACACGCTGGACGAGAGCCTGGACACGCAGCCCGCCGCCTACCAGGTCCTCAGGGCGCTGGAGAGCCTGCGGGCCCTGCTGGCCGGCGGCTTCACCACGGTGCGGGACCTGGGCGGTTCCGGACAGCCGCTCAACACCGCGCTGAAGCGGGCGATCGAGGAGGGCATAGTCGTGGGGCCGCGCATGGTGGTCGCCCCCAACATCATCTCGGCGCGCGGAGGCCACGCCGACAAGAGCCCGAACCTGTCGCAGCGCTACGGACTGGAGATAGGCGCCGTGGCCGACGGGCCGGACGAACTGCGCAGCGCGGTGCGCCGCCAGGTCCGCGCGGGCGCCGACTGGATAAAGTTCGCGGGCGGCGGGGGGTTCTCGTCGCCGGCGGACGGGCCGACGACCACCGCCTACAGCCAGCACGAGGTGACCACCCTGGTCACCACGGCCAGGGACTGCGGTCTGCCCACCGCCGTGCACGCCTTCGACGACGAGTCGGTCATCCGGGCCGTACGGGCCGGGGTGCGCAGTGTCGAGCACGCCAGCCTGGCGACCCCCACCGCCTTCCGGTGCATGGAGAAGGCCGGCACGTACCTGGTGCCCACGCAGTACATGGCCTGGCTCGTCCTGGAGAAGTTGGACGACGACGCCTACTGGGAGGGGCGCCCCGCCGTCATGCGGGAGACGATCGAACGGCACGCGGAGGGCCTGCGCGAGACCCTGCTCCTGCCCGCCCGGAGCCGGTTGAAGATCGCTTTCGGAACCGACGCGGGCATGTTCCCGCATTCCGAGAACTGGAGAGAGCTCCCGACGATGGTGAAGCACGGCATGTCTCCTTCGCGGGCTCTGCGCGCAGCCACGAGCACCGCCGCCGAAATGCTCGGCCTTCCCGATCTCGGTAGGATCGCACCGGGAGCCGTCGCGGACCTGGTGGCCGTCAAAGGAGATCCGTTCCAAGACATCCACGCGATCGGCCAGGTTTTCCGGGTCGTACAGGCCGGGCGCGTCTGCGACATGTGAGGAAACGGAATCACCGGGAGGCGGGAGGCGTCGGCGCGATGCCGACCGCACACCGCACCGAATTTTCGTCCGGATACGGGCCCTTTCAGTGCTCCGGCGCCCGTTCGCCGGGAGGAAGGAAAGCGCCCCATGCTTGTTCCTGTAGAACCGACGTTTCATGTCGTGGGCGACGGCCGGAAAGTGTGGTGGGTGAACTTCTTCACCGGACACCGCGTGAAAACCCCTGCGGAGGTCTCCGCCTACGCCGAACGGCTCCTGGGAACGCACCACTCCGATGTCCCGCGCGCCGCTCGGCAGCGGATACGCCCGTGCGACATGCCACCGCCCCGCGCGTGTCCCTCGCTGTTCCTCCACTCCGCCACCCCGACCCTGCGCGCCTTCGACATCGAACTGGCGGCACTGCTGGCCGGGGGCCGCGCGCACGACATCCCCACGTACGTGGAGGCACGGTCGGTGTCACTCGGCACGGCGGACGATCTTTCGGTCGGACGCACGGCGCCGTGGGCCGAGGCGGTCGCCCACTGGGGCGTCCCCTCCGTCGACATCGGCGACCGCGACCACTACTACCTCAGCCAGGCCCTGCTCGCCATGGCCGGCGCCCACGAGCAGGGAGCGGCAACTCCGCTCAGGGACGTCATCGAGTGGCTGCGCGACCACCCCCAGGCCGTCGTCCGGCTGTACGCCCTGGATCTGGAGATGCAGGTCTTCCTCTTGTGGCTCCAGCGCCAATGCGGTCTGTCCCGCCTGCTCACCGACGCGAACGCCCCGGTGATCGCCGCCCGGTGGAACCGCAAGCGCCCCCTGCACCCGACCGTCACGGCGGCCCGGAGCATCCCCGTCGAAGGGACGTCCGCAGTCGGACTCCTCGCCGCCGAGCAGAGACTCAGCGAAGCCCATCGACGCCTCGGCCTGCGGATACCCGTGCTTCCCGGGTACACCGTGCCGCGCGAGGGGGTCTCCCGGGAGGTCTTCGTCGCCCAGGTGCTGGAGGCGGCCGAGATGCTGCGCCACCGCTACGACCTGTCCACCGCGGTACTCAAACCCAGCGCGGCGGGCGACGGCATCGGTGTCGTCGGCGGCCTCGACCTGACCGACACCGAGCGCCTGACCGCCGAGGCCGAGGCCGCCCACGCGCTGGAGGACGACTACCTCCTGGAGGCGTGGGTCGACTACCTCCCCGTGCGGCTCGGCGAGACCACGACACCGCTGGCGGTGTCGGGCCACTTCCACTTCGGGCAACTCGTCGACGGTCTGACCCTCCAGGTGCTGAAAGGCTATTCGTGGCAGGGCAACATCTCCCTCGACGAGCCCTCGTGGCGCGCGCTCGGCCTGCCCGCCGACTCCTACCGCCGGATCCGCGAGGCACTGATCGCCCTCCGCGAGGCCTTCCGCGGTCCCGCCAGCCTCAGGGAGGGAAGCTACCGAGGACTGTCCGCCGGCGGCATCGACTTCGCCGTGGGCCGGATCGGCGGCCGGTTCGGCGACACCGTACTGACCGCGGCCATCGACCTCAACCTCTCCGCGCACGGCGCCGCCGGCCTCCATGCCTTCCAGCGCACCGCGAGGAGTGAGGGAGCCGTCCACCGGTTCGCCGCCACACGAGTACTGTGCCCCACCGCCGACCAGACACTGACGCGCATGGCCGCCACCGCCCGGTCAATGCCACCCCCGGGTGGCCGGATGGGGGCCCTCGCCTGCGTGCCTCGCCACTGGGGAATGATCGCCGCGACGGGCCACGACCCTGCCGCCGCCGCTCGGCACGTCGCGGAACTGCTCGATGCCATCACCACGCAGGACGTGCCCGCGACCTGACGGGACGCCACGTCTTCCACGGGAAGCTTCCCCTTGATCGTGGACACCTGGAGACCGGGATCTTGAGGTCCAAGGGAAGCGGCACCGGGTGGGAAGCTGAGGCGCCGTTCACCGGCTCCACAACGGCGGCCCCGTCAGCCATGAGGTCGCGGTCCGGTCAACTGACGGGGGGCGGCGGGGCGGTGGTGTCCGATTTGTCCGCGTGTTTCTGCGGCACCGGATGTGGCGGGGTGCCTCGGGTGGCCTGGGACAGTTGCACGGTGACGCGGCTTCAGGCGGTGTCTCCCGTGCCGATGTGGGCGAGGAGCGGAGCGGTGCCGTCCTCCGCGGCGATCCGGCGGGCGAGTTCGGCGGCGCGGTGGCGGTGGGCCGGTTCGGACAGGCAGGCGGTGATCGCGTTGCCGAGGGTGTCGGCGGTGAGGTCCTGGAACGGCAGGGGCCGCGGGGCGACTCCCAGTTCGTACAGCCGGGATGCCCAGAACGGCTGGTCGGCCATGACGGGGACGGGGACGGCGGGTACTCCGGCCCGCAGGCCGGCTGCGGTGGTGCCCGCTCCGGCGTGGTGGACGACGGCGGCGGTGCGCGGGAACAACCAGTCGTGCGGGACGTCGCCGACGGTCAGGACGTCGTCGCCGCAGCCGCTCAGTTCGGCCCATCCCGCCTGCACCACCGCGCGCACGCCTGCCCGTTTCACCGCCGCGGCCACCAGCGTGCTGAGCTGTTCCCCCTGCCCCGCCGCCATACTGCCGAACCCGATGAACACCGGAGGCGGACCGGCTCGGAGGAAGTCGACCAGTTCGGCCGGGGGGTGCCAGCCGTCCGGCCGCGCGGGCCACCAGTAGCCCGCCACTTCCACCCAGGACGGCCAGTCCTCGGGGCGTGGCACCACCAGCGGGCTGAAGCCGTGGAAGACCGGCCGGATGTCCACCGGTGCCGAGGGCGCACCGGCGGGCAGCCCGAAGCGGGTCCGCAACTGGGTGACGGCGTCGGCGAAGAGCCCTTCCGCACGCCTCAGCACATCCCGGCCCGCGGCGAGGTTGCCCTTGGGCCCCAGGCCCTCGGTACTCCGTGCGTTGGGCAGCGGGAACCGTTCGGTGGCGAAGGACGGTGCGAGGTAGGTGCCGATGACGGGGACGCCGAACGCTTCGCCGGCCGTCCGGCTGAGCGGCGCCGGGCCGAAGGCGGTGAGCAGCAGGTCGGCTCCGCCCGCCACGGCCTGGGCCACCCCGTCGGCGAGCCCGTTCGCGTACGCCTTCGTCAGCGCCCGGGTCTCTTCCCGCGACGTCGCCCGGGCCCAGTCCCGGATCAGCCCCTGCGGGTCTCCCGGCACGGGCCGGTAGTCGAGACCGCACCCGCCGACGAGTGCCTCGAAGGAGGGGTGAGCGGCCACGGCGACCTGATGGCCCGCGCCCAGCAGACGTCGCCCCAGGCCCGTGTAGGGCGCGACGTCTCCTCGTGAACCGGCGGTGATGATCAGAATGCGCATGGAACGATCCTCCTCGGCAGATGCCACCCGGCCACCCCCACATGCCGCAGGAGTCCCTCAGCCCACCCGACTGCTGCCCCCCGAGCCGATATGTGCTGCCGTCATTCATGAACGTGCGAACACCTCCACGTCAACGTGCTGCTCAAAGCCGCGTGCGTCCGCCTCGGGGGGCGTGAACGAAGCCAGGTGCCGAACGGGCGTGGCGGCCGGGGCCGGCACGCCCGCGTGGCAACCGGGCACCGGGGCCGGACGAGGCCGTGGGCCGGAGCAGCGCGCGACGGCGGCATGGAGAGGAGACGGCACAGCGGCAGGCGAGTGGCGAGCTCGGCGCGACGGAGCACCGGCCCGGCAGCGGACGGGTGGCTGCGGCAGCGCTCTGCGAGCCTTCGGCGTCCCTCGATGGTCAAGGGGGCGTTCGCATGCGTCACCGGAGTGCTCCGGCGCCTCGGCCGGCCGTGACCACGGTGCGGAGGGGGAACGCGATGAGCAGCGCAACAGTGACCAGGAGCCCGCTTGCCCACAGCGGCCCGAGGTCCCCGGCCGCGGTGCTGAGGGCGGTCGCGGCGATGAGGGGGCCGACGGCGGCGCCGACGTTGAGGGCCGCGGTCGCGTACGAGCCGGCCATGGTGGCGGCTCCCGCGGCCTCGTAGAGGACCCGGGTGATCAGCGTGCTGCCCAGCGCGAACGACAGCGCGCCCTGCACGAACACGAGAGCGAACAGGGCAACCGGCTCGTCGGCCAGCACGGCCAGGGCCGGCCAGCCGAGGAGCAGCACCGGACCGCCGACTGTGATGACCAGGCCGGGGCGCTGGTCGGACAGCCGCCCGGCGACGGTGACGCCGACGAAGGAACCGGCACCGAAGAGCACCAGGACCACGGGGATCCACAGCTCGCTCAGCCCGGCGGTGCCGGTCACCACGGGGGCGAGGAAGGTGAAGCTCGCGAACGTCGCCGCGTTCACCAGCGCGCCGAGCAGCATCACCAGGATCAACCGCGGCCTGGCGAGTTGGGCGAGTTCCGCCCGCAGGGCCGGCCCGTCAGCCGCGTCGCTCCGCTCACGGCGCGCGGGGAGCCCGGTGAGAACGCCAAGGGCGGCGGGCAGGCAGAGCGCGGCGACAGCCCAGAAGGTGGCCCGCCAGCCGAGCAACGCGCCGAGTACCGACCCGCCGGGGACACCGGCGATCGTGGCCACCGTCGTGCCCGACAGCAGGACGGCCAGGGCACGTCCCTTCTTGTCCGGCGGAACCAGCGTGGCGGCGGCCGTCAGAGCAACGGCGAGGGACCCCGCGTTCGCGAGCGCGGCGACGATCCGGGTGGCGAACAGGAGCGGAAAGCTCGTGGTGATGGCGCCCACGGCGTGGGCTGCCGCAAAAGCGAGGACGAACCCCAGGAGGCTGGAGCGCCTGGGCCAGTTGCGGGCGAGCGCGGCCACCAGGGGGGCGCCGACGATCATGCCGATCGCGAAGGCCGAGGTGAGCGTGCCCGCCGTCCCGACGGTGACGTCGAGGTCCGAAGCGATGTCCGGCAAGAGGCCGGCGAGCATGAACTCCGAGGTGCCCATGGCGAAGACCGCCAGGGCGAGCAGATACAGCGGGAGAGGCATCGAGTGGCTCCGAGGTGAGGAGAGGTACGAGAAGGTCGGCTCGTCACCGCGGCCAGCCCCAGCGCACACTCGTCCCACCGCGGGAAGCGGCGCGACGACGGGCTACGAGTTCAGTGGTTCAGGGGGCTGACGGCGTGACCGAAAGCCCCCACCTCGTCCGACTCAGGACTCGACATGGCCCGCACGCTACCCGACCGACGTCCGCCGAGGCACCCCGGTTTCACCGGCAACGGCCTGGGTCAGCCACGTCATGCGCCGCAACAACTGGGCAGCGGGCAGGGGGCAGGGGGCAGGGGACCGGAGCGGCGCGCGCCACGGCGGCACGGCGGGGAGGCGGCGCAGCGGCGGACGGGCGGGGCGGGGAGGCGGCCCGGCAAGCGGCGGGCGGTTCCGCAGCGGCACGGCACCGGTGCGACGGCGGGCGGTCGAGCGGCCCGGCACCGGCCGGCGGACCAGCAAGACCGCCCGACCACCGCGGGCGCCGTCGCCCGCGTCGACCAGGGAAGCCGTACGCGTCCCACCCGGAGTCGACGCCGGTACGGCTGCCGAAGCCGTAGCCCTGGCCGACGCGCGAGCGAGGCACACGAGAGGCGCGGGCCCTGGTGGTCGTCGGGCAGGGATCATGCGCGGGGGCGAGGGCACCCAGTTCTCGTGGCGGGATGAACCGAAGGGCTGGCACCGTCCCCCGCGGACGCGGGGACGACCGCAGCACGGCGAGCCACAGGCACCACTCCAGCGTCGTACCCGTCCCCGTACCCGTGGGGGCGGTCCTTCTCCGCGGGGAGGGCGCCCGGTCCGCGGCGGCCGTCCCGTCCCCGCGGGGGCGGTCCGCCGTGATCACGCGGGGTGCGGTCGTCCCCGCAGCCGTGGGGACGGAGCCGGAGATTCCGTCGTGGCCTCGGCGCGGTGGCCGGGGTGTTCCTCGCTCGTGATCACCCTCGGTTACTATGCTCACTTCGTGCCGGAGGCCGGTAGCAAGGGGCGCAGCGCCCAAGGGGCGCAGCGCCGTCGACGGGCTGCTCGGGGAGCGGGAAGACCGGTGTGCCGGTCGTGGCTCCCCGGACCCCCAGGGGCGTTGACGGGCATCTCCTCCTCCCGCGCCCTCAGAAAGCCGGCCGTGGATTGCAAGGTTGAATAGATGGGTGGCCTGGGAAAGTGCTGGAAGAGGTCGTAGCGACTCGCTATGTCACGCCCCTGCGTGAAGGCGGCTCGCTCCCCGGGATCGTCGAGGCCGACGACCTCGGTACGTACGTCATGAAGTTCACCGGCGCGGGCCAGGGCCGCAAGACGCTCGTCGCCGAGGTGGTCTGCGGTCAGCTGGGCCGCCGGCTCGGCCTGCGCGTGCCCGAGCTCGTCGCCATCCAGCTCGATCCCGTCATCGGCCTGGGCGAGCCCGACCAGGAGGTGCAGGAGCTCCTCAAGGCCAGCGGCGGGCTGAACCTGGGCATGGACTACCTGCCGGGCTCCATCGGCTTCGACCCCCTCGCCTACGAGATGGACCCGGTCGAGGCGGGCCGGGTCGTGTGGTTCGACGCGCTGATCAACAACGTCGACCGGTCCTGGCGCAACCCCAACATGCTGGTCTGGCACGGTGAGCCGTGGCTGATCGACCACGGCGCCACCATGATCTGGCACCACAACTGGCCCGGCGCCCGGGCCTCCGCCGCCAAGCCGTACGACGCCTCGGACCACGTCCTGGCCACGTACGGCCCCGACGTGGCCGCCGCCGCGGCCGAGCTGGCGCCGCGGGTCACCGAGGAGCTGCTGACCGAGGTGACCGCCGACGTGCCCGACGAGTGGCTGGTCGGCGAGCCCGGCTTCGACTCGCCCGACGCCGTGCGACGCGCCTACGTCGAAGCGCTGCTGCCGCGTGCCGCGACCATCCACGAGCGCGTCACCGTGGGGGAGCGGACCGAGCGCATGCCCTCGCGGGCACCCGGCTGGCTGACCGACCACCTCACCCCCTGGCCCCACACCGCCAAGGGCGGCACGACCGTACGAAGCGAGCAGAAGGACAGCGGCGAGTGACCGAGCGGAACGTCTTCGAATACGCCCTGCTGCGCGTCGTGCCGCGCGTCGACCGAGGCGAGTGCTTCAACGCGGGCGTGGTGGTCTACTGCCGCGCCGAGGCCTTCGTGGCCGCGCGGACGCACCTGGACGAGAGGAAGCTGGCGGCGCTCGACCCGCGGGCCGACGTCGCCGGTGTGCGGGCCGCCCTGCACGCCGTGGAGGGCGTCTGCCGCGGCGGCGACGACGCCGGGCAGGCCCGCCGCGAGGACGCGGGGCGGCGGTTCCGCTGGCTCGTCGCGCCCCGCTCCACCGTCGTCCAGCCCGGCCCCGTGCACACCGGGCTCACCACGGACCCGGAGGCGGAGGTCGAACGGCTGTTGGACCTGCTCGTCCGCTGACGCCCCGCGTGATCCCCGGCACCCCGCCCGTGAGCCGTTGACACCGGGTGCCAGGGCTTCTAGCGTCTCGTCCTGCTGAAGGTACTAAGCGGTCGCTCACCACTCCGCCGGGAGCGGGACGAGCGGCCCCAGGGACTCAAGGGCGAGGAGAACCAGCATGTCCACCACCCAGCAGCGCGTGGCCGTCGTGACCGGAGGGGCGCGCGGCATCGGCGCGGCGACCGCCGTACGGCTCGCGGCCGAGGGCCGTGCCGTCGCCGTCCTCGACCTCGACGAGGCCGCCTGCAAGGACACCGTCGACACCATCACCGCGGCCGGCGGCACCGCCTTCGCCGTCGGCTGCGACGTCTCCGACAGCGCCCAGGTGGAGGCCGCGGTCGCCCGCGTCGCCGACGAGCTCGGGGCCCCCACGATCCTCGTCAACAACGCGGGTGTGCTCCGCGACAACCTGCTGTTCAAGATGTCCGAGTCCGACTGGGACACGGTGATGAACGTGCACCTCAAGGGCGCGTTCCTGATGGCCAAGGCGTGCCAGAAGCACATGGTCGACGCGGGCTTCGGCCGGATCGTCAGCCTCTCCTCGTCCTCCGCCCTCGGCAACCGGGGCCAGGCCAACTACTCCGCCGTCAAGGCCGGCCTCCAGGGCTTCACCAAGACCCTCGCCAAGGAACTCGGCAAGTTCGGCATCACCGCCAACGCCGTCGCGCCCGGCTTCATCGTCACCGAGATGACCGCGCAGACCGCCGCGCGCGTGGGCATGGGCTTCGAGGAGTTCCAGGCCGCCGCCGCCACCCAGATCCCCGTCCAGCGCGTGGGCCGCCCCGAGGACATCGCGAACGCGATCGCCTTCTTCACGGGCGACGACGCCGGTTTCGTCTCCGGCCAGGTCCTGTACGTGGCCGGCGGGCCCCTCAACTGAAACGGCGGGTGGACGACATGAACGCCAGCGAACTGCCCGAGCCGACCGGCCGGGTCGCCCTCGTCACCGGCGGCAGCCGGGGCATCGGCTACGGCATCGCCGAGGCCCTCGTCGCGCGCGGCGACCGCGTCTGCATCACCGGACGCGGCGAGGAGGCCCTCAAGGCGGCCGTCGAGCGCCTCGGCCCCGACCGCGCCGTCCACGTCGCCGGCAAGGCCCACGACGAGGCCCACCAGGCGACCGCCGTCGAGCGGACCATGGAGGCCTTCGGCCGCGTGGACTACCTGGTCAACAACGCCGGGACGAACCCCGTCTTCGGCCCGATGGCCGACCTCGACCTCAACGTGGCCCGCAAGGTCTACGAGACCAACGTCATCTCGGCGCTCGGCTTCGCCCAGCAGACCTGGAGGGCCTGGCAGAAGGACAACGGCGGGGCGATCGTGAACATCGCGTCGGTCGCCGGCGTCGCCGCCTCCCCGTTCGTGGGGGCGTACGGGATGAGCAAGGCGGCGATGATCAACCTCACGCTGCAGCTCGCCCATGAGTTCGCCCCGATCGTCCGGGTCAATGCGATCGCCCCGGCCGTCGTGAAGACGAAATTCGCGGAGGCCCTCTACGAGGGCCGCGAGGCGGAGGTGACCGCCTCCTATCCGCTCGGCAGGCTCGGCACGCCCACGGATATCGGTGGCGCCGCCGCTTTCCTCACGTCCGACCAATCGGACTGGATCACCGGGCAGACCCTGGTGGTCGACGGGGGGATTTTCCTCAATGCCGGAGTCGGCTGAGGTGGATTGCGCCTGATTGGCCGCCTAATGCCTCAAGTGCCCCGCCGGTCCCCTGGATTGACCCGGCGGGGCGCTGCGGTATGGTCGGCCGACCATGGCTGAACGAGGAGCGTGTGCACGTGTTCAACCGGACCAGTCTGCAGGCGGCTGCAGCCCTTGCGTCCATATCCCTGCTGGCGGGATGCAGTCTCTTCGCGGGTGATGAAGCCGAGGCGGAAAGCAAGATCGTCGTGGGCACGACGAGTTCTCCGACCACCCTCGACCCAGCGGCCGCGTGGGACAGTTCCTGGGAGCTGTACCGGAACGTCTTCCAGACGCTGCTGAGTTTCCCCACCGGGAGCACGACGCCCCAGCCGGACGCGGCGGACTGCAAGTTCACCGACACCGCCAGCAAGGTGTTCCAGTGCGACCTGCACGAAGGGCTGCAGTTCTCCTCCGGCAGCAAGGTCGACGCCGAGGCGGTCAAGCACTCGATCGAGCGGATCCGCACCATCAACGCGGAGGGCGGCCCCAACGGACTCCTCGGGGCCCTCGACAAGGTCGAGACGAGCGGCGACAAGACGGTGGTCTTCCGGCTCAAGGAGTCGGACGCCACCTTCCCCTTCGTCCTCGCCACGCCCGCCATGTCGATCGTCGAGCCCGCCTCGTACCCGGCGGACAAGCTCCGCGAGGACGGCAAGCTGGTCGGCTCCGGCCCGTACACGCTCGGCAAGTACACCGAGGGCAAGGAGGCCGAGCTGGTCAAGAACCCCACGTACAAGGGGTTCGCCGACCGCAAGAACACCGCCGTCACCATCCGCTACTTCGGTGACTCCGAGGCGATGGTCGCCGCGCTGAAGAACAAGGAGATCGACGCCACCTACCGCGGCCTGACCGCCGAGGAGGTCGTCGACCTGAGCGAGAAGAAGCCCGAGAACGAGGGCCTCCAGATCGTCGAGTCGACCGGCGCGACCATCCACTACCTGGTCTTCAACCCGGACGACCCGCAGGTCGGCAAGCCCGCCGTCCGCCGGGCGATCGCGCAGGTCATCGACCGTGGCGCCCTCGTCGCCAAGGCGTACCAGGGCACCGCCGAGCCGCTGTACTCGATGGTCCCGAAGGGCATCGCCGGGCACACGACCAAGTTCTTCGACCACTACGGCGACCCGGACGTCACCAAGGCGAAGAACATCCTGCGCAAGGCCGGCATCGACCAGCCGGTGAAGCTGACCATCGGCTACACCACCGACCGGTACGGCTCCTCCACGGCCGCCGAGTTCGCCGAGATCAAGCGGCAGCTGGACGCCTCCGGACTGTTCGAGGTGACCCTCGTCGGCAAGCCCTGGAAGGAGTTCCAGGAGGCCTACCAGAAGGGCGAGTACCCGATCTTCGGCCGCGGCTGGTTCCCCGACTTCCCGGACCCGGACAACTTCGTCGCGCCGTTCGTCGGCAAGAACAACGTCCACGCCGCGCCGTACGAGCAGCCGGAGATCACCGACCAGCTGCTGCCCGAGTCGCGCCGCAAGAGCGACCGCGCCGCGGTCACCGAGCAGTTCGAGCGGGCCCAGCAGATCTTCGTCGAGGACGTCCGCCTGCTGCCCCTGTGGCAGGGCAAGCTGTACGTCGCGGCCAGCGAGGAGATCGGCGGCGGCGAGCGCGCCCTCGACCCGCAGACCGTCATGCAGCTCTGGGAGCTGCACCGCAAGACGAGCTGGTAGCGGCTGCGGCTGCGGTTGCCGGACGGAGGTGATGGGATCGGTTGTCAGTGGTCGCAGGTAGGTTCTGTGATCGACAAGCGATCCCACACCGGAGGTTCTCGACGTGACCGACACCGCCATGCTGCCCGAGTCCTGGCGCGGCGTCCTCGGCGACGAACTGCAGAAGCCGTACTTCGAGCAGCTCACCGAGTTCGTCGAGGAGGAGCGGGCCAAGGGGCCGGTCTACCCCCCGCGGGACGAGGTGTTCGCCGCGCTCGCCGCCACCCCGTACGACAAGGTCAAGGTCCTCATCCTGGGCCAGGACCCGTACCACGGGGAGGGCCAGGGGCACGGTCTGTGCTTCTCCGTCCGGCCGGGCGTCAAGGTCCCGCCGTCCCTGCGGAACATCTACAAGGAGATGCACGAGGAGCTCGGCCACCCCATCCCGGACAACGGCTACCTCATGCCGTGGGCCGAGCAGGGCGTCCTGCTGCTCAACGCCGTGCTGACCGTCCGGGCCGGTGAGGCCAACTCCCACAAGGGCAAGGGCTGGGAGAAGTTCACGGACGCGGTCATCAGCGCCGTCGCCGCCCGCCCCGACCCCGCCGTGTTCGTCCTGTGGGGCAACTACGCGCAGAAGAAGCTGCCGCTTATCGACGAGACGCGGCACGCCGTGGTGAAGGGCGCCCACCCGTCGCCGCTCTCCGCGAAGAAGTTCTTCGGCTCCCGCCCCTTCACGCAGATCAACGCGGCCGTCGCCGCACAGGGCCACGAGCCGATCGACTGGCGCATCCCCGACCTCGGCTGAGCGGCGGACCGCCGGGCCGCCCCGGCCCCGGCGCCCGGTGGCAGGAGCCTTTGCGCCGTCGGCGGCCCGTACAGGACGGTGCCGGACAGCGGTGCACCGCGATCGCCGGTGGCCGGCCGGGGCGGTGCCTCTCCACCACTGGCCACCGACCGGGGCGGGGCCTCCCCACCACTGGCCGGGGAGGCCGGGCGAGGACCCGCCACCGCCCGCGCCCACCACGACCGGGCGCGCCGCGCGCCCGCTGAGGGCCTCCCGGCGAGGAGCGCCGTACGGGTGTGTCCGCGGCATCGGTCGTGCCGCCGTACCCGTCCCGACCGTCGCGGGGGTGGCGCTGCGGGCGACGCCACGCCGCCCCGGGGCCGCGTCCGCCGGGGGCCTGCCGGTGAAGGGCGCCGTACGGGTGGTGCCCGCGGTACGTGGTCGTGCCGCCGTACGTGCCTTGGCCGTCGCGGAGGCGGTGGCGCGGGTGACGCCACGCCGCCCCGGGGCCGGAGCCGCGCACGCCGGGGTCCGCGCGGCGGGGTCGGCTGCGTCTGCCCGGGATCGGCCGCCCCGGCGGTTAGCGTCGGGGTACGACGACGAGGGAGGCCGGCACATGGCGGACGACGACGCGGTCACGACCAGCCCCGCGGACGACGGCGCGCTCACGACCAGCATCGGCCAGGCGGCGATGCTGCTGCACGGGGGAGACCGCGAGGAGGCCCGCAACCGGTTCCACGCGCTGTGGGAGCGGCTCGGGGCGGACGGGGACCCCCTGCACCGCTGCACCCTGGCCCACTACATGGCGGACGCCCAGGACGACCCCGACGCCGAACTCGCCTGGGACCTGCGTGCGCTGACCGCCGCCGAAGCCCTCGGCGAGGAGCTCGGCGAAGTACCGGGCGAAGCGCCCGACGGGACGCGGCCCGCCCGCCGCGACACGGCCGCCGCCCTGCGCGCCCTGTACCCGTCGCTCCATCTGAACCTCGCCGCCGACTACCTGGGGCTGCGCCGTCCGCACGACGCGCGCGTGCACCTCGACCGGGCCCGCGCGGCCTCCGCCGCCCTCGGCGGCGACGGGTACGACGCGGGCGTCCGGGCCGCCATCGACCGGCTCGACCGCCGCCTGCGCGAGAGCGGCGCCTGACCCGCGCCGCTGCCGGAACCCCGGCCCGGCGTCAGCGGCGCGCCGCCCCCCGGCACGGGAAGGGCCCGGCACCGCCCGGGCGCCAGGCACCGTGCCGCTCCACCAGCCCGCACACGTCCGGTACGCCGACCGCCGACCGCATCGGCACCGGTACCGGCACCGGCGCGGCCGGGCGCACCGTGAGGCGGGCCCGGGGCCGCGCCTCGGCGCCCTTCGCGCCGCCCTCGTCCGCCCGGGGCCGCACCGCCACCGGCCGGGGGGACGGCACCGCCACGGGGGCGGTGCTCTCCAGCGCCTCGCGCGGACGCTCCTCGGCCACCAGCGGCACCGGCTTCCGCGACGAGTCCCCCGCCGCCGGAGAGGGGGCGGGGCCGGAGTCGGGCGACACCGACACACAGCCCGTCAGCGCCGCCGCCGCCACACCCATCAGGACGCACAGCGCCCCGCCGCTCCCGCCGAGCCTGCCTCTCGCTCTTTCTCGCACCGGCACACTGTGCCGCCCGGGGCGCCCGCGGCACCGTTCGTACCGGCGGTTACCGCACGCATGGGTGAAGTACTCCACACGTATGCTGCGGGGCGGACGGCACCACGTGAGAGGAGACCCCCGTGAAGGTGGGCTGCATCGGGCTCGGAGACATCGCGCAGAAGGCGTACCTCCCGGTACTCACGACCCGGCCCGACGTCGAGCTGCACCTCCAGACCCGCACCCCCGCCACCCTGGAGCGGGTCGCGGACGCCCACCACATCCCGCGGGAGCGCCGCCACACGGACCTCGACGCACTGCTCGCCGCCGGGCTCGACGCGGCGTTCGTGCACGCCCCGACGAGCGTCCATCCCGAGATCGTCACGCGGCTGCTGGAGGCCGGCGTCCCCACGTACGTCGACAAGCCCCTCGCGTACGAACTCGACGAGTCCCGCCGCCTCGTGGAGCTCGCCGAGCGGCGCGGGGTGTCCCTCGCCGTCGGCTTCAACCGCCGCCACGCGCCCGCGTACGCGCAGTGCGGGGAGCACCCGCGCGAGCTGATCCTCATGCAGAAGAACCGCGTCGGCCTCCCCGAGGAGCCCCGCACCCTCGTCCTCGACGACTTCATCCACGTCGTCGACACCCTGCGCTTCCTGCTCCCGGGGCCGGTGGAGCACACCGACGTCCGCGCGCGCGTCCGCGACGGGCTCATGCACCACGTGGTGCTCCAGCTCTCCGGGGACGGCTTCACGGCCATCGGGACGATGAACCGCGTGAGCGGCTCCACCGAGGAGGTCCTGGAGGTCTCGGGGCAGGACGCCAAGCGCCAGGTCGTCAACCTGGCGGAGGTGATCGACCACACGGGCCTGCCGACCGTGCGGCGGCGCGGCGACTGGGTGCCCGTCGCCCGGCAGCGCGGCATCGAGCAGGTCGCGCTCGCCTTCCTCGACGCCGTACGGGCGGGCGAGGTGCTCAGCGCCCGCGACGCCCTGCGGACCCACGAGCTGTGCGAGCGGGTCGTACGGGACTGTCTGGAGCAGGCGTCCGCCTGACCGCCCGCGCCCCGGCGGCGCCCGCCACGCCCGCGAGGACGGCGAGCGCCGCCCACAGGGGCCAGTCGCCGAACCGTACGTACGGCGTCGTCGTGTCGGAGAGCGGAACGTCGTAGACGGCGGCCGCGCCGCGGTCCGTGCCGAGCGGGTCCCCGATCCGGGCGCCGTCCGGCCCGTACACGGCGCTCACCCCGGTCAGCGTCGCGTGCACCACCGGCCGGCCGGTCTCGGCCGCGCGCAGCGCCGCCAGCGACGCGTGCTGCCCGGGCGCCCAGCTCTCCTGGAACGTCGACGTCGCCGACTGGGCGACCAGTACCTGCGCGCCGTCACGCGCCAGGCGGCGACTCATGTCGGGGAACGCCGACTCGAAGCACACGAGCGGACCCACGAGCAGCGTCCGCTCCCCGCCGCCCCCGGCCGCCATCACGACCTGCGCGGTGCCGCGCCGCCGGTCCTCGTCGGCGGCCCGGCCCACCGACGTCGCCCACCCCAGTACGGCCCGCGCCGGGACGTACTCGCCGAACGGCACCAGCCGCATCTTGTCGTACCGGTCCCCGGTCGGGCCGCCGGGGCCCACGAGGACACTGCTCTTGTAGATGCCCGGCAGGTCCGAGCGGCGCGCGTCGACGTTCACCAGGACCTCGGCGCCGACGTGCCGCGACAGCTCCGCCAGCCGGTCGGCGAGGTCCGGCCGGGCCGCCAGGTCGGCGCCGACGCTGCTCTCGCCCCACACGACGAGGTCCGCGTCCCGCCCCGCCAGCGAACGGGTCAGCTCCTCACTGCGGGAGAACCGCGGCCCGGGGCCGTCCGGCCCACCGACCACCCCCGGCTGGACGACCCCGATCCGCGCCGTGCCCACCGGCTCCGGCGGCGACGACCACATCCACGCCGTACCCGTGGCGACCGCGCACACCGCCAGCGCCGCGACCGCGGCCGTACGTACGGGAGGCACCGCCACGAGCAGCGCCACCGCCGTGTTGACCGCCACCACCAACAGCGTCACCAGCCACACCCCGCCCAGCGCCGCCACCCGCAGCGCGGGCGCGACCTGCCACTGACTGGCGCCCAGCAGCCCCCACGGACCGCCCAGCCCCTCCCAGGACCGGACCGCCTCGACCATCAGCCACCCCGACGGCACCACCGCGCACGCGGCGACCGCCCGCCCCCGCGACCCCGACGCCCCCGCGAACGCCCACCGCACCAGCCACCCCCACGGCGCCCACAGCAGTCCCAGGAGTGCCGCCAGCACCAGGATGAAGACGTGCAGGCTCGGCATCAGCCAGTGGTGCACGGCCAGCACGAACCCCGTCCCGCCCAGCCACCCGTCGAGCGCCGCCCGCCGCCCGGTGGGCGCGGCGCGGACCAGCAGCAGCCACGGCACCAGCGCCACGTACGCCAGCCACCACAGGGACGGCTCCGGGAACGCCAGGGCGGGCAGCGCGCCCGCGAGGACGACGGCCGCGCCCCGCCCCCACCGCGACGACCGCGGCCGCGCGGCCACCTCACCGTGTCCGGCTCGCAACCGCATCCGCGCCTCCTCGCCCGGGGGTCTGGAACTCCAGTGTGGCGGAGGAGATCACTCCACGGACAGTGCGCCCGGCGCGCGCCCCGCACTTCCCGGCGCGACGGCGAAGGGCGAGAGCCTGCTCAGGGCCGGTCCGGGGCTTCGGCCACACGCTTCACACGGGGTGTGAAGGGGACACGCGCGGACACCGGTCGCGCGCCCTCCCGCGGGGCGCGCGGGTACGGCACTGTCGTGGGTACGGACCGGGCCGGAAGGCGCCCGGGACCAGGGGCCGCCGGTCGCCCCCCCCTTTTGCCGGCGGCCCCCCTCGGCCTTCTCTCGCCCTTCTCGTGCGGGGCGGCCGTCCGTACGGGACGGCGGGGCCGGGCGGCGGGCGCTACGCGGCGGTGCCGACGTCGCCCTGCTGCGCGGCGGCCCACTTCAGGATGAGGGCCTGGTAGATCCGCTGCTCGTCCGCCGACAGGCGTCCGCCCGAGCGCGCCCACAGCTCGCGGATCGCCCGGTTCAGGGCGTCGGCGTCGGGGACGGTGGGATCGAAGGGGTCGAACGCGGGCTTGGACATGCGACCAGACTAGTGCGCACATCGGACGATCCGCTGTGACCCGCCACGCACCGTGACGATTCCCACGGCGGCGTCAGTGCGTCGGCTGACCCGCGTCGGGGCTGAGGACCCCCAGCCAGATCAGGGCGAACAGCACCAGACCGAGCGCTATCCGGTAGATCACGAACGGCATGAAGCTCTTGGTAGTGATGAATTTCATGAACCACGCGATGACCGCGTAGCCCACACCGAACGCGATGACCGTCGCGAAGACGGTGGGCCCCCACGACACGTGGCCCTCGCCCACGGCCTTCAGCTCGAACACGCCCGAGGCCAGGACGGCGGGGATGGCCAGCAGGAACGAGTAGCGGGCGGCCGCCTCGCGCGTGTAGTTCATCAGCAGACCTCCGCTGATGGTCGCGCCCGACCGGGAGACGCCCGGGACCAGCGCCATCGCCTGGCACAGGCCGAAGACCAGGCCGTCCTTGACGCCCAGGTCCCGCAGCGTCTTGCGCTCCCGCGCCGCCCGGTGCCGGCCGCCCTCCTGCGCGCGGGCCGCCATCCGGTCGGCCACGCCCAGGACGACGCCGAGCACGATCAGGGTCGTGGCGATCAGCCGCAGGTCGCGGAACGGACCCTCGATGTGGTCCTTCAGGGTGACGCCCAGCACGCCGATCGGGATCGACCCGACGATCACCAGCCAGCCCATCCGGGCGTCGTGGTCGGAGCGCATCGACTTGTCCGTCAGTGACCGGGACCACGCCGACAGGATGCGGCCGATGTCCTTGCGGAAGTAGATCAGAACGGCCGCCTCGGTGCCGATCTGAGTGATCGCCGTGAAAGCGGCACCCGGGTCCTGCCAGCCCGCGAAGGCGGCCGTGAGGCGCAGGTGGGCGCTGGAGGAGATCGGGAGGAACTCCGTCAGCCCTTGGACGAGTCCGAGGATGAACGATTCGAACCAACTCATGGGGCCAGGGCCGTCCCGAAATGTGCGTGTGCGGTCGTTGGGGTCGGTGCAGCGTACCGCTTCACGGTGAACGGACGGTGATCATCCGGTGTCGCGGAGCGGTGTCAGGACGCGGGCGCCGACCGCAGCCGGTGCCGCTTGCGCCAGGCCACGACCGCCCCGGCGGCCACGCTGACCACGATGAACCCGGCCGACAGGAGGAAGGCCGGAGAGGTCGGCGCCGCGGCCTGGCTCCCGGCGACCACGTACGCCGCCGTGTTCGGTACGCAGCCCAGCCCCGTCCCCAGGAGGAACGGCGCGTACCCCATGCGCGAGATCGCCGCGCCGTAGTTGGCCGCGGCGAACGGCACCCCGGGGAACAGCCGGATCGCCAGCGTCGACCGGAACCCGTGCCGGCTGAGCTGCCCGTCCGCCGCCTCCGCCCAGCGCCCCCGCAGCAGCGGGCGCAGCGCGTCCCGGCCCAGGGCGCGGCCGAGCGCGAACGCGACGCCCGCCCCCAGGACGGTGCCGGCGACGGCCGCGGCGAGTCCCGCCTGCGCGCCGAAGAGGGCGCCCGACGCCAGGTTCAGCACGGGGCGCGGCACGAACGCGGCGGCGCACAGCCCGTACGCGACCCCGAACAGCACGACGGCGCCCGCGCCGCCGACCTGCTGCGGCCAGCCCCCGTCCGCGAGGAGCCGGTGCGGCTCGTACGCCACGACCACCGCCCCGGCGCCCGCGAGCAGGCAGACGAGCAGCGTCAGCCGCGACCAGGGGGAAAGGAGGACGCGGGAGCGGCGCGGGGCGAAACCGGCCCGGGGCCGGACGGCGGGCTCGAACATCCCGGGAGCGTAACCGACGGCGCCGCGGGCCCACCGTGACCGGCGCCGCACCCCGGGCCGCGTCCCGGGCGGGCGAGCGCGGCCGGGACGCGGAAAACCACTCGACGCGCACGGTCCGCCACGGCAGGATCGTCCGCATGTTCCGGTACGCCTTCCTCGCAGCGTCGTCCGCGGTCGCGGACGCGCCGAAGGCTGCCGCCATCGTCCTGGACGGCGCCCGAAGCTGACCCTTCCCGGATCGTCCGGCGGACCCCGCAGGGGGAGGGTCGGCAAGGCCGAGGGGTCCCCATCGTCGCTTCGAGTTCCGGAGAGGAACCGTCCCGTCATGTCCAAGACGGCCTACGTGCGCACCAAGCCGCACCTCAACATCGGCACCATGGGTCACGTCGACCACGGCAAGACCACCCTCACCGCGGCCATCACCAAGGTCCTCAGCGAGCGCTCCGGCGGCGGCACCCCGTACGTCGCGCTCGACCGGATCGACCGGGCGCCCGAGGAGGCGCGGCGCGGCATCACCATCAACCTCGCGCACGTCGAGTACGAGACCGACACCCGCCACTACGCCCACGTCGACATGCCCGGCCACGCCGACTACGTCAAGAACATGGTGACCGGCGCGGCCCAGCTCGACGGGGCCGTCCTCGTCGTCTCCGCGCTCGACGGGATCATGCCGCAGACCGCCGAGCACGTCCTGCTCGCCCGCCAGGTCGGCGTCGACCACATCGTCGTCGCCCTCAACAAGGCGGACGCGGGCGACGACGAGCTCACCGACCTGGTCGAGCTGGAGGTGCGCGAGTTGCTCACCGCCCACGGCTACGGCGGCGACTGTGTCCCGGTCGTCCGCGTCTCCGGGTTGAGGGCCCTGGAGGGCGACCCCCGCTGGACGGCGTCGATCGAGGCGCTGCTCGACGCGGTCGACACGTACGTGCCGACGCCGGTGCGGTACGTGGACGCGCCGTTCCTGATGCCCGTCGAGAACGTCCTCACCGTCACCGGGCGGGGCACCGTCGTCACCGGGGCCGTCGAGCGCGGCACTGTACGCGTCGGCGACCGCGTGGAGGTGCTCGGCGCCGGCGCGGCGGAGACCGTCGTCACCGGCGTGGAGACGTTCGGCAAGCCGATGGACGCCGCGCAGGCCGGCGACAACGTGGCGCTGCTCCTGCGCGGGGTGCCGCGCGGCGCGGTCCGCCGCGGCCACGTGGTGGCCGAGCCGGGCAGCGTCGTGCCGAGGCGGCGCTTCACGGCGCGGGTGTACGTCCTGTCGGCCCGCGAGGGCGGCCGGGCGACGCCCGTGTCGACCGGCTACCGGCCGCAGTTCCACCTCCGCACCGCGGACGTGGTCGGCGACGTCGACCTGGGCGAGGCGGCCGTCGCCCGGCCCGGGGAGACGGTCACCATGACCGTCGAGCTGGGGCGCGCCGTGCCGCTGGAGCCGGGCCTCGGCTTCGCGATCCGCGAGGGCGGCCGCACGGTCGGCGCGGGCACCGTGAGCGAGCTGCTCTAGCGCCGCGGTCCGGCTGGGAGAATGGGGCGGTGAACGAGCCCGTACCCGTACTCCGCGCCGTCGACGGCGGCACCGCCAAGCTCATGCCGGACATCGACCGGGAGCGGGCCTGGCTGCTGACCGTCGACGGCGCGCCGCAGTCGTACGTCGACCTCGACGACCCGACGCACCTGGAGTTCGAGTACGCGCGGCGCCTCGCCCACGTCGTGGACGCCGCCGCCGGCGAGGGCGCCCCGCTCGACGTCGTCCACCTCGGGGGCGGCGCGCTGACCCTGCCCCGGTACGTCGCGGCGACCCGGCCCGGCTCCCGGCAGGACGTCGTGGAGGCGGACCGGGCGCTGCTCGCGCTGGTCGCGGAGCGGCTGCCCGTGCCGGACGGGTCGGGGATCGCCGTGCACGGCGCGGACGCGCGGGCGTGGCTGGAGGCGGCGCCCGCGCGCTCGGCGGACCTGGTGGTGGGGGACGTGTTCGGTGGCTCGCGGGTGCCCGCGCACCTCACGTCCGTCGAGTACGCGCGCGAGGTGGAGCGCGTCCTGCGGCCGGAGGGGTGTTACGCGGCGAACCTGGCGGACGGGGCGCCGTTCGCGTTCCTCCGCTCCCAACTGGCCACCTTCGCGGCCGTGTTCGGGGAGCTGGCGCTGATCGCCGAACCGGCGGTGCTGCGGGGGCGGCGGTTCGGCAACGTGGTGCTGGTCGCCTCGCACGCGCCGGTCGACACGGCCCGGCTGGCCCGGTGGGCGGTCGCCGACGCGTTCCCCGCGCGCGTGGAGCACGGGCCGGCCCTGGCGCGGCTCACCGGCGGCGCGGCGGTGGTGCGGGACGCGGACGCCGTGCCGTCGCCCGAGCCGCCCGGCGGCGCGTTCGGCATCGGCTGACGGCCGGCGCCGCGAGGCGCTAGGCGGCCGTCCTCCCGGAGGCCGTCTCGGACGCCGCCCCGGTCGGCTCCTGCGGCCGGTCCGCCGGGGCCGGGGCCGGCCCCGTACGGCGCGTCAGGTTCCGCACGTCCGGGACGAGCAGCACCAGCGCCGTCACCAGCACGATCAGCGCGGCACACCCCCACAGCGCCCGCGACCGTCCGAACAGGTCCGCCACCGGGCCCGCGACCGCCGTCGACAGGGGCAGCATCGCGGTCGAGCCGAACCAGTCGTACGCGGCGACCCGCGACAGCTTCTCCTCCGGGATCTCCTGGTGCAGCGAGGTCATCCACGCCACGCCGAACACCTCGATCGCCACCCCGGACACGAACATCACCGCCGCCAGGCCGCCCGCCGGCAGCGGCACGGCCAGCGCCGCCGACGGCAGGGCCAGCGGGAACACGCACAACGTGCCCACCAGCAGCAGCCGGCGCGGCTTCCAGCGCATCATCAGCAGCGCGCCGCCGAGCGTGCCCACGCCGAACGCGGCCAGGGCCAGTCCCCACGGTCGCGCGCCGCCCAGCGACTCCTGCGCGACCAGCGGCCCGTACACGGACTCGGCGGCGCCGACGACGGCGACGACGACGGAGAACTGCGCGACGACCGCCCACAGCCAGGGACGGCCGACGAACTCGTCCCACCCCTCGCGCAGGTCGGCGAGCAGACCGCCCCCGGGGGCCCGCTCGGGGACGTGGCTCACGTCCAGGAACGCCCGCAGCGCGCCCGCCACGGCGAACGCCACCGCGTCGACGGCGAGCACCCAGCCCGGCCCGAACGCGGCGACCAGGGCACCGCCGAGCGCCGCCCCGCCGATGGCCGCGCCGCTCATGGCCATGCGGAACAGCGCGAAGGCGCGGCTCGCCTGCTCGCCGCCGACGCTGGACATCAGCATGCCCTCGGCGGCCGGGTTGAAGAACGCCTGCCCCGTGCCGCACAGCGCGGTCAGCAGCATCATCTGCCACAGCTGTGCCCGGCCGGTGAGCACGAGGGCCGCGAAGACCGCCTGCGAGACGCAGTTGAGGGCGTTGGCGGCGACCATGACGCGGTGCCGGGGCAGCCGGTCCGCGAGGGCTCCGCCGACGAGGAGGAAGAGGACGAGCGGCAGCGTGCGGGCCGCGGCGACCAGGCCCACGTCGCCGCCGTCGCCGCCGGACTCCAGCACCGCGAACGCCGCCGCCACCAGGGCGCCGTGGGAGCCCAGGTTGGTGACGACGGCCGCGGCGGTCAGCAGGACGTAGTTGTGCCCCGCCCACTCCGGGCGGCGGCCGGGGCGGAGGCGGGAGGGGGAGGCGGGGGTCTTCACCCCCGGACTATCTCCGGTGGAGACCCCCGTGGACAAACGGATTGCCCGTCAGGTCCGGCCGACGCCCTACGAAGTGGTCTCGGCCAGCCGGACGGTGCTGAGGATCTTCCGGATCGTCTCGTCCGGCACCTCGTCCTTGATGCCCGTGTTCGCGTACATGACCCAGGAGACGAAGTCGCCCTTGGCGTTCTTGAAGGAGAACGCGAGGGACTTGCCGTCCGTGTCGCACTTGTTCTCGTGCTTCGTGTTGAGGGCGGTCGCCGTGGCGACGTGGCCGCTCAGACCGGACTTCGTGGTGTACGGCACGGCCTTGGTGATCTTGACGGTGCCCTTGGGCTCGGTCTGCGCGTACCCCGCCCACACCCAGCTGCCGGCCTCGTTGTACGCGGCCTCGGCGGTGTCCTTCGCGCCCTGGCCGCCCTTCGTGCCGGCCGTGGCGAGGCTCCACTTCTCGGCGGTGCCGTCCTTGTCGTCGTCGTACGTGCACCACTCGCTCTTGTAGCGGCCGGGTGCCGACATGGTGACGACGGGCGATCCGTCGCCGGCCTTCTCGTCCTCGAAGCCGGTGGCCATGCCCGAGCCGAGCGCCTCCCAGTCCGGCGGGATGTCGAAGAGGGTGTCGCGCTTCGGGTTGTGGACGACCTTCCAGCCGGGGACGGACGGCTTGGGCGCCGCCGAGCCGTCCCGCGGGTTGCCGGAGGGCGACTGCGCCGGCTGCTCGACCGGCGCCGACGGCGCGGACGCGCTCGCGGACGGCGACGAGCCGCCCCGGGCGGCCGGCTGCTCCTCGTCCCCGCCGAGGACCAGGTAGCCGGTCAGGCCGGCGGCGGCCAGGACGACGAGGGCCGCGACGGCCGCGACGACCGCGGTCCTCTTCCCGCCGCCGTCCGGCGGCACCGGCGGGCCGGGCGGCTGCCCGGGCACCGCGTACTGCGGCACGGTCGGCTGCTGGTACGGGTTCTGCTGCGGATACCCCGCCTGCGGGTAACCGGGCTGCTGGTACCCCGGCTGCTGGTAGGGGTTCGGCTGCTGGTACCCCGGCTGCTGATAGGGGTTCGGCGCGTTCTGGTCCTGCGGGTTCTGCTCGCCCCCGGGCGGCTGCTGTCCTGGCCACATGGGCTGTAACCATAGAGGGGAGGGGTGACGGGTGCCACGTCCGGTCCCGTGCGGAGGGTTCACGCCGAAACTACTGCCTGGTAACTTCGGGCGCATGTCCGACACGATGCCGAACATCGGCGAGATGCTGCTGGCCACCGTCCCCATGGCCAGGACCCTGAACCTGGAGGTCGTCGAGGCGACCGCCGAGCGCGCCGTGCTGCGCCTGCCCGACCAGGAGGACTTCCACAACCACGTCGGCGGCCCGCACGCCGGCGCGATGTTCACGCTCGGCGAGTCGGCCAGCGGCGCCGTCGTCATCGGTGCCTTCGGGGACCAGACGGGCCGCGCCGTCCCGCTCGCCGTCAGGGCGGAGATCGGCTACAGGAAGCTCGCCATGGGCGCCGTCACCGCGACCGCCACCCTGGGCCGCCCCCGCGAAGAGGTCGTGGCCGAGCTGGACGCCGGGCGGCGCCCCGAGTTCCCCGTCCGCGTCGAGATCACGCGCGAGGACGGCGCCGTCACCGGTGAGATGACCATCACCTGGACGCTGCGCCCCCGCGCCTGACCGGCCCGGCCCGTCGTAGGTCCGCCGCCCCGTCGTACGGCCCGCCCGGCGCGGGCAACCCCGCCGGGCGGGCCGGCGTCTCCTCCCGTGGCCCCGGCCCGCGCACGGGCCGGGCCTCCCCGTGACCCGGTAGGCTGCCTGGCCCCAGAGGTCACTCGTCGATACGGAGGAACCGGCGTTGCACGTCCAGGAGTGGCTCGAGACCGTCCCCGCGGTCAGCATCTACATCCTGGTGGGTGTGGTGATCGGGCTGGAAAGCCTCGGCATCCCGCTGCCGGGCGAGATCGTCCTCGTCAGCTCCGCTCTCCTCGCCTCCCAGCACGGGGACATCAACCCGTACGTCCTGGGGGCCTGCGCCACGGCGGGCGCGATCATCGGCGACTCGATCGGCTACGCCATCGGCCGCAAGGGCGGACGCCCCCTGCTGGCCTGGCTCGGCGGGAAGTTCCCCAAGCACTTCAGCGAGGCCAACATCGCGATGGCCGAGCGGTCGTTCGAGAAGTGGGGCATGTGGGCCGTCTTCTTCGGCCGGTTCGTCGCCCTGCTGCGGATCTTCGCCGGGCCGCTGGCGGGCGTGCTGCGCATGCCGTACTGGAAGTTCCTCGTCGCCAACGTCTTCGGCGGCATCCTCTGGGCGGGCGGCACCACGGCGGTGGTCTACTCCGTGGGCGTCGTCGCCGAGGCGTGGCTGAAGCGGTTCTCCTGGCTGGGCCTCGTCCTCGCCGTGGCGGTGGGCGTCACCTCGATGCTCGTCCTGAAGCACCGCGCCAGGAAGGCGACCGAGAAGGCCGAGGCCGAGCGCGCCGCCGCGGCCGCCGGGCCGCACCACGACCCCGTCCCCGCCGCGGCCGCGGCCGACTGACGGGGACGGCGCCGGGGCGTGCGCCGCGGGGGTACCGGTCAGGTCCCCGCGGCGTGCGCCTCGCGGTGTGCCCGGGCCAGGTCCCCGTACATCGCGGCGTTCACCTTGATGCCCTGGCGCTCCTCGTCCGTCAGCTGCCGCCTGACCTTCGCGGGGACGCCCGCGACGAGCGAGCCGGGCGGGACCCGCATGCCCTGCGGGACGAGTGCCTGCGCGGCGACGAGGGAGCCCGCGCCGATGTGCGCGCCGTTGAGGACCGTGGCGCCCATGCCGATCAGGACGTCGTCCTCCACCGTGCAGCCGTGCAGGACGGCGTTGTGGCCGACCGACACGCGCTCGCCGACCGTCACCGGGAAGCCGGGGTCGACGTGCACCGTGCAGTTGTCCTGGACGTTGCTGTCCGCGCCGAGGACGATCGGACCGCAGTCCGCGCGCAGCACGGCGTGGTACCAGACGCTGGACCCCGGCCCCATCACGACCTCGCCGACCACGACGGAGGTGGGCGCGGCGAAGGCGGTCCTGGCCACCTCCGGTTCCTTGCCGCCCACGGCGGTGATCAATGGCCGTTCCGTCATTCCGTCGCTCCCTCGTGCGCTGGGGTTCGTCGTCGCGCCCGGGGGAACCGTAGGCCACCGCGCGCGCCGCTTCGTCGGTGGGGCGAACATCACAGCGTCGCGCACTGACCGGCGGTCGACCCGGCCACTACCGTGGCCGGGTGCCCAGGAACAGAAACATGTTCTCCTTTTCGCCGCTCGCCGCGTGGCGCCGCCGCGTGCTCTCCGCCGCGGTGCACCGCGGCTGGCGCTGGGTGCAGGAGACCGGTTCCGTCACCGCCGACCGCCCCGGGCCCCTGAGGTTCCGCCGGATCGGCGCCGGCACCCGGCTCGCGTTCCCGCAGGGCACGGTCTTCGGCGAGGCGTGGATCGAGCTGGGGGAGTGCTGCATCATCGGCGAGCAGGTGACGCTCAGCGCCGGCATGCTGCCCGGCCTCGACCTCGGCCCCGACCCGGTGGTGACCCTCGGCGACGGCGTCGTCCTCGGGCGCGGCAGCCACGTCGTGGCGGACGCGCCGGTGGCCATCGGCGCGAACACGTTCTGCGGGCCGTACGTCTACATCACCTCGACCAACCACAGCTACGACGACCCGCACGAGCCGATCGGCCGCCAGTGGCCGCGCTCGGCGCCCGTCGAGATCGGTCCCGGCTGCTGGCTCGGCACCGGCGCGGTGGTCCTCCCCGGGGCCAGGATCGGCCGGAACGTCGTGGTCGCCGCCGGGGCGGTCGTCCGCGGCGAGGTGCCCGACCACGCGGTCGTCGCCGGGGCGCCGGCCCGCGTCGTACGCCGCTGGGACCCGGAGGGCGGCTGGCAGCCCCCGCTGCGCACGCCCCCGCCCGTACCGATCCCGGAGCACGTCACCGCCGCGCAACTGGCCGCGCTGGCACACGGGGAAGGGCGCTGAGCGGAGCGGCACCGGCCCCCGCCGCCCCGGTCGGCCGCGGGACCCGCGCCCGTCGCCCCGCCCGCCGACCAGCCCGTCGCCCCGCCCGCCGACCAGCCCGGCGCCACCCCGCCGGACCGTCTGACTGGCCCCTCTCCTGCACGGACGCCCAGTATGGAGGGTGAGGTGTGATGGCGAAGTGTCCAGCGAAGGCGGCGCCGCGGCTGGGGCTCCGGGACCGCGGGCCGACCTCGCGGGCGGAGCCCCCGGCACCGTGCGGCCGACCGACACCGGCCGCCCCGCGGCCGGGCGCGCGCCGATGTTCGCCGGAGCCACCCTGGCCGCCGTGTACGTCCTCAGCGAGGGCGGCCACGAGCTGCGCCTCGCCGGACCGGTCGAGGACTCCGGGGCGCTGCCCGGCTGGCCGGGCGGGTACGCCGTGTCGGGGCGCTCCGCCGTCGCCGACGCCTTCCGCGGCGGCCGACCCCTGTGGCCCACCGCCGCCGAGCTCGCCGCCCGCCGGGAGGACGTACCCGCGGCCCTCGCGCCCGACGCGGCGCTGGGCGTGCTGCCCGTCGGCACGGACGACCGGCGGCTCGGCTGCCTGATCGTCGTCGACGACACCGGCCGGGGCTTCGACACCGACCGGCGCGGCTTCATGGAGCTGTACGCCGAGCAGGTCGCCGCCCGCCTGGAGGCGGGCGGCGGGCCGGGGACGGCCTACACGGTCGCGAGCGGCGCCGGCGGGACCGTGCCGCCGGGGTCGGTACCGCGTCGGGAGGGCTCGCAGGTCGCGTACCAGCTCATGCCCGGCCAGGCGCTGGACGCGGAGCGGGTCGGGGCGTTCACCCTCGAACTCCGCACCGGGCGGATCAGCGCCGACGCGCGGATGCTCGAACTCGTCGACATCGCCCCCGGCGGCTTCGACGGCCGGGTCGAGACGCTCCTCGCCCACGCCGTCCCCGACGACCTGCCCGCGCTCATGTCCCTGGTCGAACCGGGCAAGAACACCTCGGTGGGCCGGGAGCTGGAGTTCCGCGTCCGCCGGCCCGCCGGCGACCTGCGCTGGCTGCGGCTGCGCTCCCGCGTCCTCGACGACCCCGCCGGCCGCCCCGAACGGGTCCTCGGCATCGTCGTCGACGCGTCGTCGCTGCGCCCCGGCACCGACGAGGTCTCCCTCGTCCAGCGGCTGTCCGCGTCCCTGGCCGCCACGATGACCGCCCGCGACGTCGCCCGCGTCGTCGTCGAGACCCTGCGCGACCCCCTCGTCGGCGCCGACCGCGTCGCCGTCGCCGGCCTGGAGGCCGACCGGCTCGTCGTCACCGCCCTGGACCCGCCCGAGCCCGGCGCCTGGCCCGGGATCTGGCGCTCCGAATGGCGTTCGGAGTGGCCCGACACCCCACTGCGCTCCCTGCCCACGCTCGCGGCCGCGCTCCGGGAGGTCCGCGTCGGCCTGGTCCCGGCCGGCGCCGAACTCGAACCGGCGCTCGCCGGGGTCGGACCCGGCGGCCTGGCCCTCCTGCCGCTCCCCGCCGAGGGCCGCGTCATCGGCGCCTGCCTGGCCGGCTGGGACGAGCCGCACGAGTTCGGCGCCGAGGAGCGGTCCCTGCTGACCGCCACCGCCGGCCTGGCCGGGCAGGCCCTGCGCCGCGCCCACGCCTTCGACGCCCGGCACGAACTGGCCACCACCCTCCAGCGCAGCCTGCTGCCGCGCAGGCTCCCCGAGCTGGCCGGAGGAGTGGCCGTCGCCCGCTACCTGCCCGCGACGGCCGGCCTGGAGGTCGGCGGCGACTGGTACGACGTGATCCCGCTCTCCGAGAGCCGGGTCGCCCTCGTCATCGGGGACGTCCAGGGGCACAGCGCCGGAGCGGCCACCATCATGGGCCAGATCCGTACCGCCATCAGGGCCTACGCGGTCGAAGGACACCCGCCCGACGTCGTCGTCTCGCACGCCAACCGGCTCCTGGTCGGCATGGAGACCGACCTCTTCGCCACCTGCTGCTACGTCGAACTCGACATGGAGGAGGGCGACACCTGGTTCGTCCGCGCCGGACACCTCGCCCCGCTGCTGCGCCACCCGGACGGCACGGCGGAGGAGGTCGCCACCGAGGGCGGCCTCCCCCTCGGCGTCCTCGCGGACGCGGACTACCCCATCACCGCCGTCGGCCTCACCCCCGGCACGGTCCTCGCGCTGCTCACGGACGGACTGGTCGAGTCGTCCAGCCTCCACCTGGAGGACGGCATGCTCCGGATGCGCGCCCTGCTCTCCGGCGCCGACCCGGCCGACCCCGGGCGCGTGGCCGACCGGATCCTCGGCGACGGCACCCGCCGCGACGACGACGTCGCCCTGCTGCTCATGCGCTACGACGGGATGGGCACCCCGCCCATCCGCGCCGGCTGGACCGTGTGGCGGCTGCCCGACGCCGTCATGCACGCCCGCCGCTTCACCGCCCGCACCCTGCGCGGCTGGGGCGTCGCCGAGGAGGCGGACACGGCGCTGCTCGTCGTCTCCGAGCTCGTCACCAACGCCCTGGTGCACACGCAGGGGGCCGTACGCCTCGATCTGACGCTCGCCGGGGACAGGCTGCGGACCGCCGTCACCGACGCCTCGCCCCGGGCCCCCGCCAAGCCCGTGGCGGCCGACTGGGAGTCCACCGGGGGCCGCGGACTGTTCCTGGTGGAGGCCGTGTCGGAGTCGTGGGGATCGGTACCGGTCAGCGGCGGCAAGCAGGTGTGGAGCGAGCTCGCCGTCGCCCGCGGCCCCCGCCCGGACACCGCCGCCGCGGCTGCCGGCGCCGCCCCGGCCACCGGCCCCCTCCCGTACGGCTCCGGACGCGAAGGAGGGTGAGGAGGAGTGTTCCGTACGAAGCAGCGCGGGCGCGACCGCCCGCGCACCGCCCCCGCCGCGGCCGCGGCGGCGCTCGCCGTCGCGCTGGTCGGCTGCGGCACCGCCGAGCAGGCGCACCTGGAAGGCGGCCCGAGCTCCACGCGCACCGAGTTCACGCCCCGCATCGGACTGCTGCTGCCCGACACCCACACCGCCCGCTGGGAGAGCTTCGACCGGCCGCTGATCGAGGCGAGGATCCGCCAGGTCTGCCCGGGGTGCACCGTGGACCACGCCAACGCGCAGGGCGGCGTCGCCACCCAGAAGCAGCAGCTCGACTCCATGATCACCGCGGGGGTCGACGTCCTGGTCCTCAACCCCGTGGACTCCCGGGCCCTCAGCCCCTCGGTGGCCAAGGCCGCCGACGCGGGCATCCCCGTCGTCTCGTACGACCGCCTCGCCGACGGGCCGGTCTCCGGTTTCGTCTCCTACGACGGCCGGAAGACCGGTCGCCTCCAGGCCGAGGCGCTGTTGCGGGCCATGGGCGCCGAGGCGGACGGCGGGCGGATCGTCATGGTGAACGGCGACCCGGCCGACCCGAACGCCATCGCCCTGGAGCGGGGTGCGCGCGAGGTCCTGGACGGCAGGGTGCGGATCGCCAAGGCGTACGACACGGACCGCTGGCGCCCCGAGATCGCCCACGCCCGCATGTCCGGCGCCGTCGCCGCGCTCGGCGCCGGGAGCATCGACGGCGTGTACGCCGCCAACGACGGGCTCGCCGGCGGCGTCGTCTCCGCGCTGAAGGCCAACTTCGTCGAGCCGCTGCCGCCGGTCACCGGGCAGGACGCCGACCTCGCCGCCATCCGGCGGATCGTCGCCGGCGAGCAGTACATGACGGTGTACAAGCCGTTCGAGCCCATGGCCGACGCCGCCGCCGAGATGGCCGTCGCGCTCGGCCGCGGCGACCCGCCGGACGCCATCGACCCGGAGGGCGGCGACGAGGCCACCGTACGGGGCGTGCCGGCCGTCCTGTTCGACCCGGTGCCCGTCACCGCGGACACCGTGCGCGACACGGTCGTCAGGGGCGGGATGTACACGATCGCGCAGATCTGCACCCCGAAGTACGCGTCGGCGTGCGCGAAGGCCGGACTCACCGTGTAATCGGGCGGAGAAGGAGGTGGTCGTCGGTGCCGGTCCCACCCCTGCTGGCCCTGCGCGGCATCTGCAAGCGCTTCGGCGCCGTCGAGGCGCTGGCCGACGTGGAGCTGGAGGTCGGGGCCGGGGAGGTCGTCGCCCTGATGGGCGACAACGGCGCCGGGAAGTCCACCCTCGTCAAGGTGATCGCCGGGGTCGCCCCCGCCGACGAGGGGACCATCCGGTGGGAGGGCCGCGCCGTGAGGATGAGACGCCCCCACGACGCCCATGCCCTGGGCATCGCCGCGGTCTTCCAGGACCTGGCGCTCTGCGACAACCTCGACGTCGTCGGCAACCTGTTCCTCGGCCGCGAGCTGCGCCGGTCGGGCCTCCTCGACGAGGTCGAGATGGAACGCCGGACCCGCGACCTGCTGGGTTCGCTCGCCGTCCACGTACCCGACCCGCGGGCCCGGGTGGCGACCCTGTCGGGCGGGCAGCGGCAGACCGTCGCGATCTCCCGCTCGCTCGTCGGGGAGCCGCGCCTGCTCCTCCTCGACGAACCCACCGCCGCCCTCGGCGTCCAACAGACGAGCCGCTTCCTCGACCTCGTCGAGACGCTCCGCGACCGGGGCACCGGCGTCCTCCTGATCAGCCAGAACATGGGTGACGTCAAGGCCGTCGCGGACCGCGTCGCCGTCCTCCACCTCGGCCGCAACAACGGCTTCTTCGACGTCAGCACCGCCTCGCAGGAACAGATCGTCTCCTCCGTCACCGGCGTCACGAGCTTCCCCGGCACCGTCCGCCGCGCCCCGCACGCGCGCGGGGGAGAGCGGTGACCGGCCTCCGGCGGGCCCTCAGGAGCGCCGCCGGGGCGGCCGGGCGGCGGCTGGGCACCGGCGAGGTGGGCGTCCTGCCCGTCGTCATCGGGGTCCTCGTGATCTGGACGGTCTTCCAGCTCCTCAACGGCAACTTCCTCGCGCCGCGGAACCTGTCCAACCTCAGCGTGGACATCGTCGGCACCGGGATGATCGCCGTCGGCATCGTCTTCGTCCTGCTGATCGGCGAGATCGACCTGTCGGTCGGGTCCGTCAGCGGCCTCGCCGCGGCCCTGTTCGCCGTGCTCCACGTGCGGCACGGCGTGGCGGAGTGGCCGGCCGTCGTGATCGCCGTGCTCTGCGGCGCGGCGATCGGCTCCCTGCACGGCTTCCTCGTCGCCCGCGTGGGCGCGCCGTCCTTCGTCGTCACCCTCGCCGGGCTCCTCGGCTGGAACGGCCTGATGCTGTACGTCCTGGGCACCAGCGGCACGCTCAACCTCGACGAGGACGGCCTGGTCGGCAACCTGACCGGCCACTACTTCCACGAGGTCGCCGCCGCGTACGGCCTGGCGGCGGTCGGCTCCGTCCTGTGCTTCCTCGTGTACCACCGGGACCGGCGGCGGCGCAGGGCGGCCGGCCTGCCGCACCGGCCGCTGACGGAGATCGCGGTGCGGACCGGTGCGGTGGCGCTGGTCGCCTTCTCCGCCGCGCACGTGCTCAACCGGTTCCAGGGGCTGCCGCTCGCCCTGCTCGCCTTCCTCGTCGTCGTCGGCGGCCTCGACCTGGTGCTGCGCCGCACCCGGTACGGGCGGAAGGTGTACGCCCTCGGCGGCGGTGGCGGCGAGCCGGCCCGGCGCGCCGGGATCGACGTCGTCCGCGTGCGGGTGTCCGTCTTCATGCTGTCGGGGACCATGGCCGCGATCGGCGGGCTGTTCCTCGCCTCGCGGATCACGTCGGTGGGCCAGACGTCCGGGTCGAGCCTGCTGCTGATGAACGCGATCGCCGCGGCCGTGATCGGCGGCACCAGCCTCTTCGGCGGCCGCGGCACCACCTGGTCCGCCCTGCTGGGCATGCTCGTCATCCAGTCGATCGCCTCCGGGATGTCCCTGCTGGGCATCCAGTCGGCCGTCCAGTTCATGATCACCGGTGGGGTGCTGCTGGCGGCCGTCGTCATCGACACGGTGGCGGGGCGCACCCGCAAGGAGCACGGCCGGGCGTAGGGCCCGGCGCCTCAGCCGAGCCCGAGGGCGGGGATCTCGATCGCGGGGCACCGGTCCATGACCATGTCCAGCCCCGCCGCCCGGGTCCGCGCGTACGCCTCCTCGTCGACGACGCCGAGCTGGAACCAGACCGCCTTGGCGCCCTTCGCCACCGCCTGGTCCGCGATGTCCCCGGCCAGCCCGCTGTGGACGAAGACGTCGACGACGTCCACCGGGAACGGGACGTCCGCCAGCGTGGCGTACCCCCGCTCGCCGTCCACGGTCTCCGCCTTCGGGTGCACCGGCACGACCCGCTTGCCGAACCGCCGCAGCACGGCCGCCACGCCGTACGCCGCCCGCGACCGGTTCGTGGACAGGCCGACCACGGCCCAGGTGTCGCCGGACTCGGTGAGGATCCTGCGGATGGTCTCCGTATCGCCGTACACGTGCCGTCTCCTGCCTGCCTGGGGGCTCTCTCCGTGCGGTCAACCAGCGTGCGGCGCCCGGCATTCCGGAGGATCCGCCACACGCGTGACACGGAGAGCGTGGCCATCCGTTCACGGGCGGCCCCACTGCCCGATCCGCGCCGTGCCTCCCGGCCGCGGCCCGCCGGGAGGCCCCCGCCGTGCCCGCCCCGCCCCGGACCGGACCGCGAGGGGCCCCGGTCCGTACGCCCTCCGGGAGGCGGCCACGCGACCCGCCGCCCGCCCGGGACGGCGGCGCTCCGCACGATCCTCACCGGCGTGAGCAAGCGCGCCCCCCGCCCGGGACGGCGCACGGCGCCGCCTCGCCGGGCGGGCCGCCCGGGACGCCGCGGAGGGGGCCGCGCCGGGGCACGGCTAGGGTGGCGGGATGCAGGAGCAGTACCTGACGGTGACCCGCGAGGGCGTGCACGAGACCGAGATCAACCGATCGCGCTTCCTCTGCGCGCTCGCCCCCGCCGCGACCGAGCAGGAGGCCCAGGACTTCGTCGCCCGCGTCCGCCGCGAACACCCCACCGCCACCCACAACTGCTTCGCGTACGTGATCGGGGCCGACGCCGCCGTCCAGAGGGCCAGCGACGACGGCGAACCGGGCGGCACCGCCGGCGTGCCGATGCTCCAGATGCTGCTGCGGCGCGACGTGCGGTACGTCGCCGCCGTCGTCACCCGCTACTACGGCGGCGTGAAGCTCGGCGCCGGCGGCCTCATCCGCGCCTACGGCGGCGTCGTCGGCGAGGCCCTCGACGCCCTCGGCACCGTCACCCGCCGCCGGTTCCGGATCGTCACCGTCACCGTCGACCACCAGCGGGCCGGCAAGCTCCAGAACGACCTGCGCGCCGCCGGCCGGTCCGTCCGCGACGTCCGGTACGCCGACGCCGTCCGCATCGAGGTCGGCCTGCCCGACGCCGACGTGGACGCCTTCCGCGGCTGGCTCGCCGACGCCACCGCCGGCACGGCCGCGCTGGAGCTCGGCGGCGAGGCGTACGGCGACGGCTGACCGCCCGCCCGCTCCCCGCCGCGGCGCCCCGCCCGCCGCCCCGTCCGCCGCCGCGGTGCGCCCGCCGCCCGCCGCCCCGCACCGGCGCGCGGCGCACCTCCGCGCGGATGGCAGACTTGCCTAGGCCCGGGAGGCGGACGAGCGGCACGGCGGTACAACGGCACAGGGGGGCGGAGCGGAACCGTGAGACTTCTGCACACATCGGACTGGCACCTGGGCCGGTCCTTCCACCGCGTCAGCCTCCTCGACGCCCAGGCCGCCTTCCTCGACCACCTCGTCGCCACCGTCCGCGACCACGAGGTGGACGCGGTCCTCGTCGCCGGTGACGTGTACGACCGCGCCGTACCGCCGCTCACCGCCGTGGAGCTGTTCGACACGGCCCTGCACCGGCTCGCCGACGCCGGCGTGACCACGGTGATGATCTCCGGCAACCACGACTCGGCCCGCCGCCTCGGTGTCGGCGCCCGCCTCATCGAGCGCGCCGGCGTCCACCTGCGCACCGACCCCGGCGGCATCGGCACCCCCGTCGTCCTCCCCGACCCGCCCCACGGCGACGTCGCCTTCTACGGACTTCCCTACCTCGAACCCGCCCTCGTACGGGAACGCCTCGGCGCGCCGAAGGCCGGCCACCAGGCCGTGCTCGCCGCCGCCATGGACCGCGTCCGCGCCGACCTCGCGGCCCGCCCGGCCGGCACCCGCTCGGTCGTCCTCGCCCACGCCTTCGTCGCCGGAGGCGAACCCAGCGACAGCGAGCGGGACATCACCGTCGGCGGCGTCGCCTCCGTACCGGCCGGCGTCTTCGACGGCGTCGACTACGTCGCCCTCGGCCACCTGCACGGCGCCCAGGCCCTCACCGACCGCGTCCGCTACTCCGGCTCGCCCCTCGCCTACTCGTTCTCCGAGTGGCGGCACCGCAAGACCATGTGGCTCGTCGACCTCGCCCCCGACGGCGGCGTCACCGCCGAGCGGGTCGACTGCCCCGTCCCGCGCCCCCTCGCCCGCATCCGCGGCCGCCTCGACGACCTCCTCGCCGACCCGGCCCTCGACCGCCACGAGGACGCCTGGGTCGAGGCCACCCTCACCGACCCCGTGCGCCCCGCCGAGCCCATGACCCGGCTCGCCCGGCGCTTCCCCCACACGCTCAGCCTCGTCTTCGACCCCGAGCGCGCCGACACCGCCGACGACCTCCTCTCCTACGCCCGCCGCCTGCGCGGGCGCACCGACCAGCAGATCGCGGAGGACTTCGTGACCCACGTCCGCGGCGGGGCCGGGCCCGACGCCCACGAGCGGGCCGCCCTGCGCAGCGCCTTCGCCGACGTCCGCGCCGACCTCGCCGTGCGCGAGCGGGAGGTGGGCGGGTGAGGCTCCACCGGCTCCGCGTCACCGGCTTCGGCCCCTTCGGCACCACCCAGGAGGTCGCCTTCGACGCGCTCTCCGCCGCCGGCCTGTTCCTCCTCCACGGCCCGACCGGCGCCGGCAAGACCTCCGTGCTCGACGCGGTCTGCTTCGCCCTGTACGGCTCCGTCCCCGGCGCCCGGCAGGCGCCCGGCGCCTCGCTGCGCAGCGACCACGCGCCCGCCGGCACGGCCACCGAGGTCGTCCTCGACCTGACCGTCGCCGGCCGCCGCCTGGAGATCACCCGGCGGCCCGCCCAGCCCCGCCCCAAGAAGCGCGGCAGCGGCTTCACCACCGAGAAGGCCCAGTCCTGGCTGCGCGAGTACGACCCCGACGCCGGCGCCTGGAACGGCCTGAGCCGCTCCCACCAGGAGATAGGCGAGGAGGTCGTCCAACTCGTCGGCATGAGCCGCGACCAGTTCTGCCAGGTGGTCCTGCTGCCCCAGGGGGACTTCTCCCGCTTCCTGCGCGCCGACGCCGAAGCGCGCGGCAAGCTCCTCGGCCGGCTGTTCGGCACCCGCCGCTTCGCCGCCGTCGAGGAGCGCCTCGCCGAACTGCGCCGCGCCGCCGAACAGCGGGTCCGCGAGGGCGACCAGCGGCTCCTCGCCCTCGCGCACCGCATGGCGCAGGCCGCCGGTGACGCCGCCGCCGGCTGGCCCGCACCCGACGGCGGGCCCGGCGACCCCGGCCTCGCCGACGCCGTCCTCGGCTGGGCCGCCGTCGCCCGCTCCGGCGCCCGCGAGGCCCTCGACACCGCCGAACTCGCCCTGGCCGCCGCCGAGGCCCGGCGGGAGGCCGCCCGCCGCACCCTCGACGAGCGGCGCGACCTCGCCGCCCTCCGCGAACGGTACGAGGACGCCCGCCGCCGCGCCGCCGCCCTGGAGGAGCGCAGGGCCGAGCACGACGCCTGGCGGGCCCGCCTCGACCAGGCCCGCGAGGCCGAACGGGTGGCCGGGCCGCTCGCCCTGCGCGACGAGGCGGAGCGCGAGCACCGCGCCGCGGGCGCCGCCCGCGACCGCGCCCGTGCCGCCCTCCCCGGCGACCTCGCCGACGCCGGGCCGGACCTGCTCGCCCGCCTCGCGCGGACGCGGCGCCAGGAGCTCGGCGGCCTCGACTCCGCCCGCCGCGCCGAACAGCGCCTCGTGGAGATCGCCCGCGAGCGCGCCGACCTCGACCGGCAGGCCCGCGCCGACGACCAGGCCCTCCAGGACGCCGCCGACTGGCTGGCGGGCTGGGACGCCGCCCGGAGCGCCCTCCTCGACCGGGTCGACGCCGCCCGCGAGGCCGCCGCCCGCGCCGAGCACCTCCTCGGACAGCTCGCCCCGGCCCGGCGCCGCCTGGCCGCCGCCCTGCGTCGCGACGCCCTCGCGAAGGACGCGGCCGCCGCCGAAGCCCGCCTGGCGACCGCCCGCGAACAAGCCGGCACCGCCCACGAGACCTGGCTCGACCTGCGCGAACGCCGACTGCGCGGCATCGCCGCCGAACTCGCCGCCCACCTGGAGGAGGGCGCCCCCTGCGCGGTCTGCGGCTCCGCCGAGCACCCGTCGCCCGCACGGCCCACCGCCGACCACGTCGACCGCGCCGCGGAGGCCGGCGCGTACGAGGCGCACGTGCGCGCCGCCGAGGCGCGCACCGCCGCCGAACGGGACCTGGCCGCCGTACGGGAAGCCCTCGCCGCCGCGGCGGCGGAGGCCGTCGAGGAGCCGCCACCCGGCGTTCCCGGCGCCGGGGCGGGCCCGGACGGGGACCGGCCCGCCCCGGCCGCCGCCGCGCTGGAGGACCTCGTCGCACAACTGGAGCGCGAGCACGCCGAGGCGCGCGGACTGGCCGCCGACAGCCACCCCGCGCGCGAAGCGCTGGAGCGGGCCGAGGAGGAGCACACCCGGCGCGTCGAGGAACGCCGGCAGGCGGAGGTGCGCGCCGCCGCCCGGGCCTCCCGGCGCGAGACGCTCGACCAGGAGCAGGCGGCCCGCGAGGCCGACCTGGCCCGGGTCCTCGGCGACGGCGGCGGCACCGTCGCCCGCCGGGCGGCCGTCCTGGAACGCGAGGTGGCCGTCCTCGACGCCGCCGCCGACGCCGTACGGGCCGCCGAGGCCGCCGCGCAGCGGCTCAAGGAGGCCGACGCCCGGCTCGCGGACGCCGCGTACCGGGCCGGGTTCGCCACGCCGGACGCCGCCGCGGCCGCCCTCCTCGACGACGCCGCGCGGCGCGACCTGCAACGCCGTGCCGACGCCTGGCAGGCGGAGGCCGCCGTGGTCGCCGACCGGCTCGCCGAGCCCGCCGCGCGCGCCGCCGCCGAGGGGCCGCCCGCCGACGTCGCGGCCGCGTCCGCCGCCCACGAAGCCGCCGAGCGCGCCGCCCGCGCCGCCGCCACGGCGCTCGCCGCCCACCGCGACCGGTGCGCCGAACTCGACCGGCTCTCCGCGCGCGTGGCGGACGAGGTCCGTGCGCTGGGCCCGCTGCGCGTCGAGTACGACCGGGTGGCCCGGCTCGCCGCGCTCACCGCGGGGACCTCCGCCGAGAACGAGCGGCGGATGCGCCTGGAGTCGTACGTCCTGGCCGCCCGTCTCGAACAGGTCGCCGCCGCGGCCACCGCACGGCTGCAGCGCATGTCGTCCGGCCGCTACACCCTCGTCCACTCCGACGCCCGCAGCGGCGGCAAGCGCGCCGGTCTCGGCCTGCACGTCGTCGACGCGTGGACCGGCGCCGAGCGCGACACGGCGACGCTCTCGGGCGGTGAGACGTTCTTCGCCTCCCTCGCCCTGGCGCTGGGCCTCGCGGACGTCGTCACCGACGAGGCGGGCGGCGTCCGGCTCGACACGCTCTTCATCGACGAGGGGTTCGGCAGCCTCGACGACCAGACGCTCGACGAGGTCCTGGACGTCCTCGACTCGCTGCGCGAACGGGACCGCAGCGTCGGCATCGTCAGCCACGTCCCCGACCTGCGCCGCCGCATCCCCACGCAACTGGAGGTCGTCAAGGGGCGCGACGGCTCCCGCGTGCGGCTCAGGACGGGCGAGGGCGCGGGCGCCTGACCGAGGGGGCCGGCGGCCCACCGGGCGGGGCGGTGGCGACGAGCACACGGCACCCGCCGCCACCGGCCGTGGAGCGGCCCGTAGGCCCGAAGGCGCGCCCGAAAAGCCCTCAATGCCGCAGAACGGCGACTTCTCGGTTGCTTCCGCGCCCGCACGACCCCGGAAGGCCGACACGGCCACGAGCTGAGTCAAGTAGATATCAAGACTAGATGCTCGAAGGGGCGGACGAGATACTTAAAGAGGTTCCCAAACCTCCACCCTGTCTGGTTCAGTACCCCCGCAGCGGGTAGGGTCGCTCGATGGCACACCGCAACTGGCTGGGCACATAAAGGGGGACACTTGCTCGTCATGCGTGACTCGATACTCATGTGCGCGAATTTCCGCACGAGGTGTGAACTCGCAGTTATCACTTCGGAAATAGAGTGCAAGCATCAGCAGAAGTCGGTGACCAGCAAGTGACGACGTACACGCCGAAGAATTCCCGCTACTTCAAGCGTCTGCGACGAGCGTGCGAAGCGAAACTCTCCACCATGCACGGAGAGGAGGAAAGAGACGTCCTCTCCCTTCGGGCCAGGCTCAGTGCACTGCGCGGCAAATCCATACACCTCATCCCCATGGCGATACCGGGCTATTCGGTGAACGGCATGTGGATATCCACCAACATGGGCGACTTCGTTATTTATGAGGCCCGCACCACGCGCGCCCACCAGGAGCACATCATCGCCCATGAGCTCGCCCACATCCTCTGCGGGCACCAGGCGGTGGACAACGCGGAGAACGGCGTGCTCCGGCAGCTCTTCCCCGACATCGCGCCCGAGGTCGTACGGCGCGTGCTGCTGCGCACCAGGTACTCCGACAGCAATGAGCAGGAAGCGGAGATGATGGCCTCCCTGCTCCTCGCCCGGGGCCGGCAGTCCAGCGAGGCCACTCCGCCCCTGCACTCCACGGACGGCGAGGTCATCTCGCGGCTCAGGGCGGCCATCGCGATGGACCAGTCGGCTCAGGCCAACGCGGTGCGGTGAATGCTCTACACCCTTTTCTCGTGGGCCTGTGCGATCGCGACCCTGGCGGCGTTGCTGTACCGGCTCCCGGCGCTTCTTTCGAACCCGAGGAATCTGGCGCTGTCGGCCCTGTGCGCCTACTTCCTGTTCAACTCGATCGCCTATTTTGTCGACCTGGACGTCTTTCGGGGGCATTTCACCGCCTTACTTGGTTTCCCGAACGCCACCACCATCGTCGTCCAGGTCTCGGTGGTCATCCTCACCGCCGCACAGCAAATCACCGTGGTCAATCTGACGCTCCCGCCGCTGGAGGCGAAGCGTGCCACACGGTGGCTCGCGGCCGGATTCGGTGTGGCAATAGCCGTACTCGTTCTGTTCTTCGTCTCCGTTCATCCGCACAAGGAGGCCAACGCCCAGGAGGCGATTTACCTCAACCTGCAGGACCCGGGGTACGCCCTCTACTTCACTTACTATTTGGCCGTCTGTGCCGCGGGGAGGTTCCAGACGGTCGTCTTCGCCTTCCGGTACGCGCGGACCATACCCGAATTCTGGCTGCGCCTCGGAATGTGGCTCGTCGCCGGCGGTTCAGCGCTCATTCTGGTCTATTGCGGTGTCCGTTACTGGCAGATTGCCGCCCTCCACACCACAGCGATCGTAGGCCCCTGGAAATCCCTCTTCTGGCTCATTGCAGACACGGGGACACTGATGCAGATCGTCGGCTGGACGATCCCCTTGTGGGGTCCGAGGCTGGAGATGATCGGTCGCTGGCTCGACGGCTATCGCAGCTATCTGCAGCTCGCTCCGCTGTGGCAGGCGGTGTACAGGGCGGCACCCGCCATCGCCCTGGAGAACCCGTCCGCCCGTCGTTTCGCGTGGATTCCGCCCAGGCCGCTCGACTACCACTTGTACCGTCGCGTCATCGAGATCAGGGACGCCGAGCTGATGCTCCGCCAGGCGGCGGACCCGATCGCCCTGCACCGTCTGGACCAGGCGCAGGGGTTACCCCATGAAGCCCTGTGCGAGGCGGTGGTGCTGCGCTCGGCGCTGCGGGCCGACCTCGGCGCGCTGCAGCGGGCCGACGCGTCACAGCAGGGGCGGTCGGTCCGTCAGCGGACGCCCGACCTCGGCCTCCGCCAGGAGATCGCCACCCTGATCCGGGTGTCGCGGGCCTTCCAGGCGCTGGACGAGCGCGTCGGGGCTCCTACGACGGGATTCCGGCAGGGATGACCTCCTCGCGGTTGCGTCCTCTCCGGCGGGCGCGCCCTTACAGGCCGGTGCCGGGCTCGTCGTCCGACAGGCCCTCCAGCTTCCGCAACTGGTCGATCATGCTGTGCAGCGCCTGCCGGCTGGACTCGGACAGTCCCGTCGACCGCAGGGCGATGTCACGCGCGTCGGATTGCTTCAGGGCTTCCAGCAGGCTCAACTGGTCATCGATCTTCCGCGATTCGTCCTCGTCGAGGAAGTAGGCCGCGCTGACCCCGCAGTACTGCGCGAGCGCCTCCAAGTGGCGCATCGTGGGATTCGTCTTGCGGCCCGTGCGCAATTGCCAGACGTAGGTCGCGCTGATCGTCTTCTCGCCCGCGGCGATATTGATCGCCGTCGCGACTTCCTCATTGGAAGGGGGACGCTGTCCGGAGGGTGCTGTGACGGTGAGCAAGTGTTCGAGCTTCTCCGCGAGGCTTCTCGGCTTTGAAGTCACTTCGTCCCTGTGATCGCTCGCCTCAGTCATGGCCCCCCTTCCCCTTTCGCGTCCCTGTCAGTTGTCAACTTTAGCTACCCGCGGCTCGGCTCGGCCACGCCTGTCCATGACGGACTCGTCCGCTCCCACCAGGCGCCGAAAGAGCAGGACCGTCATGACGTACTGGGCCGCCGTACCTATGATCATGGACAGCCACACGCCTTGTACGTCGAGGGCCGACAGAGAACTCAGCGCATAGGCTAGCGGAAGCTGCACACACGCCCCGAGCACGGTGACCCAGAACAGCGATCGGGCCTGCCCGCTGCCCATGAACACGCCACCCAGTCCGACCACCCCGGCGAGCAGGATCAGGTACGGCAGGAGGTACCAGAGCAGGATTTCACCCGAGTCGACGACTGACGACTCCTTGCTGAAGAAGCCCATGACCACTCGTCCGCCGAGTGCGAGGACCAGTCCGGCGCCGGCACCCACCGCCGTGGCGAGCAACAGGCTCTGCCGCCCGATGACCCGGTCCGCGTTCTGCCCGGCTCCCCGGGCGCGGGCGGCGAGGATGCTGCCGGCCTGGCGAAAGGCGTAGAAGGCCATGGTGACGAAGAGGATCAGCTTGATGCCGATGCCGTAGGCGGCGAGCGGGTCCTCGCCGAACCTGGCGACGATGCCCACGAGCGTGGCGCTGATGCCCATGCGGAGTACGAAGTCCCCGGACACCGGCAGCCCGACGCCCAGGATGCGACGCAGCGCGGCGGTCCAGCGCAGGGCGGTGGTCTCGCCACCGGTGTCGCCGAGGCGCTTGCGCCGCAGCAGTACGAGGCTCACGCCGAGGGCGACCGCCCGGCCCAGCATCATGCCGAGCGCGGCACCTTGGACGCCCATCTCCGGCAGGCCGCCGACGCCGTAGATCAGCAGCGGGTCCAGGACGAGGATGCAGGCGTTGGCGAGGATCGCCATCCGCATCGGCGTCCGGGTGTCCCCGGTGCCCTTGAAGATGCCGTCGACGACGTTCTGGGCGAAGAAGACCGCCATGCCGGGGAAGGCGATGGCGAAGAAGTCGACCGCCAGCCGGTGCACCTCCCCACCGCCGCTGCCCACCAGCAACTGTGCCACCTGGTCGCGGAGCAGGAATCCGCCCACGGCGACGACGGGCGTGATGACCAGCCAGAGGACCCCGGCCGCCCGGATCGCCACCGGCAGTTCCGACCGCCTGCCGCCTCCGATGGCGTCCGCGATCAGTACCGTCGTCCCGACGTTGGCCATGAGGATGACACCGAGCAGCACGTTCTCCAACGTGCTGGCGATGGCCACGGCACCCACCGCCGCCTCTCCGAGACGGGCCACCCAGACGGTGTCGATGATGCCGGCGACCACCCCGGAGAGCAGTTCCAGGTAGACCGGCACGCCCAGCCCCAATAACGCTCGACGGGTGGCGACCGGGCTGAGCGGTCCGCCTTCCACGGGTGTCTCCCGGTTGTCAGGAGTGCTGGACAACGGCCACGACCTTTCCGACGGCTCGGTTGGCTTCCATGTGGTGGTGGGCGGCTGCGACTTCGGCGAGCGGGAAGACGCGGTCGACCAGGACCCGGCGGCCACCCTCGTCGATTGCGTGGAGATGCTCCTGAAGGGCCCGCCGCGCCCAGTCGCCGCTGTTGACGGAACTGCTGGAGAAGGTCGTCAGTGTGGCTCCGGAGGGGATGTCCTCCAGCGGCTCGAACCGGGGGATGATCCAGTCGTCGGAGACGATACCCGAGTTGCACACCCGGCCGCCGGGCGCCAGCAGGCGCAGGGAGTCGAGGACCGTGACACCGCCGACCAGGTCCAGTACCCGGTCGGCGCCGTCGGGCCAGATGGCGCGGACGCCCTCGCCAAGGCCGCCGCCCCGGTCGACCAGGACGTGGTCGGCGCCGTGCCGGAGCAGTTTCGGTGCCTTGCCGGGATCGCGCGTCGTGGCCGTCACCTCCACGCCCCGCTCCGCTGCGAGGGCGAGGGCCGCCATGCCGACGGAGGAGGTGGCGGCGCGGATCAGGAGCCGGTGACCGGGTCGCGGCTCCAGGGCCTCCAGGGAGCCGTAGGCGGTGAGGAAGGACTCCGGGACGGCCGCGAGGACGTGCCACGGCAGGCGCGAGGTCACGGGCATGAGCTGGGCCGTGGGCAGCAGGGCGTACTGGGCGTAGCTGCCGTCGAACTGCCGTCCCATGCCGCCCATGGCGGCCGCGACCGTGGTGCCCGCGAGCAGGTCCGGGTCGGAGGAGGACTCCACGACCCCGACGCACTCGATGCCCAGAACGCGGGGAAACCGCACGGTGGGCGAGAGCCCGCGGCGTGTGAACAGCTCCGAACGGTTCAGTCCGAACGCCATCACGCGGACGAGCGTCCAGCCGTCCCGCGGCTCCGGACGGGGGAGTTCGCGTTCGTGGAGCACGTCGGGGCCACCGGGGTGCTCCACCACCATCGCTCGCATCGTCGTGCAGCCGGACACACACGCCCCTCTCTCTTCCCGCGCCTTCTCTTCCCAGCCGCGGGCGGGGCGGCTCCGTCGTTCCCGGCCTGGCGGTGAAGGCAGACTAACTCGATTCGTGTCACTCTAATAGAGGTAGTCGAGACTTTCGCTCAACGTCCACCGAACGACACGCCGCCCGTCGCCCAGACAGGGCGCCCAGACAGGGAAGGAAGACCGTGCTGACCCTCTCGATCCTCGGCTTTCTGGCAGAACGCCCCCTGCACGCCTACGAGTTGCGTCGCCGCATTTCGGATCTGATCGGCCACAACCGGCCGCTGAGCGACGGGGCGCTGTATCCGGCCATCGCCAGGCTGCGCAAGGCCGGGCACGTGGAACGCCGGGCCGAACCGGGCGACAGCGCCCCGCTGCGGCAGGTCCTGCGGATCACGCCCGCGGGCCGGGCGGAGCTGCTGCGCCGGCTGAGCGAGCCGAAGGAGACCGAGATCACCGACGGCGGATCCTTCTTCACCCTGCTGGCCTTCCTCAGCCAGGTGCCGGATCCCGAGCGGCAGGCGGCCGTCCTGCAACGGCGACTGGACTTCCTGGCCAGGCCGGGCAGCTTCTTCACCCGATCCGGCGCGCCGGTGCGCATCAAGGAGGAAGAGGACCGTTACCGCCGGGGAATGCTGATCATGGCCAGGGCGGCGCAGCGGGCGGAGCGCGCCTGGTTGAGCGAGATGCTCGAAGAACTGCGCGGAGCGGACGCGGCCGTCGAGCCGCGCTCGTGAAGGGGCGGGGGTGCGCACGCGGTCGGCCGTCCGCACCCCCGTCGCGCTGGGCTCAGTCCGCTCGGGACGCCGACCGGCGCCGCTGCCGCAGCACCCCGACGGCGAGGACCACGGCGGTCAGGATCCCCGTGCCCACCACCTGGGGGCGGGTGCCCCGGTCGGCGGCGAGCAGCACGAGGACGATCCCCATCGCGAGCAGCGCCAGCACCGTCAGGGCGGGGTAGCCCCAGACCCGTACCGTGAGCCGTTCCGGCGCCGTGCGCTCCAGTACGGCGCGCAGGCGCAGTTGCGTCGCCGCCACGGCCATCCAGACCACCAGCGCGATCGCTCCCACGGAGTTGAGCATCCAGAGGAACACGCTGTCGGGCCACTGGAAGTTCAGCAGCACCGAGACGAACCCGAAGGCCACGGAGGCGAGTACGGCCAGGCGCGGCACGCCGTTGCGGGAGAGCCTGCCCAGCACGCCCGGGGCCGCCCGCCGCTCGGCGAGGGAGTAGACCATGCGCGAGGCGGCGTAGAGGTTGGCGTTGAGGGCCGAGAGCAGCGCGACCAGCAGCACGACGTTCATGAGCTGGGCGGCGCCGGGCACGCCCACCCGGTCCAGCACCGCGACGAACGGGCTCTGGCCCACCCGGCTGTCGTTCCACGGGAGCACGGTCACGATGACGGTCACGGAGCCGACGTAGAACAACATCAGCCGCCACACGACGCTGCGCATGGCCCTGCTCAGCCCGCGGGCGGGATCCTTGGTCTCCGCCGCCGCGAAGGTGACGACCTCCATGCCGCCGAACGAGAAGACCACGACGAGCAGTCCCGACAGCACCCCGTGCCAGCCGTGCGGGAGGAACCCGCCGTGGCCCGTCAGGTGGGACAGTCCGATGGCCTTCCCACCGGGCAGCCACCCCATGACCGCCGCGGCGCCCAGCACGAGGAACGCGACGATCGCGGCGACCTTGAGGGCCGCGAACCAGAACTCGAACTCGCCGAAGGTGCCGACCGCCACCACGTTGGCCACCGTGAAGACGGCCATGAAGAGGAGGACCCACGCCCAGGTGTCCACGGCCGGCACCCACCCGTGCACGATCACGGCCGCGCCCGTGGCCTCGATGGCCACGACCACGACGATCATGCACCAGTAGAGCCACCCGACGGTGAACCCCGCCCAGCCGCCCCAGGCCCGCTCGGCGTGGGAGGAGAACGAGCCCGCGGACGGCAGGGCCACCGACAGCTCGCCCATCATCCGCATGACGAGCACGGACAGCAGACCGGCCAGCACGAAGCTGATGAGGATGCCGGGCCCGGCCACGGCGATACCGGCTCCGGAGCCCACGAAGAGCCCGGAGCCGATCGCCCCTCCGAGGCCGATCATCGTCAGGTGCCGCTGCCGCAGCGGGGCGGAGAGCTCCGCGTCCGGCGTGCGCGCGGCCCGGGCCGTCGCGTCGACCGGCTCGTCGCCGAGGACGTCCGTGTCCGTACGCGGTCCATCTGTCTGACTCGTCATCGCTGTGGGCTCCCGGGGTCAGTCGGTGTAGACGGGTTTGAGCACCTTCTCGGCGCCCTCCAGCGCCGAGAGGACCTGCTCGCGGCTCTCGCCCCGAGCGAGGATCAACGCGAAGCAGGAGACCGGGTTCTCCGGGTACTTGATGACCACGTGGTCACCCGGCTTGGCCATCCAGCGCACCCCGATCACACCCGGGATCTCCATGACCTCCTCGACGCCCGTGAAACCGGCGATCTCCCCGCTGCGGTCGGCCAGCAGCGGCGAGAACCCGGCGGGGGTCGGCTGCTCCTTGGCGGTGAAGTCCAGCGGCTCCCCGAGCACCGCCCGCAGGTACTCACGGGGGCCCCACACGCCGGTCGATTCCCGGATCGACTCCTGGACGAAGGCGGTGGTGCCGCCCAGACGCCCGTTCACCTCGATGATCTTCGGGCCCCCGTCGGTGAGCCGCAGTTCCACATGGGCTCCGCCGACCGTCGCGCCCAGTGCCTTCAGCGCGGCGACGGCGGTGTCGAGCAGCAGGGCCTGCTCGTCTCGTGACAGGGCCGACGGAGTGGCGTACGCGCCCTCGATGAAGTGCGGTTCCGCGAAGGGGTACGGCTTGTCGTGAATGGCCAGCAGGCGGTACTCACCGCCTCCGTACACGAGGTCCACGGCGAACTCCTCGCCCGATACGTACTCCTGTATCAGCACGCCGTCCGCCTGCGGATAGGCGTAGATATGGGCGACGTTGGGAACGGAGTACGCGCCGTCGTGGAAGGCGTCGGGTTCGAAGAGCCCGGTGATGTTGTCGAACGCCGCCTTCAGCTCCGTCTCGTCCGACACCTTGGTCACGCCCTGACTGGACGCGCTGGCCTGCGGCTTGAGGACCAGGGGGAAGCCCAGTTCGGCCGCGGCCTCCTGGGCTTCGGCGAAGGTGGTGGCCACCCGGGTTCCGGGGGTGGGCACCTTGGCCTCCGTGAGCCGCTGCCCGGTCAGGAACTTGTCGCGCATGGCGCGCACCGCCTCCGGCGAGTTGCCCGGCAGGCCCAGTTCGGCCGCGACCCGGGCCGCCACGTGCAGGGAGCCCTCGTGGAAGGTGGCCACGGCGTCGACGCGGCCGTCGCGCGCGAGGTGGCCGCGGACCGCGGCGAGCACCGCCTCTTCGTCGAACTCGTCCACGGCCAGGTGGACGTCGTAGAGGCTGTCGTCCGCCGGGGGCGTCGCGGCGGCGAGCACCACTTCCAGGCCCATCTCGTGCGGGGTGCGCAGCAGGTCCGGGTTCTGGGAGGCCGCGATCATCAGCAGTACGCGGGATTCAGGCATGAGTTCTCCGTTGGTTCCGTTCGTCGGTGTCCGTGGGCCGGGGGCGGTGCCGCAGCCGCAGAGTGCCGGAGGCGAGGTCGAGAGCACGCCGGCAGGCCACCGCGTCCTCACCGACCGCGACGGCGAAAAGCACCCGGGAGGCGGGGCCCCGTTCGCCGGCGCTGTTCCCCGCCGCGATGGGGTGGATCTCCCAGATGCCGCCCGGCAGCTCATGGACGTCCAAGTCTGCCGCAGCGAAGGGGTGTTCAGGTTCCGAACCGGTGAAGCGCACTGCGGCAGCGCCGTTCCGGCGCGGGGTGGGATCGGGTTCGGCTCCCGCGGCGAGGTCGGCCCAGACCATCGGGCAGTCGATCCCCGTGGCGAGTGAGCCGGCGCGCAGCAGGGGGTCCGTGCCGAGCAGACCGAAGACGCGCGAGTACGCGGCCTGCCTGCCGGCGCCCCGCCCGGCCACGTGGACCTCGGTGGCGGTGAGGCCGCCGCGGACGCCGGGTTCCCGGTGCGCGGCGCGGACCGCCCCGGCGACGCCCCCGTGGCGCAGCAGCGGATCGGCGGCCTCCACCACGTAACCGCTGTCCCCGGCTTCCCCCTCCGGACGCGCCACGAACAGGGGGGAGGGCACGCCGTCCACGACCGCGCTGACGACCACGGCCGTCAGCGCGGTGCCGGGAGCGGACCCCCCGAACGGTGTGGACGGCGTGTCCCCGCGGGTGGCCGCGGCCCGGCGGCGCACGACCGTCCACAGGGCCGCCGTGGGCAGACCGGCACCCTCCGCGAGGGAGAGCGCCCGGTCCGCGGCGGCCTCCTGAAAGGTGACGACGCCCCTCGCGCCGGACGGGACGACGGCCTGCCCGCCGCCCCCCGCGGGCACGGACAGCAGACGGTAGCGGCGTTCGATGCGGTGCCGGGTCCAGCCGCCGTGGTCGTCGCTCTCGTCACCCACCAGGAGGAGGGTCGGGCGGCCGTCCGCCACGGGGACGTTCTGCCGGGGCGGAGCGTCGTGGCACACGTTCGGTGCGAGGGCCTTCGAGGCCATGGGGGAGGAGCCTCCTTCGCGTCGTACCAACGGGACCGTCGGCCGGTGTGCCGTCTCGTGCTTCACCCTCTGCGGCCGGCGGACCCGGCGACCGCCCGCTCCCGCCGCCGGTCCGCCAGGGCCCGTACCGACACGGTGGTGGCGATCACGGAGGCCCGCATCGCGCCGAGGGCCTCCCTCGCCAGCTCCACGGCCTCGTCCCCGCCGTCGTCCGCGTCCAGCCCGGCCTCCTCGGCCGCCTGCGCGATCAGCGCGGCTCCTTCGACCGCCGAGACGATGGCCGAGTCCAGGGGATCGCGCCGGTCGACCGCGTCGAGCAGCTCGTCGAGCACCTGGTCGAGCAGGCGCTTGGTCGCGGCGGACCGGCCCTGCGGCGCCCTCATGCCAGGGGCCGCCGACTCGGGTGCCGCTCCGGGAGCTCACGGCCCGGCTTGGTCAGCAGCAGATCGCCGATGTAGAGGTGGTCGAGCTCGGTGTTCAGGAACGTCCTGACGGCGTCCGCGGGCGTCTCCACGATGGGCTCACCGGCGTCGTTGTACGAGGTGTTCAGCACCAGCGGCACCCCGGTGAGCTCGGCGAAGTGCGAGATCAGCTCGTGGTAGCGCGGGTTGACGTCCGGCTCGACGGTCTGCACCCGCGCCGTGCCGTCCACGTGGGTGATGGCCGGAACCTGCGTCCGGAGGCCCTCCCGGACCTCGGGCACGAGCAGCATGAACGGGCTGTCCCCGTGCATCTCGAACCACGCGTCCGCTTCCTCGCCCAGGACCGAGGGCGCGAACGGCCGGAAGACCTCGCGGTGCTTGACGACCTCGTTCAGGTAGTCGCGCACCTCGGGGTGGCGCGGATCGGCGAGCATGCTGCGGTGGCCGAGGGCCCGCGGACCGATCTCCGAACCGCCCTGGAACCAGCCGACCAGACGGTGCTCGGCGAGGAGCGCGGCGACCTCGGCGACCGTGGCCCGGCGCGACTCGACCTTCTCGCCGGCCGCCCGCACGGCCTGCTCGATCTCCTGGTCCGAGTAGTGGCGACCGGTCGATCCCGAGCGCACGGGGTGCCGCTCGGTACCACCCGCGATCGAGTAGTACCCGTAGTAGGCGGCACCGATCGCGGTACCCGCGTCACCGGCCGGCGGCAGGATGTAGACCTCGTCGAAGGGGCCCTCGGCGACGATCCGCTGGTTGGCGACGGAGTTGAGGGCGACGCCGCCGGTGAGGCAGAGCTTGCTCCGGCCGGTCACCTCGTGGGCGTACCGGGCGAGCTCCAGCATCGCCTCCTCGGTCTCGGCCTGGATCTTGTAGGCGACGTCCTTGGCGAACTGGTGCTGCCAGGAGCCCTTCTGCTTGGCGTCGTAGCCGTCACCGTCGGAGGCGTACCAGGAGTCCCACGCCTTCTCCATGTCCTCCGTACGAATCACCACGTTGCCCTCCTTGACGGTGAGCAGCCGCTGCCATTCGGGCCGGGGCCGGCCGTAGGGAGCCAGTCCCATGGTCTTGCCGGCCTCGGTGTAGCCGCCGCAACCGAAGTCGCCGAAGGTGGGGTGGCCCCAGCGGGTGACGAATCCGAGCTTCGCGGAGAAGAAGCTGTAGAAGAGCCCGAGCCCCACCTCGCTCCAGTCCTCCGGGAAGGTCTCGGCGTGAACCCGCCGCAACGAGGTGCCGTCGCCGTCGAAGATGGTGTGCTTCTCGATGCGCCCGGTTCCCGGCACCTTGCTGCCCACGCCGTCCACGACCAGGACCGCCGCCTCGTCGAAGGGGGAGGCGAGGTAGCCGGCGTAGGCGTGGGTGAGGTGGTGCGACGGCATCGGCAGGCTGTGGACCTTGCTCTTGTCGCGGATCGGCAGCTCCCGCAGGATCCGTTCGCGGGCCTCGTCGCCCAGCGGCCGGTTGCCGACGACCACGTCCACGTCGTCGATGCCGATGCCGGCCGCGTCCAGGCAGTAGGTGATCGCCTTCATCGGCAGGACCTTCGACAGCTTCTCGAAGTGCCCGTGGATGATGAAGCCCTCGGAGTGCTTGAGCCGGTCCAGTCGCTCCTCTTCGACCGCCGCCACGATCCGTCCGTCCCGCAGCAGGCATGCGGCACGGTCGTGGCTCAGGTTGATGCCGAGTACGTACATGTCACAGTCTCCATATCGTTGGCGATGCCGAGAGTTTCCGATGGACCGTCAGATGAAGTGGCGTCCGGCGTCCACGACGAGGGTCTGTCCGGTCACCGCCGTCCCGGGGCCCAGCAAGAAGGCGGCGGCGTCCGCGACCTCCAGGGGGTCGACCAGCCGGCGCATGGCGGTGGTGCGGATGATGCCGTCGAGGACCGGGCCGTCCAGCGAGGAGGTCATCAGCGAATCCACCGGCCCGGGCGCGAGGGCGTTCACCCGGACGCCGTGGACCCCGAGGTCCCGGGCGGCGCTACGGGTCAGCCCGATCAGGCCGGCCTTGCTCGCGGCGTACTGCGGCCCGAACGCGCCGCCGGTCAGGGCGGCGACGCTGGATACGTTCACGACCGAGCCGCCGTCCTCGCGCAGTGCCGGCAGCAGTAGCTGGATCAGCCGGAACGGGGCGGTCAGATTGAGCCGCAGGGCCTGCTCCCAAGCCTCCAGGCTGATCGTCTCGAACGGCTCCGGCCGCGACCCGCCGGCGTTGTTCACCAGCCCGTCCACCGACGGCCACCGCCGCAGGACCTCGGCCGCCAGCCGTTCGGGGCCGTCCGGCTCCGAGAGGTCCGCCGCGACCGCGAACGCTTCACGACCCGCCTCCCGTGCCGTTTCGAGGACCGGGTCGAGGGCGGCGGAGCCGCTGCGGTACTGGAGGGCGAGGTCGGCACCGAGCTGGAGGAACCTGCGGGCCATGGCCCTGCCGAGGTCCCCGGAGGCCCCGGTGACCACGATGCGTTTGCCCTGGAGTGTCATGCGCTCTCCTCGCCCGGTACCGCGTAGCCGCGTACCACCTTCAGGAACTGGCCGATGTAGCCCTCGTGAGGCAGGTACGGATCGCGCCACCAGCCGGGGACGCGCCCGTGGACGACCGTGTGGATCGACGGCGTCCGCAGTGCCTCCTCCGCCAGGGCCGGATCCGTGCCGATCAGCGTCACGGCCAGCGAGTCGCGCAGCGGCGCGACCCCCTCGGCCGCGCGCCACGGCGCCACCCAGACGCAGGGGAAGGGGAGTTCGGTGCGCAGACCGGGGTGGTCGGACCGGTCCACGCACACCACGGCGGGCCGCAGTGCGGCCGCGTCGCCGTCGACGAGCGGTGTCGGGTCACCGTCGTAGTACGCCTCCGTCAGGTCCGGTGCGCCGTCGGCGGCAGCGGCGAGCGCCTGCCGCAGGGCCAGGGCCTCCTTGAGCCGCCGGGCCGGCAGGGCGGCGTCCGGATCGGTCACCGGCAGTACGGGCAGTGCCGCCAGCCGCTCGGCCAGCGCGGCGGCGAGCGCGCGGTGGTCGCCCGAGGTGAGGACGACGCTGGTGTTGGTGCAGCGGACCCCGCCGTCCTCGGCGATCTCCCCCACGAGGTGGTCGAGGAGGCCGTCGTCGACGGGGGCGTCCACGAGGATCTTGCTGCGGCCGGGCCCGTGGACCAGGACGCGGCTGTCGCCGCGCAGCCGGGCCACCATGGCCTCGCCGCCGTACACCAGCGCCAGGTCCGCGGCGGTGATGAGCGTGTCGGCAGCGGAGTGCGAGCCGGGCAGCAGGCTCAGCAGACGGGCGGGGAGCCCGGCCTGGAGCAGCGCCCTGACCAGCCGCAGGGGCGTGATCGGATCGCGTGCGCCCGGACGCACCGCGACGCCGTAGCCCAGGGCGACGGCCTTCAGCCAACCGAGGTGGGTGGTCGGGTGGTTGCTCGGCGCGATCACGCCGAGCAGGGAACCCCGCCGGACCCAGCGGGCCGGTCGGCCCGGGGCGGCGCCGACGGGCCGTTGCTCGCCGACCACATCGGGCAGCAGCCCGCACTCGTGCTCCAGCCGGGCCAGCGTGCGGACCGGGACGCCGATGGGTACCCCGGAGGCCAGGGACTGCTGTCGGCAGTAGTCCTCGGGGGTCTGCCCCGCGATCGTCTCCGTGGCGAAGATCCGGCCCGCCTCGGCCAGCACCGAGGCCAGTTCCTCGGCGTCGGGCTCCGGAACCGCGTGCATGGCCTTGGCGGTCAGCCGGGTCAACAGGGGAGGGGCCTCGTGGACGGTCGCCAGGGCCGCTCCGGTGACGGAGTGCAGCACGTGCGTGTCGCGCGAAGTGCTCTCAACGCCTTGGCGAACTAGGGGTATGGACAACACGTCAGTCATTTCCTCCGATGCGGGCCGTCACCGACCGGGGCTCAGCACACGGACACCCGTCAGACGGGCCAGCCCTCGAAGACGACCGCTCGCACCGGAGCCGCCTCGACACCGGCGATCTTGATGGGGAGCGCCATGAGGTGGGCGACGGGCACGCTGATCTGGTCGAGGTTCTGGATGTTCTCCAGAATCGGGATGCCGGCCGCGAGCAGCCGCCGGTGCACCTGGCCGCTGCGGTCGTCGGGGCGTTCGGTGATGCAGTCCATGCCGACGAGCACCGCGTTGTTGTCCGCCGCCCAGTCGGCGGCGGACACGGTGAGGTAGGGCGGGTTGTCCCAGTAGTCCTCGCGCCCCAGGTAGCGGTTGGGGTGGTCGGTGCGGATCAGCAGGCGGTCCCCCGGCTGCCACACCTCGTGCAGCGCCTTGTCCAGGTCCTCGCCGGTGACCGGTTCGAGATCGCGCTTGTGCGAGAGATCGGCGATGCAGACCCGGCCGACGAACGTCTCCAGCGGGACCTCGTCGATCTTCTCGCGGTCCTCGTAGAAGTGGAAACCGGACTCCACGTGGGAGCCGTTGTGCGGGAAGAGCTGCAGGTCGGAGAAGGTGCGCCCGGTCTTCGACGGGTCGGTCTCGGGGCTCATGGCCCGCCGCACGCCGAACTTCGGGTACCAGGGCGCATCGTACGAGGGCATCCCGTCGTACCAACCCTGGCTGATGTCGATCATCTTCACTTGCGCCTCCCATAGGCGGTGCGTGCCGGCCGTTCCCCGGCCGGAGGGGCACAGCGATTTGAGCACCATTAACGTGAGTTGACAACCCCCATTGACACGCCTGGTTCGGCGATGGAGGATCGGCCCGTTCGCAAGAGCCCTGTCGAGGCGCGGCGCGGGATCGTCCCCCGCTCTCCGCTCCCCCTGTGAGCAGCGCCGGACAGCCCGCGCAGACAGCCCCATGGAAGGCATCCATGATTGTGGTGATGAGCCGAGAGGCAACGCAGGACCAAGCCGAAAAGGTGGGCACGCTACTCAGGGAAAACGGCTTGCACCCCGTGTTCGGGGCGGCAGGGAGCGCCACGGTACTGGTCGCGGAGGAGCCCGGAACCCGTGAACTGGCGTCCGCCGTGCAAGCCGCGGGCGGTGTCGACCGCGTGGTGCTGCCCCCCGGTCCGCAGAGACTGACCAGCCGCCACTTCTTGCCGCAGGACACCCGAGTGGCCGTGGCCGGGGCGGACGGGCCGGTCATCGGCGGCAGGGGATTCGTGGTGATCGCCGGTCCATGTGCGGTGGAAAACCAACAACAGATGACAACCGTCGTGGATGCCGTGGTGGCCGGCGGTGCCGCGATGCTGCGGGGTGGCGCGTTCAAGCCGCGCACCTCGCCCTACAGCTTCCAGGGACTGGGAGTCGCGGGCCTGGCACTGCTGGCCGAGCAGCGCAGCCGCACCGGTCTGCCCGTGGTCACCGAGGTCGTCACGCCCGAGGACGTGGAACGGGTCGCCGAAGAGAGCGACATGCTCCAGATCGGCGCGCGCAACATGCAGAACTTCACCCTGCTGCGCGAGGCCGGCAAGTCCGGCCGGGCGGTCCTGCTGAAGCGCGGCATGGCGGCCACCGTCGAGGAGTGGCTGCTCGCCGCCGAGTACCTCATGCACATGGGCAACGGGGACGTGGTGCTGTGCGAGCGGGGCATCCGCTCCTACGAGCGCAGCACGCGTTTCACGCTGGACCTGAGCGCGGTCGCCGAGGCGAAACGCCTCACCCACCTGCCGGTGGTCGTCGACCCCAGCCACGGCACGGGCCGTCCGCACCTCGTCCGGCCCATGTCCCTGGCCGCCGCCGCCTGCGGCGCGGACGGCCTGCTGATCGATGTCCACACCGATGCGCGAGCCGCCCTGTGCGACGGGGCCCAGGCACTCGACGGTGCCCAGTTCGCCGACCTCATGGAGCAGCTCAAGCCGGTCGTGGAAGCCGTCGGGCGCACTCTCGCCCAGCCGCGTTCCCCCTACCTGACCCAGGTCTGACCCCCGGAGGCAGAGGATGTCCAAGGACACGTTCGAGCCGTTCACCGCCGATCTCTCCCCGGACGACTTCGTCCAGGCCGCGATGGAGTGGCACTTCTCCCCCTCCACCGGATCACCGTTCTGGGTCAAACGGGCCGCGGAGCTCCCCTTCGACCCGCTGCGCGACATCCGGACCTGGGCCGACCTCGACCGCTTCCCCGACGTCAGCGAGGAGTGGCGGGACGTTCCCGTCGACGCCCTGGTGCCCGCGGGCATCGACCGGTCCGCGTGGGACTTCCAGGTCTTCGACAGCGGGGGCACCACCGGCCGGCCCAAGCGCATCGTGGAGTCGCACTCCCGGCGCGCCGGCGTCCACTGGGTGAGCACGGTCCTCGAAGAGCACGGCGTACCCGGTGAGGGCGCCGGCCACTGGCTGCACATCGGGCCCACCGGACCGCACATCGTGGGCCGTTCGATAGGTCTGCTCGCCCACATGCGCCGGACCTTCTGCCACTACATCGACTTCGACCCGCGCTGGGTCAAGCAGCGGGCGAAGCAGCGGCAGGCCGACGACGTGGTCCGCTACGTCCAGCACATCCTCGACCAGGCCCTCGACATCCTGCGCACCCAGCCCGTCGCCGTCCTCTTCGCCACGCCACCGGTCCTGGAGGCCATCGCCGCCCGCGACGAGGTACTCGACCTGGTCCGCAGCCGCGTCCGCGGCATCATCTGGGCCGGCACGAGCATCGGTGCCGAGACGCTCCACCTCCTGGAGACCGAGGTCTTCCCCGACGCGGCGGTGGTCGGCCTCTACGGCAACACCATGATGGGCATAGCCCCCCAGCGGCCCAGAACCCCGGACGACGGCGGGGAACGGTGCGTCTTCGTCCCGTACCACCCCTTCAGCCGCGTACGGCTGGTGGACCCGCAGGACACCACCCGGGAGGTGGCCTACGGCGAGCGGGGGCAGGCGAGGATCAGCCTGCTCTCCCGGGACCTGCTGCTGCCGTGGACGCTGGAGCGCGACTCGGCGCTGCGCATCGAGCCCACGGCCGCCTACCCGCAGGACGGCGTGGCCGATGTCCGGCCGCTGGCCACGGAAGCCACCTCCTCCGTCGTGGAAGGGGTGTACTGACCGTGCCCGCTCTGTCCGGGGCCACCGCCCTGCCCCTGCTCGGGCACGCCTCCCAGGACGACCTCCTCGACGTGTGCCGGCGCGCCGCACGGGCCGCACGGCGACAGCGGCGCCCCGTTCTCGCCAGTTGGGCCACGCGGTTGCGCCACGTCGACCCCATCGCCCTGTGGAGCCACGGCCGCGTCCATACCGACAGGTCCCTGCTGTGGCAGTCGGCATGGGACCGCGGCTCGCTCGTCGCGCTCGGCACGGCGCACGATCTGACGGCCCACGGCGACAGCCGCATCCCGGCGACCCGGAAGTCCTGGGAGCGACTGCTCCACGACTCGGTGACCGGCGGACACCCCGGTGACGACCTGCCCACCGGCCAGGGCCCCCTCCTGGTCGGCGGCTTCTCCTTCGCCGCCGCGGACGCCGCCGCCGCGGCGGAGTCGCCGGCCACTCCGTTGCCCGAAGCACTGATGTGGGTGCCGGCCCTGCAGGTGCGCGGCTCCGCCGCCCTGTACCCGATGGCGGAACTGCGCCTCAACGCCGTCGTCCACCCGGACGACGACCCCGAGCAGACCGCCAAGTCCCTGGTCCACTTGGCCGAGCAATGCGTGCCCGAGGAAACCGCCACCCGCGCCGACGGCACACCGCCACCGTCCCGCACGTCTCCGGCCTTCCGTGACCTGCCGCCGGCCGAGCAGTGGAAGGACCTGGTCGGGCAAGCCGTCGACCGCATCCGAAGCGGCGCTTTCGAGAAGGTGGTCCTCGCCCGCGAGGTCACGGTGACCACTGACGTGCCCTTCGACCTTCCGGCGGCGCTGGAGAGGCTGCGCCGCACCTACCCCGATGCCACGCTGTTCGCCGTCGGACACGGCGCGCGCACCTTCATCGGTGCCACCCCCGAATACCTGGTGCGCCTGAGCGGCGGGAACGTGCACGCCCTCGGTCTCGCGGGCACCGCCCCCCGCGGTGCGACAGCCGGACTCGACGCCGAACTCGAGAAGCAGTTGACGGACAGCGCCAAGATCCAGCACGAACACGACGTCGTGGTGCGCGTGCTCGTCGACGCCCTGCACCCCACGTGCGCGCACGTCGAAGCGGGAAGCGGGCCGACCGTGCTCAAACTGGCGAACGTCCAGCACCTGGCCACGGTGGTGGAGGGGCGCGGCATCCGGCCCGGCCTGGGGATCCTGCACTTCGTCGAACGCCTCCATCCCACGCCCGCACTCGGCGGACACCCGCGCGAGGAGTCCCTCGGCTGGCTCAAGCAGAACGAGGGCCTCGAACGCGGGTGGTACGGAGGCACCATCGGCTGGACCGACACCTCAGGGCAGGGCGAGTTCGCCGTCGCCATACGCTGCGCGCTGGTCCGCGACAACACCGCCTCCCTTTACGCGGGCTGCGGCATCGTCGCCGATTCCGACCCGCAGGAAGAGTACGAGGAGACGCTCGCGAAGCTGCGCCCGATGCGCCAGGCCCTCGGGTTGGAGTGACCTCCGGCGCCTGCCTTCCCCCACCGGCCGGGCGCGGTCGGGCCCACCGTAGCTTCCCCGAACCCGAGAGAGAGCAGACCGATGCTAGCTGCCGTGTACCACGGGCAACGCGACGTCCGCGTGCAGGAATGGCCCGATCCACCGCCGCCGGCGGCACACGAGATCCAACTGGAGGTCCTGCGGGCCAGCATCTGCGGGACCGACGCGGACGAGTTCGCCACGGGGCCGCACTTGATCCCCCTCACCGCCCCGCACCCCGCCAGCGGCCACGTCGGCCCGCTGGTCATCGGCCACGAGATGGTCGGGCGGGTGGTGGAAGTCGGCGCGGAGGTCACCGGGTTGGCCGTCGGCGACGTGGTCGTGCCGGGTTCCGGCGTCTCCTGCGGGACGTGCCGGTGGTGCCGCGCGGGACGGACCAACCTCTGCGCCGGGTACTACACGGTGGGGTTGCACGTGGACGGCGGTCTCGCCCAGCGGGTGAACGTGCCCGCGCGCATCAGCCGTTCCGTCGGGAACTGCCCGGCGGACGTCGCCATCATGGCCCAGCCGCTCGCCGTCGCCCTGCACGCGGTACGGGGCACCGGGGCCGAACCGGGTACGAGGGTCGCGGTGATCGGGCTGGGCGGCATCGGCTCGCTGGTCGTGGCCGCCTGCACCGCGTGGGGCATCGAGACCATCGGCGTCGACGTCTCGACGGCACGCCTGGAGATCGCCGGGCGGAGCGGCTGTTCCCTCCTCATCGACGCGTCCCGGCAGGACGCCGCCACCGCGATCCGGCGGGCCACCCGCGGCGACGGCGCGGACGTCGTCATCGAGACCTCCGGCGTCCCCCAGGGCCTCGGAACCGCGATGAGAGCGGTGAGCCGCGGCGGCCACATCCGGCTGGTCGGCCTGCACCGCGACCCGTCGCCCCTGGACCTGACCAGGCTCGTCCTCGACGAGATCCGGATGTCGACGTCGAAGGTGCACATCTGTGACCAGGATCTGCCGGAGGCGCTCGCCTTGCTCGACGACCATCCGCAGATCGCCTCCACGTCGCTCGACGCGGTCATCGGCCTGGAGGACGTCGTGCCGGCCGGGCTGATGCGCATGGCGGCCGGTGACGCCGCCGGGAAGGTGGTCGTCAAGCCCTGACCCCACTCGGGGAACGGCCGGGCGGGTCCGGAGTCCCCGCTGCGCACGACGGGTGAAGGGCGCGGGGCGGGCGGCGTACGAGAGCCGCGGCTGCCTCTCCCCGCGGCCGGAGGAAGAAGGCCCGGCGATGCGCCCGGCCCCTCCTCGCGCCCCGAGCCGCTCGCCGTCCTTTCGGCGGCGAGCGGCTCGGGCCGTCCGCGTGCCCGCGCCGGTTCCGTCGGAGGGATCCACGGCCGCCGGGTCGGTGCCGGTGGGGCTCGGTCGGATTCGTACGGGCGCGGGGACGTCGTGGTGGCAGGTGGGGCAGGCGCCGGTCCGGGTGGTGAGGTGCGCCCGCGGGCCGCGGACGGTCCGGCGGGGGCTCGTTCCTGTGCCGTGCCTTCCGGATCCCGCACCGGTCGTCGCGGGGCGCGGAAGGCGCGGGCGGCGGGCGGACCCCGGGCGACGGAGCGATGCCGGTCCCTCCAGGCGCGGCCTTCGAAGCGGGCCGGTCGCAGGGCCTGTCACGGGGGCTGCCGCGGGGCCCGGAGGACGCGCCGGCCGGGGGTGTCCGGCGAGAGTCCCGTCACACGGACGGGGAACAGAGGGGGTTTCCCGGCAGGACGGGGGAACGGCCGGGGATCACCACTTCACCGAAATGATCATCAGCCGTAGATTCTCCGCATGAACACGAACCCCGAGAACGCCACGGCCCCGACGACCCCCGCCGCGGCCACCCGCGCCGCCCACCCCGTGCTGCGCGTGCCGCCCGCCGCGCCCGCGGCGGCCGCCGCCTACTTCGCCGCGAGCCTGGCGTTCCACACCGACCCCTCCGACGTCGCCGCCGCCCTCGCCGAGGACGGCGACCCCGGGTTCGTCGTCCTCGACTCCCGCTCCACCGAGGCGTGGGACCAGGGGCACGTCCCCGGCGCCGTCCACCTGCCGACCGCGCTCATCCCCGAGCAGGCCGAGCGACTGCTCGACAAGGCCGTCCCGGTCGTCACCTACTGCTGGGGCCCCGGCTGCAACGGCGGGGCCCGCGCCGCCCTCGCCCTCGCCGAACTCGGCTACCGGGTCAAGGAGATGCTCGGCGGCTTCGAGTACTGGGTCCGCGAGGGGTTCCCGTACGAGACGTGGGAGGGCCGGCGCAGCCGGGACGCCGACCCCCTCACCGCGCCCGTCGCCGCCGGCGACTGCGGCTGCTGACCACGCGGGCGGGCCTCAGAGCCGGGACAGCTCGTCGACGAGGTCGTCCAGGCCGAGCGGGCCCTGGGAGAGCGCCGCCATGTGCCACTTCTTCGCGTCGAACGCGGCACCGTGCGCCTTGCGGGCGTTCTCCCGGCCCAGCAGCCAGGCCCGCTCGCCCAGCTTGTACCCGATGGCCTGCGCCGGCATCGACAGGTAGCGGACCATCTCGCTCTCCACGTACGCCGGCGGGCGGCTGCTGTGCCGCTGGAAGAAGTCCTGCGCCAGCTCCGGCGTCCACCGCTCGCCCGGCCGGAACGGCGAGTGCGCCGGGATCCCCAGGCCGAGGTGCATGCCGATGTCCACGATCACCCGGCACGCCCGCATCATCTGCGCGTCCAGGTAGCCCAGGCGCCGCTCCGGGTCGGGCAGGAAGCCCAGCTCGTCCATGAGCCGCTCCGCGTACAGCGCCCAGCCCTCCGCGTTGGCGCTCACCATCCCGACGGTCGCCTGGTAGCGGGAGAGCCGGTCCGCGACGTGCGCCCACTGCGCCAACTGGAGGTGGTGGCCCGGCACGCCCTCGTGGTACCACGTCGACACCAGGTCGTACACCGGGAAGCGCGTCTCGCCGTTGACGGGCAGCCAGGTCCGGCCGGGGCGGGAGAAGTCCTCGGAGGGGCCCGTGTAGTACGGGGCGGCGGCGCTGCCGGGGGGCGCGATGCGCGACTCGACGCGCCGTACCCGGTCGGCGAGTTCGAAGTGCGTCCCGTCGAGGGCGTCGATCGCCTCGTCCATCAGCCCCTGCAGCCAGACGCGGGTCTCCTCGACGCCCTCGATGTGGGTCCCGTGCTCGTCGAGGTGGGCCAGCGCCTCCCAGGGGCCGGCGCCGGGGAGGATCCGGGCGGCCTCCTTCCGCATCTCACCGAGGATGCGGTGGTACTCGTCCCAGCCGTACGCGTACGCCTCGTCCAGGTCGAAGTCGGTGCCGTTGTGGTAGCGCGACCAGCGGGCGTACCGCTCGCGGCCCACCGTGTCCGGGGCGCCCGCCACGGCCGGCGCGTACACGTCGCGCATCCAGTCGCGCAGCTCCGCGACGGCCGCGGTCGCGCCGCGCGCCGCCGTGTCCAGCTCCACGCGCAGCGCGGAGGGCCCGGCCGCGGCGAACTCCTCGAACCAGCCGCTCCGGCCCCCCGTGCCGCCGCCGGACCACGCGGTGAGCTGGTCGACGAACGTCGCCGTCGCGCGCGGGCCGCCCGGCAGCCCCCGCTCCAGGCCGAGCGCCAGCGACTCGCGGTACCCGTCGAGCGCGGCCGGCACGGCCCGCAGCCGCTCGGCGACGGCCGCCCAGTCCTCCTCCGTCTCCGTGGGCGTCACGGTGAACGCCATGCGCACGCTGTGCGCCGGGGACCGGAGGTTGCTGACGGTGCGCAGGCCCTCCTGCGCCTCGTGGACGGCCAGTTCGGCGGTGAGCCGCTCCCGCAGGAGCCGCCCGCAGCGGCGCTCCACGTCGCTGTCGGCGCCCGGCACCAGTTCGGCCTTGTCGAGCCGGGCGAGCGTGTCACGGGCCAGGGAGGCGAGTTCCTCCTGGCCGGCGGGGGAGAAGTCGGGCAGGAGCGCGTAGCTCTCCCGTACGCCCAGGTACGTGCCGGTGACCGGGTCGAGTTCGACGAGGGCGTCCACGAAGGCGTCCGCCACCTGGCGGGGAAGAGCGCTGCTGGGGGGGATGTCTGGCATGGCCCCATCCTCGTACGCGGCCGATGCCGGCGTCATCTCGTTCGATCACAGTCGGCTGACAAATGAGCGCCTTGTGGACACCGTCGCCGGCCCGCGGTCCGCGGCGGTGGCGCGGGGGCCCGCGCGGTGCCGGTCCCGGGCCGGCGCGGGGTGCCACCGCCATGTGCGCCGGGTGGTTGTCGCGACCTGTGGCGAAGCGTCCGACCGGTCGGACGCGCCGGGGGCGGGG